>NZ_CP097800.1:5982500-6282500 GCF_000612545.2 Streptomyces sp. PCS3-D2 | reverse complement strand
CCGGCGTCAGCTTCTTGAGCTGGCGGTTGACCTTGGTGGTGGCCCACACGCCGGCGGCGGCGCCGGCGGTGAACCAGAAGGCTCGGCGGAACATCGGCGGTCTCAGTCCTTCTGCTTCCGGCGCCGGGCGGACGGCACCGTTCGGCCAACGATCACAGTACGGCCACCGGCGCCGCTTCGGGTACGCCGGGCGGCCTTCGACGGGACGCCGTCCGCGGCCCCGGCGTCCCCCTTGCCGAGCGCCTTGCGGACGCCGTAGCCGAAGGCCGCGACCTTCACGAGCGGTCCGCCGAAGGCGGTGGCCACGGTGGAGGACAGCGCGGAGGCGTTGGAGGTGACTTCCTGGACGTCGCTCGCGATCGCGTCGACCCGGTCGAGCTGGGTGCGCGCGGAGCGGACGGTGCTGGAGGCGTCGGCCAGCAGCGGTACGGCCTGGTCGGTCACTTCGGACACCAGCCTCGTGGTCGCCCTGAGGACCTGCGCCAGCCGCACCAGGGCGACGGCGAGGAAGGAGATCAGGATGGCCCAGAAGACGGCCACGATGATCCCGGCCACCTCTACACCGGACACGTCACACCGCTCTCTGTCTTCAGCCGAACCGCCGGCGATTCCCACACCTGGTCCCCCGACCCTATCGCGCCGGGGATCCCCGGCCCTACCCGAATACGGGGGCGAGGTCACCCTTCTTGGACGGAGTGCATCCGGACCAGTACGCTCCGTGTCCCATGCGACACAGACCCCTTCCACGTACCGCCCGGGGCAATCTTCCCTCGGAGCTGAGCGGGTTCATCGGGCGGGGTGGCGAACTCGCCGAGCTGGGGGGCCTGCTGGAGGTGTCGCGGCTGGTGACCGTGACGGGCGTGGGCGGGGTCGGCAAGTCCCGGCTGGTTCTCGCGGCGGCCCGGTCGGCCGCCGAGGCCGCCCGGTCGGCGACCGGAGCGCACGGTACACAGGGGGCGCACGTTCCGGCGGAGGAACGCTACTGCGACGGCGTCTGGCTGGCCGAGCTGGCCTGCGTACGGGATCCGGCACTGCTGGAGGTGACGCTCGCACAGGCGCTCGGGCTCACCGACCACACGACGCGGCCGCCCCGGACCGTGCTGGCCGCGCACCTGGCCGACAAGCGGTTGCTGCTGGTCCTGGACGGCTTCGAGCAGTTGGTGGACGAGACGGCCGCTCTGGTGCGGGAACTCCTGTTGCGCTCCCCCGGCCTCCAGGTGCTCGCGGCGGGCCGGCGCCCGCTGGAGGTGGACGGGGAGCGGACGTTTCCGCTCGCCCCGCCGGACCCACAGGAGGCGCTCGCGCTGCTGGAGGCGCGGGCGGTCGCCGCCGACCCGGCCTTCGCGGTCACGGGGCCCGACCGGGCGGCGCTCGTGGAGGTGTGCGCCCGCCTCGACGGGATCCCGCTCGCTCTGGAGCTGGCGGCGGGCCGGCTGCGGACGCTGTCCCCGGCCCAGGTGCTCGCCCGACTGGAGGACCGCTTCGGGCTGCTGACGGGCGGTGCGCGCGGAGGGCTCCCCCGGCACCGGGCGCTGCGTTCGGCCATCGGCTGGAGCCACGAGCTGTGCACCCCGGCGGAGCGGCTGCTGTGGGCTCGGCTGTCGGTGTTCTCGGGCCGGTTCGACCTCGACGCCGCCGAGTACGTGTGCGCCGGGCCCGATCTGCCGGCGGAGGGCGTGCTGGACCTGGTGGGCGCGCTCCTCGCGCAGTCCCTGCTGGTCCGGGAGGAGACGCCCGCCGGGGTGCGGTTCCGGATGCTGGAGACCGTACGGCTGTACGGGGCGGGCTGGCTGGAGTCCCTGGGCGACGCGGCGCGGCTGCGGCGGCGGCACCGCGACTGGTACATGGGGCTGGCGACCTGGTGCGAGCTGGACTGGTTCAGCCCGCGCCAGCACGAGGTGGCGGCCCTGGTGGAGGCGGAGCTGCCGAACCTGCGGCTCGCCCTGGAGTGCTGCCTGGACGAGCCGGACGAACTGTACCTGGGCCAGTTCCTGGCCGGCACCCTGTGGTTCTACTGGGCGGGGTGCGGGCGCCTGACCGAGGGCCGGCACTGGCTGGACCGCACCCTGGACCCCACGGGCGGGCAGCCGGCGGAGTATGAGAGCTCCCGGCTGAAGGCCCTGTGGGTGCTGGGCTACGTGGCGGCCCTGCAGGGCGATGCGACGGCCTCGATGTGCGCTCTGTACGAGTGCCGGGACGCGGCGGCGCGCAGCGGGAACCGGGTGGCGGCAGCGTACGCGGTGCACCGGCTGGGCTGTCTGGCGCTCGTCTCGGACGACATGGCCCGGGCCAGGGAGCTGCTGGGTGAGGCGCTGGAGCGATACCGGGCGGCCGGGGAACTCAACAGCAACGTGCTGATGTGCCAGGTCGAGCTGGGGATGGCGCTGGCCTTCCTCGGGGACCTGCCGGGTGCGCTGGCGCTGTGCGGGGACGTCCGGGAGATCTGCGAGGAGCGCGGGGAGCGCTGGACGAAGGCGTACGCCCTCTACGTGTTGGCGTACGCGGCCCTGGAGGCGGGCGGCACGCAGGAGGCCCGGCAGCTGCTGACCGAGAGCGTGGAGATCAACCACACCTTCGACGACCTGGTCGGGCTGGTCCTCGCGCTGGAGCTGCTCGCTCTGGTCACGGTCGCCGAGGGCGATCCGACCGAGGCCGCCGTGCTCCAGGGTGCGGCGGAGCCGATGTGGGACGGGGTGGGGCTGCGGCTGTTCGGCTCGGGGTACTTCAACGCGCCACGGCTGACGTGCACGGAGCGGGCAGGCGCGGCGCTGGGCGCCGAGCGCTTCGCGGCGTGCGCGGCCGAGGGGCGGGCGCTGTCCCGGGACGCGCTGGTGGTGCGGGCGCTGCGCGGGGCGGCACGGGTGCCGGGTCCGGCGGCACGGGGCGAAACGCCGAGCCCGCGGGTCCCGCGCAGCACGGCGGCGGCGGATCAGCCGTAGGGCCTGTACCCGGACAGCGGAAAACCCGCCGCCCCGAAAGGGGCGGCGGGTTTCCACCAGCCGGTGAGGGCTACGCCTGCCGGAAGATCAGCGGGCGTAGTACTCGACGACGAGCTGCTCGTCGCAGATGACCGGGATTTCCTTGCGGTTCGGGTCGCGGTCCAGGCGGAAGGCCAGGGCCTTCAGGTTGACCTGCAGGTAGCGCGGGGTCTCGCCCTCGCCTGCGTAGCCACCCTCACGGGCGACCTGGAACGGAACCTTCTCGCGGCTGCGCTCGCGCACGGTGATGACGTCGTCCGGGCGGACACGGAACGACGGCTTGTCGACCTTGGCGCCGTTGACCTCGATGTGGCCGTGAACGACCATCTGGCGGGCCTGGTAGATCGTGCGGGCGATGCCCGAACGCAGGACCAGGGCGTCGAGACGACGCTCGAGCTCGACGACCAGCGCCTCGCCCGTCTTGCCCTCGGCCTTCTTGGCGCGGTCGTACGCGCGGGCCATCTGGCGCTCGGAGATGTCGTACTGAGCGCGCAGACGCTGCTTCTCCAGCAGACGGACCTTGTAGTCCGAGTTCTGCTTGCGGCCACGGCCGTGCTCGCCCGGCGGGTAGGGGCGGGCCTCGAAGTACTTGACGGCCTTCGGCGTCAGGGCGATGCCGAGGGCGCGAGACTTCTTGACCTTGGGTCGCTTCTGGTTCACGGGGAACCTACCTCCATGTAAGTTAGGTGAGGCTTACCTTAGCGAGGAGGACGTAATGTCTCGACCACATGGGATCCCCCTGCCCAGTGCGCAACGCAGTTCGGATTCCAACGAAACAGAATCCGCTTGCGCCGACGATAAGCAAGGTCAGCCGCGTCCCAGGGAAGGCGTTCGGCAGCTCACCGGAGCCGAACGCGTACGAACCCTCGTAGAGTCCAACGCCTCAGTATCCCTCACGCTGATCGATGCTCGTGACAGTCACGGGCCCGAGGAGTTCGGGACAGGGCTGCCGGTCGCGCGGACCGTCACCCCGGACGGGGACGTGATTCTCCTTGTTTCCGGGGAATCCGCGGCTGCCGCGGCAGCCGCTCACGCCCAGGACGACGACCTCACCGCCGTGATCGAGATCACGGATGTGGCGCCGGTGTCCGTGCCCCATCGTATCCGAGGCCGTGCGTGGCTGGCCGGGTGGCTGACGCCGGTCCGCGGGCACGACCGCGCCCGGTGCGCCGCGCTGCTCGCCGAGCGCCATCCGGTGGGCGAGCTGCTGGGCCTGGACGAGTCCCGGAGCGCCCCGTACACGGGCCGCCCCGCCTGGATGATGCTGCGCCTGGAGGTCGGCGAGATCACGGTGGACGACCTGTGGGGCGCCGAGCACGTGGACCCCGAGGACCTGGCCGCGGCGGAGCCGGACCCGGTGTCCCCGCACGAGGCCGAGCTCCTCCAGCACCTGCACGCCTCCCACGGCGACCGGATCGGCGGACTGTGCGACCTGCTCGGCAGCCGCGAGGCGCGGGGGATGACGGCGGTCCCGCTCGCCCTGGACCGGACGGGCCTGCGCGTCCGCTTCACCGGCGGCGTCGCCGGCGGCTGCTTCGACGCCCGTTTCGACTTCCCCGAGCCGGTGGCGGACGTCTGCGGCCTGCGCCGGGCGATGCGCGCCCTCTTCGCGGCCGCCTCGCCCTGAGGGCGGCCGGCCGGCGCGCCCGCGGGCCGGTCAGAGGGTGTTCAGGGCGTGATCGAGCGAGCGCCAGATCCGCTGGGCCCAGTCCAGGTCGGCAGGATCCTCGTAGGTGCAGAAGATCCCCGCGGCGATGCCGGGTGCGACGGCCATGCCGTAGAACTCGTGGCGCGGCCGGCCGTGGTCCTGCGAGGTCAGCCAGAACGCGTACCGCACTCCCCCGCCCATCGGCTCGCGCACGCGCTGGGCGGGCCGGGTGTCGGGAGCGCCGGACAGCAGCGCCGTGAGGAAGTCTCCGGGGGCGCGGCCGGGGACCTCGTCCCGCATGAGGTTGACGGCGGCGCTACGGTCCGACGCGGTGAAGTGGTCCGTTCCGTCGACGAAGGAGGCGGTGAGGCCGGCGGTGCGCAGGACCGACCAGCGGCCGCCGAGGTCGGTGCGCACGTCCACGGGCAGCGGGTACGGGAAGCGGCTGAGGACGTGGTCGCGGTCCCAGGTCCGGGTCAGGACGCGGGAGGCCACCGGGTGGCGCACGTCGGTGACCTGGGGCAGTTCCTCCGGGTCGGCGACCTTCGCGGTGACCGGGGCCCCGAGCAGGTCGTCGCCCCAGGGCTGGATCCGGTTGGCGAAGGTGCCCTCGACGGACAGGTCCGCGTAGCCGGGCTGCTCCCACACCTCGTGGGCCCGCCGCAGGGTGGCGTCGTCCACCTCCAGCCAGGCCCCGAGGACGAGCTCGGTGTCGTGGGTCAGCCGGACGGGCAGCAGGCAGCGTATGAAACAGCCGACACCGTCCACCCGGAGCAGGGCGCGCACGCCGAGCCGGTGGACGGCCTCCTCGGGCGCGCCGACGGCGGCGTCGGGCAGGTTGAAGCCGAAGTCGATGCGGCGCTCGTCGGCGAGGGCTTCGCCGCAGCAGGCACAGGTGGGAAGGTCCGTGGTCATCCGGGCAGCCTAGGGCCTGTCCGGCGGACCGGTGATCCGCCGGAGAGCCCGCCCGCGCACGTGCGCCCGGTACGGGCCCTGGCCCCGCCTCGCGGGGCACCGGATCGGACAGCCGCCCCGCGGCGGACGCCTCAGCCGCGGTCGGTGCCGCGCAGGCGCTCGCGGACCTTCTCCACCACGTCCGCGTAGCGGGCCTCGGCGCCGTAGCGGGTCGGCTCGTAATACCGCTTGCCCTGGATCTCGTCCGGGGCGTACTGCTGGGCCGCGATGGCGCCCGGCACGTCGTGCGGGTACACGTACCCGACCGCATGGCCGAGACCGGCCGCGCCCTTGTAGTGCCCGTCGCGCAGGTGCGGCGGGACCGAGCCGGCCAGGCCCGCCCGCACGTCGGCCAGCGCGGCGCCGATCGCGGTCGTGGCGGTGTTCGACTTGGGGGCCAGGGCCAGGGCGATCGTGGCGTGCGAGAGCGTCAGCGCGGCCTCCGGAAAGCCGATCATCGCCACCGCCTGGGCCGCCGCCACCGCGATCGGCAGCGCGGTGGGGTCCGCCAGGCCGATGTCCTCGCTCGCGGAGATCATCAGACGGCGCGCGATGAACCGGGGGTCCTCCCCCGCCTCGATCATCCGCGCGAGGTAGTGCAGCGCGGCGTCCGCGTCGGAGCCGCGGATCGACTTGATCAGTGCGCTCGCCACGTCGTAGTGCTGGTCGCCGTCCCGGTCGTAGCGGACGGCCGCCCGGTCCACCGCCTCCTCCAGGGTCCTGAGGGTGATCTCCCCCTCGCCCTTGGCGAGGGCCGAGCCCGCTCCGGCCTCCAACGCGGTCAGTGCGCGCCGGGCGTCGCCGCCGGCGATCCTCAGCAGGTGAGTTTCGGCGTCCCGCGGCAGGGCCACCGCCCCGGCCAGGCCGCGCTCCTCCGTGAGTGCGCGCCGCATCAGCGCGCTCAGGTCGTCGTCGGTGAGCGGCTCCAGGGTCAGCAGCAGGGAGCGCGACAGCAGCGGCGAGATGATCGAGAAGTGCGGGTTCTCCGTGGTGGCCGCGATCAGCGTCACCCAGCGGTTCTCGACGGCCGGCAGCAGGGAGTCCTGCTGGGCCTTGCTGAAGCGGTGGATCTCGTCGAGGAAGAGCACCGTCTCCTTGCCGTAGCCCCCGGCCGCGCGGCGCGCGCCCTCGATGACGGCCCGTACCTCCTTGACGCCCGCCGTGATCGCGGAGAGCTCCACGAACCGCTTCTGCGTGGCCTGGCTGACCACGTAGGCGAGGGTCGTCTTCCCGATCCCGGGCGGGCCCCAGAGGATCACCGAGGAGGCACCGGCCGGTCCGCCCGCTCCTTCCCCGACCAGCCGCCGCAGCGGTGATCCGGGCTTGAGCAGGTGCTGCTGGCCGACGACCTCGTCCAGGGTGCGCGGGCGCATCCGGACGGCGAGCGGCGAGCTCGCGGGGTCCTTCTCCTGGCGCTCTTCGGCGGCGGCGGTGAACAGGTCTGGTTCCACACCGGAAGCCTAAGCGAGTCCGCCGACAGGGCGGCCGCCGTCGGCACGCGGCCGGTCCGCAGCCCCTGTGCGGTCGGTCCGCGGTCGGTCCGCGGTCAGGAGGTCCAGAAGTCCCACCAGCGGGTCAGGATCAGCATCCCGATGATCCCGATGTGCAGCGCGGGCAGCACCCAGGTGAACTCGCCGAAGAAGCTCCTGAGCCAGCCCGGCGCCGGCAGCAGGCCCGCGCGGACGTTGTGCGAGGTGACATACCAGAACATCAGGATGGTGGCGACCCAGGCGAGGCAGCACCACAGGCACAGCGCGTTGATGTTGTAGAGCGACTGGTAGGTGAGCCAGGCGCAGAAGACGACGCCGAAGAGGGTGCCGGCGTTGAAGGTGAGCCAGTACCAGCGGCGGAACCGGGCTCCAGCCAGGATGCTCATACCGACGCAGATCACGATGCCGTAGGCGACCAGGCCGAGCATGGGGTTCGGGAAGCCGAACACGGACGCCTGGTCGCTCTTCATGATGTTGCCGCAGGAGACGACCGGATTGAGGCTGCAGCCCGGCGTGAAGTTCGGGTCCTCCAGCAGCTTGAACTTGTCGATCGTGATGACCCATGCGGCGAGCAGACCTGCGGCCCCCGTGATCACCAGCAGCAGGGCCAGCGCCCGGCTCGCCCCGAAGGCCCTGCCCCCGGCGGTGTCCGCGTCCGTGCTTCGTGTCGTCATACCGCCCGCTCCACATCTGCAAGGTGATCAAGCACGGGTCATTGTGCCGTACGAGTCTGTGAACGGACGGGGCCGGGGAAGGATCCCCGGCCCCGTCCGACATCCCGCCCGCTCAGGCCAGGCGGGCCTTGACCGTGTCGATCAGCTCGGTGACGGGCACGGCCGTCTGCTCGCCGGACTCCATGTCCTTCAGCTGGACGACGCCCTCGGCGAGGTCGCGGTCTCCCGCGACGACCGCGAAGCGGGCACCGCTGCGGTTCGCGTCCTTCATGGCGCCCTTGAGGCCCTTGCCCCCGTACGACATGTCCGCGGCGACGCCCGCCTTGCGCAGCTGTGTCACCAGGCCGAACACGGTGGCCTTGGCCTCGCCCAGGGCCACCGCGAACAGGGACGTCGACGCCGGGATGTCGAGCTCGACGCCCTCGGCCTCCAGGGCCAGCACCGTGCGGTCCACCCCGAGCGCCCAGCCCACCGAGGGCAGCGCCGGTCCGCCGATCATCTCGGACAGGCCGTCGTACCGGCCGCCGCCGCCGACCGCGGACTGCGAGCCCAGACCGCCGTGCACGAACTCGAAGGTGGTCCGCGTGTAGTAGTCCAGGCCGCGCACCAGCTTCTCGTCGTCCTCGAAGGCGACGCCGGCCGCCGTCACCAGCGCCCGCACGTCCTCGTGGTACGCCTTGCACGCATCGCACAGGTAGTCGCGCAGCACCGGCGCACCGACCAGCTGCTTCTGGACGTCGGACCGCTTGTCGTCGAGGACGCGCAGCGGGTTGATCTCGGCGCGGCGGACGGTCTCCTCGTCCAGGTCCAGGCCCCGCAGGAAGGACTGCAGCGCCTCCCGGTACACCGGGCGGCACTCCTTGTCGCCCAGCGAGTTGAGCAGGATCCGGAAGTTGCGCAGGCCGAGCGAGCGGTACGCCTGGTCGGCGAGGATGATCAGCTCGGCGTCCAGCGCCGGGTCCTCGGCGCCGATCGCCTCGGCGCCTACCTGCGAGAAGTGGCGGTAGCGGCCCGCCTGCGGCTTCTCGTAGCGGTAGTAGGAGCCGGAGTACCAGAGCTTGACCGGCAGGTTGCCCTTCTTGTGCAGGCTCGCCTCCAGGGCGGCGCGCAGCACGGAGGCGGTTCCCTCCGGGCGCAGGGCCAGCTGGTCGCCGCCCTTGGTCTCGAAGGCGTACATCTCCTTGGAGACGATGTCGGTGGACTCCCCGACACCGCGGGCGAAGAGGCCCACGTCCTCGAAGCCGGGGGTCTCGATGTAGCCGTAGCCGGAGTTGCGCAGCGGGGCCGCGATGGCCTCGCGCACCGCCAGGTACTTCACGGAGACCGGCGGGATCAGGTCGTACGTGCCCTTGGGGGCCTGAAAAGTAGCCACGAAGCTCTCGTCACATTCCTCGTCGTGGAGCGGGCGCGCCCTGGTGGGGGCTCGCTGCCGGGCCGGCGGCGACCTCCCGCAGATACGGGTTGGTCGCGCGCTCGCGGCCGATGGTGGTCTGGGGACCGTGGCCGGACAGCACCACGGTCGAGTCGTCGAGCGGCAGGCACACGCGGGCCAGCGAGTCGAGCATCTCGGTGTGGGAGCCGCCCGGCAGGTCGGTTCGTCCGATGGAGCCGGCGAAGAGCAGGTCGCCCGAGAAGAAGACCGGCGGGATGTCGGCCAGCTCGGGCATCCGGAAGGTCACCGACCCCTTGGTATGGCCCGGGGCGTGGGCCACGGAGAAGTCCATTCCGGCCAATTTCAGGGTGGCGCCGTCGGCCAGCTCGCGGACGTCGTCCGGTTCCCCCACGGTGAGCTCTCCCATGAGGGGCATCCCGATCGAGCGGCCGAGCGCCTTCTCCGGGTCGCTCATCATGTAGCGGTCCTCGGGGTGGATCCAGGCCGGTACGTCGTGTGCTCCGCACACCGGGACCACCGAGGCCACATGATCGATGTGGCCGTGGGTCAGAACGACCGCGACGGGCTTGAGCCGATGCTTCTTCAGCGTTTCCTCGACGCCCTGGGCGGCCTGGTGGCCCGGGTCGATGATCACGCACTCCTCGCCGGCGGCGGGGGCGACCACGTAGCAGTTGGTGCCCCAAGCGCCTGCGGGGAACCCGGCAATCAGCACGTTCGTCCTCAATCGTCGTCCGGCGGGAGGGTGCAGGTGGGAATCCTGCTGCTCAGAGCCTACCGGCGCCGCTCATTACACAGCGAACCCATATACGGTACGGCCTATCCCAGCCCGGACAGCAGTATCAGACACGTACAAGGAGACGACCCGGTGGTCACGAGCGATCAGCGGCGGCGACAGCTCGCCAGGGAGAAGTACGAGCGCCAGCAGAAGCGCCGCGCGGAGGCCCGGAGGAAGAGCCGTCAGCGGGCGGCGGTGATCGGAGCCGCGGTCGCCGTGGTGGTCGCGACGCTGGTCGGCCTGATCGTGGGCGGTGTCTTCGATTCGGACAAGGACACCAAGGACGCGGCGGCGGACCCGTCGGCCTCGGCGACGCCGCCGGAGCCCAAGCAGTCGCCCTCGCCGGAGATGGCGATCGACCAGAAGGGCCAGTACACCTTCGCGCTGAAGACCAGTGCCGGCGACATCAACTTCGCGATGGACGCGGCGAAGACCCCGCAGACGGTGAACTCCTTCAAGTCGCTCGCCGACAAGGGCTACTTCGACAACACCAAGTGCCACCGGCTGACGGCCGGCGGCATCTTCGTGCTCCAGTGCGGCGACCCCGAGGGCACCGGCCGGGGCGGCCCCGGGTACACCATCCCGGACGAGAACCTGGACTCGCTGGGCAAGGCGAACGAGCAGGGCCAGGTCGTGTACCCGGCGGGCACCGTGGCGATGGCCAACACCGGCCAGCCCGGTTCGGGCGGCAGCCAGTTCTTCCTGGTCTACAAGGACAGCCCGCTGACGCCGACCTACACGCCGTTCGGCAAGATCGACGCGAACGGCCTGAAGGTCCTGGAGGAGATCGCCAAGGCCGGTACGGTCGACGGCGGCCAGGACGGTGCGCCGAAGACCGAGATCAAGATCGAGAAGGGCACGGTCACCCAGAACTGACGGGGTGATGCGGCCCCGGTGCCGGCCGGCCCGCTCGCGTACGCCGAGATTGCGTCGTGCGGGATGCGGACAGCCGGCCCGGCGGTCGCCTATGTTGGCGTTGTGCAGGGCGGGCGCTGCCCGCCCCAGGAAACTGTGGACGATGCCCAGGGGGTGAGCCCCTCGCAAGGCATCAGGTGGAGGAGGCGCTGTGAGCAGCGACCCGTGGGGCCGAGTCGACGAGACGGGCACCGTGTACGTGCGTACTTCCGATGGCGAGAAGGTCGTCGGTTCGTGGCAGGCGGGCACCCCCGAGGAGGCCCTGGCCTACTTCGAGCGCAAGTACGAGGGCCTGGTGGTCGAGATCGGCCTCCTCGAAAAGCGGGTGCGGACCACTGATCTGTCCGCCAAGGACGCCCAGACGGCGATCGACCACCTGCGTGCGCAGGTCGACGAGCACCACGCCGTGGGCGACCTGGACGCCCTGCGCGTGCGGCTGGACAAGCTGGTCGAGACCGTGGAGTCCCGGCGCGAGGAGCGCAAGGTCCAGAAGGCCAAGCAGGCGGACGAGGCCCGCGCGGCCAAGGACGCGCTGGTCGCCGAGGCCGAGCAGCTGGCCCAGAGCGACCAGTGGCGCAGCGCCGGCGAGCGGCTGCGCGCCCTTGTGGACATCTGGAAGGGCCTGCCGCGGCTGGACCGCAAGTCGGACGACGAGCTGTGGCACCGGTTCTCGCACGCCCGTTCCGCCTTCTCCAAGCGCCGCAAGGCGCATTTCGCCTCGCTGGACGCGCAGCGCGAGGATGCCCGCAAGGTCAAGGAGAAGCTGGTCTCGGAGGCCGAGGCGCTGTCGAAGTCGACCGACTGGGGCCCGACGGCCGCCCGCTACCGCGAACTGATGGCGGACTGGAAGGCGGCGGGCCGGGCGCAGCGCGAGGCCGAGGACGACCTGTGGAACCGTTTCCGTGGTGCGCAGGACATCTTCTTCGCGGCCCGCAGCGAGGTCTTCGCGGAGCGTGACGCCGAGCAGATCGAGAACCTGAAGCTCAAGGAGGAGCTGGCCGACGAGGCCGAGAAGCTCGTCCCCGTGACGGACCTGAAGGCGGCCCGTGCCGCATTCCGCTCCCTCAACGAGCGCTGGGAGGGCATCGGCCACGTGCCGCGCGACGCCCGGCCGAAGGTCGAGGGCCGGATGCACGCCGTGGAGCGGGCGATCCAGGAGGCCGAGGAGGGCGAGTGGCGCCGTACGAACCCGGAGGCGCGGGCCCGTGCGGCCGGCCTGACCGGGCAGCTCCAGGCGGCCGTCGACAAGCTGCGCGAGCAGATCGACGCGGCGCGCGCCGCGGGCAACAACGCCAAGGCCGACAAGCTGGCGCGTGAGCTGGAGGGCCGCCAGGCCCTGCTGGACCAGGCGCTGAAGGGCCTGGAGGAGTTCGGCGGCTGAGCCGAAGCCCCGGTACGACGAGGGCCCCGAGTACGGATCTTCCGTACCGGGGCCCTCGCTTCTGTCCGCTACGGCCGGCGGGCCGAGGTGACGCGGTAGACGTCGTAGACGCCCTCCACACCCCTGACGGCCTTCAGGACGTGCCCCAGGTGCTTGGGGTCGCCCATCTCGAAGGTGAACCGGGAGGTGGCCACCCGGTCGCGGGAGGTCTGGACGGCGGCCGACAGGATGTTGACGTGCTGGTCGGACAGGACCCGTGTGACGTCCGACAGCAGCCGGGACCGGTCCAGCGCCTCGACCTGGATGGCGACCAGGAAGACCGAGGACTGGGTGGGCGCCCACTCGACCTCCAGCATCCGCTCGGGCTGCTGGGAGAGGGAGTCGACGTTGACGCAGTCCGCGCGGTGAACCGATACGCCACTGCCGCGGGTGACGAAGCCGATGATCGGGTCGCCCGGCACCGGGGTGCAGCAGCGGGCCAGCTTGACCCACACATCGTCGACGCCCTTGACGACGACGCCCGGGTCGGCGTTGCTGCGCCGCTTGCTGCGGGCCCGCGCGGGCGGGATCGATTCCTCGATGTCCTCGTTGGCCGCCTCCTCTCCGCCGAGCGCGGCCACCAGCTTCTGCACGACGCCCTGCGCGGCCACGTGGCCCTCGCCGATGGCCGCGTACAGGGAGGAGATGTCGGGGTAGCGCATCTCGTGCGCGAGGGTCACGAGCGAGTCGCCGGTCAGGATGCGCTGGATCGGCAGGTTCTGCTTGCGCATGGCCCGGGCGATGGCGTCCTTGCCGTGCTCGATGGCCTCGTCCCGGCGTTCCTTGGAGAACCAGGCGCGGATCTTGTTCCGGGCGCGCGGGGACTTCACGAAGCCCAGCCAGTCGCGGGACGGTCCGGCGCCCTCGGCCTTCGAGGTGAAGACCTCGACCAGGTCGCCGTTGTCCAGGGTGGACTCCAGCGGGACCAGGCGGCCGTTGACCCGGGCGCCTATCGTCCGGTGGCCGACCTCGGTGTGGACGGCGTACGCGAAGTCCACCGGGGTGGCTCCGGCGGGCAGCGCTATGACGTCGCCCTTGGGAGTGAACACGAAGACCTCGTTGCGCGAGAGGTCGAAGCGCAGCGAGTCGAGGAACTCTCCCGGGTCCTCGGTCTCCTTCTGCCAGTCCAGCAGCTGGCGCAGCCAGGCCATGTCGTTGACGGTGTCCTGGCCGGCGCTGCCCTTGGCGGCCTGCGGGACGTCGGTGCGCACCTTGGAGGTCCCCGCCACGGTCTGCTGCTTGTACTTCCAGTGCGCGGCGATGCCGTACTCGGCGCGGCGGTGCATGTCGAAGGTGCGGATCTGCAGTTCGACGGGCTTGCCGCTGGGCCCGATGACCGTCGTGTGGAGCGACTGGTACATGTTGAACTTGGGCATCGCGATGTAGTCCTTGAACCGGCCCGGGACCGGATTCCAGCGCGCGTGCACCGTGCCGAGGGCCGCGTAGCAGTCACGCACGGTATCGACGAGGACGCGGATGCCCACCAGGTCGTAGATCTCCGCGAAGTCGCGGCCGCGGACGATCATCTTCTGGTAGACGCTGTAGTAGTGCTTGGGGCGGCCTGTGACGGTGGCCTTGATCCGGGCGGCTCTGAGGTCCACCTGGACCTCGTCCGTGACGAGGGCGAGGTACTCGTCGCGCTTGGGGGCCCGCTCGGCGACCAGGCGCACGATCTCGTCGTACATCTTCGGGTAGAGGATCGCGAAGGAGAGGTCCTCAAGCTCCCACTTGATCGTGTTCATGCCCAGCCGGTGCGCCAGCGGAGCATAGATCTCAAGGGTCTCTCGGGCCTTCTTCTCCTGCTTCTCCCGCTTGAGGTAGCGCATCGTGCGCATGTTGTGCAGCCGGTCGGCGAGCTTGATGACCAGGACGCGCGGGTCCTTCGCCATGGCCACGACCATCTTGCGGACGGTCTCGGCCTGGGCCGCCTCGCCGAACTTCACCCGGTCGAGCTTGGTGACCCCGTCGACGAGGAGCGCCACTGCGTCACCGAAGTCGCGGCGCAGGTCCTCCAAGCCGTACTCGGTGTCCTCGACGGTGTCGTGCAGCAGACCGGCCATGAGGGTGGCCGGGTCCATGCCGAGCTCGGCGAGGATGGTGGTGACCGCGAGCGGATGCGTGATGTACGGATCGCCGCTCTTGCGCTTCTGGCCGCGGTGCCAGCGCTCGGCCACCTGGTAGGCCTGCTCCAGCTGGCGCAGCGTCGACGTCTCGATCTTGGGGTCGTTGCCGCGGACTATGCGCAGCAGCGGCTCCAGTACCGGGTTGTACGGATTCGAGCGCTGCACGCCGAGGCGGGCCAGGCGGGCACGCACCCGGTTGGAGGACGCGGCCGACTTCGCGGGCGCGGGCTTGACCGGTGCCGACTTGGGCGCGGGCTTGACCGGCGGGGCCGGCGGGGGCGTGGCAGCGGCCGCCGTGGCCTGCTCGGCCCGCGGGTCGGGCTGCGCGGCGGAGATGGGCTGGGCCTCGTCTGGCAAGAGCGCTCCTCACGGGGGTCCCCCCAGGCGGACTCCGGGGGAGGATCCGGTGCCCGTGTCCGGTCCGGATAACCCATCGTAGCGAGGGTTGGGTCACCCCGTTCGCCCAGCCTGCCGCAACGGCCCGGGCACGCGAGCGGCGGGCACCCGGAGGATTCCGGATGCCCGCCGCCTCGTACGGGGGGGCGCGGTCGAAGCGCTCAGACCACGATCAGCGCGTCCAGCGGTGCTCCCGCCAGGGAACCGACCAGCTTGGCCCGGCCCGGGAGGAACGACAGCTCCATCAGGACCGCCACCCCGGCGACCTCGGCCCCGGCCCGCCGGATCAGCGACAGGGATGCCTCCGCCGTACCGCCGGTGGCCAGCACGTCGTCGATGACCATGACCCGGTCGCCCACGGACAGGTCCTCCGCGTGGACCTCGATCTCGGCCGCGCCGTACTCCAGCTCGTACGACTGGGCGAGCGTCGCCCCCGGCAGCTTGCCGGCCTTGCGGACCGGCACGAAGCCGATTCCGGCCTGCACGGCCACCGGCGCCGCGAGGATGAACCCGCGCGCCTCCAGGCCGACGATCTTCGTCGCGCCGTACAGCCCGGCCAGCTCCACGAGCGCTCCGGTCAGCGCACCGAACGCCTCGGGGTCCGCCAGGAGCGGGGTGATGTCCTTGAACATCACGCCCGGCTTCGGGTAGTCCGCCACGTCCTTGATGCGGCTGAGCAGGAGGGCCCGTACCTGGTCGGACAGCGGCCCGGTCAACGTCGCCGCCCGGGCTGACGGCCCTGCGACACGACCTGCGGCTCGTCGGAGCCCTGCGCGTCCTCGGGGGACTCGCCCTTGGCCGCCGCGGACGCGCGCTTGGCGAGCACCCGCTTCTTCAGCGCCTTCATGGCCGGCTCGCGCTCCTTGAGGTCCACGACCAGCGGGGTCGCGATGAAGATCGAGGAGTACGCACCGGCCGCGAGGCCGACGAACAGCGACAGCGAGATGTCGTTCAGCATGCCGGCGCCCAGGAAACCGCCGCCGATGAACAGCAGGGCCGCGACCGGGAGCAGCGCCACGACCGTGGTGTTGATCGAACGGACCAGGGTGCCGTTGATGCTGCGGTTGGCGATCTCGCTGAAGGTGTAGCGGGTCTGCTTGGTGATGTCCTTCGAGCCCTCCTTGAGACCGTCGAAGACGACGACGGTGTCGTAGAGGGAGTAACCGAGGATGGTCAGCAGACCGATGACGGTGCCCGGGGTGACCTCGAAGCCGACGAGCGCGTACACGCCGACGGTGATGGTGAGGTCGTGGATCAGGGCGATCAGCGCGGCGACGGCCATGCGCCATTCGAAGGCGATGGCGAGGTAGATCACCACGAGGACCATGAAGACGCCGAGGCCGGTCCAGGCCTTGTTCGCGATCTGCTCGCCCCAGCTGGGGCCGACCAGATCGGCGTTGATGTCGGCCTCGCTCACCTTGAGGTCGGTGGCCAGTTCCTTCTTCACGTCGGTCGCGGCGTCGGTGTCCAGACCGGAGATCTGGATGCGCATGCCGCCGGTGCCGAGTTCCTGGACGATCGCGTCGTGGCCGGAGGCCTTCTCCGCGGCCTCCGTGACACCGGCGACCGAGAGGGCCGTCTTCGGGGTGGTGAAGACGGCTCCGCCCTTGAACTCGATGCCCATGTTGAGGCCCTGGACGGCCAGGGCGACGATCGCCGTGATGGTGATCAGGATGGAAACGCCGTACCAGAGAAAGCGCTTGCCGACGAAGTCGTAGCCGACCTCACCGCGGTACAGCTTGGCGCCGAGATCTCCCAGCTTCGACATCTCTCACGCCTCCTTTGCTTCGACGGGGGCGGGTGCGGCGGTGCGCCGGGAGCTGCGCAGCGGGGGCTTGGCGCCCAGCCGCCTCGGGTCCAGCCCGGACCACGGGTGACCGCTGGAGAAGAACTTCGTGCGCGCCAGGAGCGTCATGACGGGCTTGGTGAAGAGGAACACCACGACCACGTCGAGCAGGGTGGTCAGACCCAGCGTGAAGGCGAAGCCCTGCACCTTGCCGACGGTGACGATGAACAGCACCGCGGCGGCGAGGAACGACACGAAGTCGGAGACCAGGATCGTACGGCGGGCACGCGGCCAGGCGCGCTCGACGGCCGGACGCAGGGTGCGGCCCTCGCGGATCTCGTCACGGATGCGCTCGAAGTACACGATGAACGAGTCCGCGGTGATGCCGATGGCCACGATCGCACCACACACGGCCGGCAGGTTCAGGGCGAAGCCGATGCCCTTGCCCAGCAGCGCCATGATCGTGTAGGTCAGGATCGCGGAGACCAGGAGGCTGATGATCGCGATGAAGGCCAGACCGCGGTAGTAGACCAGCAGGTACACCACCACGAGGAGGAGGCCGATCGCACCGGCGATCAGACCGGCGCGCAGCTGCTCGCCGCCGAGCGCGGCGGTGACGGTGGTGACGCTGTCCTCCTGGAAGGACAGCGGCAGGGCGCCGTACGAGAGCATGTTGCCCAGGTCCTGCGCGGACTGCTGGTTGAAGCCACCGGAGATCTGTGCGTTGCCGCCGGTGATCGCGGTGCTGACCGACGGGTCGGAGATGACGTCGCCGTCGAGGACGATCGCGAACTGGTTCTGCGGCATCTGCTTGGCCGCCAGCTCGCCGGTGACCTTCGCGAAGGCGTCGGCGCCGTGGTCGTTGAAGTTCATCGTGACGATCCACTGGCCCGACTGCGGGTCGATCTCGCCCCGGGCGCTCTTGACGTCCTTGCCCTCGACCGCGGCCGGGCCCAGGATCCACTTGCCCCACTGGTCGCCGCGCTGACCGCAGGCGAGCGTCGGGTCGGTGGGCTTGACGCCCTTGCCGACGTTCGCGCGCTGCTCTTCGTTCGTGCAGTCGAGCGCGGCGAACCGGGCCTGCAGGTCCGCGGCGGCCGGGTCGGCTGCGGGAGCACTCGCGGACGGCGACGGATCCGCCTTGTCGTCTGCCTTCTTCGACTCGCTCGCCGACGGCGTGGGAGTGGGCGCGTTCGGGGCCTTGAGGCCCTCGCTGAGCGCGCGGCCCTGGGAAGTGGCGCTGGACGACGGGGTGGCGGACGGGCTGGTCTTGTTCCCGTCCTGGGCCTCGGGGGCACCGGAGCCGCTCGCGGAGGGGCTCGGGCTCTGGGCGCCCTCGGGAGCGGCGGGGGCGCCGTCCGCGAACGCGATGACCGGGCGGAAGTAGAGCTGGGCGGTGGTACCGACCTGCTCGCGCGCCTGCTTCTCGTTCATCCCCTTGGGGATGTTCACGATGATGTGGTCGCGGCCCTGCGTCTGGACCTCGGCCTCGGAGACGCCGAGGCCGTTGACGCGGCGCTCGATGATGCCGACCGCCGTGTTCATGTTGGTCTCGTTGACGGCGTTCTCTTTGCCGGGCTCGCTCTTGGCCTTGAGCGTGATGCTCGTGCCGCCGGCGAGGTCGATGCCCAGCCGGGGAGTCGTCTGATCGGAGAGGAACATCCCCGCGGTGAGCGCCACCATCGCGATCAGGATGATCGCCAGGGCGCGCCCCGGCCTCCCCTGAGCCCCCGTGGGCCGCCGGCCCTTCTTCGGTGCTGCCACCTTGTCGTTTCTCCCTGTCCAACCGTCCCGCGCCGGGTCAGCGCGCGGACGGCCACGAAATGTGTGGTGGGGACCCCTGCCCCCCGCAGAAGTGTCACTGACGGGGACCGTACCGACCGCCGGTCGGGCGACCGCACGGTCCCCGGCCGCGCGCTACTTCGCGCCGGCCTCGCCGTCCCCGGGCTTGTCGTCGCCCTTGGGCTCGTCCTTCTTGCCCAGGTCCAGCTTCGGCGACCCGTCCTCGTCCTTGGTGAGGGACGAGACGTCGTCCGGCACGGCGGGCGTGTCGGTCGTCACGTCGTCGATGCCGTGAACGATGCGGTTGTACTCCGCGTCCTCCAGTACGGCGCCGATGGCGTTCTTCGCGTAGATCGCGTGGACGCCGGGAGCCACCTCAAGGGTGACCGTGTCGTCACCGATCTCCTTCACCGTGGCGTACATGCCGCCGATGGTGCGGACCCCGGTGCCGGGCGTCATCTGGTCGCGCATCTGCGCGGCCTGCTGCTGCTTCTTCTTCGCGGAGCGGGTCATCAGGAACATCGCCCCGATGAGCACGATGAACGGGAGGAGTGTCACGAGATTCACGGGACGGAAATCCTTCGCACGACCGCACGCGGACGGCGGCCTTTTCTACGGGGGTGGGCACGCCGACCCGAAGGGTCGGCATCGGCGGAGTCTAGGCGAGTCCGCACCGATGGAACAACGCCCAGCATGGCACCGCAGTTCCTGAGGGGGCGAACCTCCGCGCCGTCATGGCCCGAACAGGCCCTGTTGCCCCGTTGATCCGCTTCCGCCGTGCTGCGGTGCGACAAGGCCCAGGTGAGCCCAGGCGGCGGGGGTCGCGACCCGGCCCCTGGGGGTGCGCGCGAGCAGTCCCTCACGGACCAGGAAGGGTTCCGCGACCTCCTCGACGGTCTCCCGCTCCTCCCCCACCGCCACGGCGAGGGTGGACAGCCCCACGGGCCCACCCCCGAACAGTTTCAGGAGCGCCTCCAGAACGGCCCGGTCCAGCCGGTCGAGACCGCGGGCGTCCACCTCGTACACCTGCAGGGCGCTGGCGGCGACCTCCCGGTTGATCGCCCCGTCCGCCCGGACCTGGGCGTAGTCGCGCACCCGGCGCAGCAGGCGGTTGGCGATGCGCGGGGTGCCCCGCGAGCGTCCGGCGATCTCCGCCGCACCGGCGGTGTCGATCTCCACGTCGAGGAGGCGGGCGGAGCGGTGGACGACGCGCTCCAGTTCCTCGGGGGCGTAGAACTCCATGTGGCCGGTGAAGCCGAAGCGGTCGCGCAGCGGCGGAGGCAGCAGTCCGGCCCGGGTCGTGGCGCCGACCAGGGTGAAGGGCGGCAGCTCCAGCGGGATCGCGGTGGCCCCGGGCCCCTTGCCGACGATCACGTCGACGCGGAAGTCCTCCATGGCCATGTAGAGCATCTCCTCGGCGGGCCGGGACATGCGGTGGATCTCGTCGAGGAAGAGGACTTCGCCCTCCTGGAGGGAGGACAGGATCGCGGCGAGGTCCCCGGCGTGCTGGATGGCGGGGCCGGAGGTGATCCGAATGGGTGCCCCCATCTCGGCTGCGATGATCATGGACAGGGTGGTCTTGCCGAGTCCGGGGGCGCCCGACAGCAGGACGTGGTCCGCCGTGGCCCCGCGCTGCTTGGCCGCCTTCAGGACCAGGTCCAGCTGCTGGCGGACCTTCTCCTGGCCGACGAACTCCCCCAGGTCCTTGGGGCGCAGGGCCGCCTCGACCGCGGTGTCCTCACCATCCGCCGCGGCGGCCACGATCCGGTCGTCGCTCTCGTCATCCCAGTTCACGCTGTCAGTCTGCCTTCTGCGTCATTGCGGTGGTCGGTCCGGGGTGCCCGCGGATCGCGCGCCTGCACCGGGCGGCGTGGGCTGCCACCCGGCGTGCGGGCCGGGGCGTGTGCGCCCGGCGCCGTTGCCGGCCCCGTCAGCGGGCGCGGTTCAGGGACTGGAGGGCCGCCCGCAGCAACTGGGGCACGGGGGCCGAGCCGCCGGAGGCGATGGCGGCCTCCGCCTGCGGGGTCACGATCACCACGGCCTCCTCCGCCTCCCGTGAGGCGTAGCCGAGGCCGATCAGAGCGGCCGTGAGCTGCTCGGTCCAGGGTGCGGGCGCCGATGCGACCGCCCGCTGGGCGCCCACGACCGGGGCGGGTGCGCCCAGCTTGCCCTTGAGTTCGAGCAGCAGCTTCTGCGCGCCCTTCGGCCCGATGCCCGGCACCGCCGTCAGCGCCTTGGCGTCGCCCGAGGCGAAGGCCGCCCGCAGGGCGTCGGGGGTGTGCACGCCGAGCATGGCCTGCGCCACGCGTGGTCCGACGCCGCTCGCGGTCTGCAGGAGCTCGAAGACCTGGCGCTCGTCGTCGTCGGCGAAGCCGTACAGGGTCAGCGAGTCCTCCCGGACGACCAGGGAGGTCGCCAGCCGGGCCTGCTCCCCCACGCGCAGGCCGGCGATGGTGTTCGGCGTGCAGTGCACGGCCATGCCCACTCCCCCGACCTCGATCACGGCGAGGGCGGGGGTGAGCGCGGCGACCACGCCGTTGACGAAGGCGATCATCGGGTACGGCCTTTCGGGGCGTGCTGGGCGTGCTGGGCGACCGCCTGCTGGAGACGGTTGACGGCAGGGGCCCGCCAGATGTGGCAGACGGCCAGCGCCAGGGCGTCGGCCGCATCGGCGGGCCGGGGCGGTCCGGACAGCCGCAGCAAGCGGGTGACCATCGCGCCGACCTGGGCCTTGTCGGCCCGGCCGCTGCCGGTGACGGCGGCCTTGACCTCGCTGGGGGTGTGCAGGGCGACCGGTATCCCGCGGCGGGCGGCGCAGAGCATCGCGACGGCGCTCGCCTGGGCGGTGCCCATCACGGTGCTGACGTTGTGCTGGCTGAAGACCCGCTCCACGGCGACGACTTCGGGCCGGTGCGTGTCGAGCCATTCCTCGATGCCCTGCTCGACGGCGACGAGCCGGTGGGCCAGATCGGCGTCGGCGGGCGTCCGCACCACCCCCACGCCGAGCATGGCGAGGGGGCGACCGGCGGCGCCTTCGACCACGCCGACCCCGCATCGTGTCAGCCCCGGGTCCACGCCCAGTACCCGCACCGCCCACCCCTCTTCACCGCAAGGACCCTGCCGCCTCCGCGGGCCCTGTGGGCTGCGGACCGCCGGCGCGGACCCGCCGACGCCGTCAGGCTATCCGCTGGCACTGACAACGGCGGCGGGCCGGGGGGACGTGTCCCCACCGGCCCGCCGGATCCGCTCGGTGCGCGGCCGCCCTACGCGTCGACCTTCTCCATGACCTCGTCGGAGACGTCGAAGTTGGCGAAGACGTTCTGGACGTCGTCGCTGTCCTCAAGCGCGTCGATCAGCTTGAAGATCTTGCGGGCGCCCTCTTCGTCGAGCTCGACCTGCATGGTCGGGACGAAGCTGGAGTCGGCCGAGTCGTAGTCGATGCCGGCGTCCTGGAGCGCGGTGCGGACCGCGACCAGGTCGGTGGCCTCACTGATGATCTCGAAGGTGTCGCCGTTGTCGTTGACCTCTTCGGCACCGGCCTCCAGCACCGCGCCGAGGACGTCGTCCTCGGTGAGCTCGGCCTTGGGCAGGATGATGACACCCTTGCGGTTGAACAGGTACGAGACCGAGCCCGGGTCGGCCATCGAGCCGCCGTTGCGGGTCATGGCGACACGGACGTCGGACGCGGCGCGGTTGCGGTTGTCGGTGAGGCACTCGATGAGCACCGCGACACCGTTCGGACCGTAGCCCTCGTACATGATCGTCTCGTAGTCGGCGCCGCCGGCCTCGAGGCCGCCGCCGCGCTTGACCGCGGAGTCGATGTTCTTGTTCGGGACCGACTGCTTCTTGGCCTTCTGGACCGCGTCGAAAAGCGTCGGGTTGCCGTCGATGTCGGCACCGCCCATGCGCGCCGCGACCTCGATGTTCTTGATCAGCTTCGCGAAGAGCTTGCCGCGCTTGGCATCGATCACGGCCTTCTTGTGCTTCGTCGTAGCCCATTTAGAGTGGCCGGACATCCGCCTGTCTCCTTCGCGTAACCAACAGTGTTCGTCCCCGATCCTACCGGGAGCTCGTCACAGCCCCGCGCGCACCATCTCGACGAAGTACGCGTGGACCCGGTCGTCGCCGGTCAGTTCGGGGTGGAACGAGGTCGCCAGGACGTTGCCCTGGCGCACGGCCACCGTGTGGCCGTCGTAGGTGGCGAGCACCTCGGCGGCGCCGCCGACGGACTCGACCCACGGGGCGCGGATGAAGACGCCCTCGACGGGTCCGCCCTCGATGCCCGCGAAGTCGACCTGCGCTTCGAAGGACTCGTTCTGTCGGCCGAAGGCGTTGCGGCGCACGATCATGTCGATGCCGCCCAGGGTCTCCTGGTCGTCACGGCCGTCGAGGAGCTTGTCGGCGAGCATGATCATGCCTGCGCAGGTGCCGTACACGGGCATGCCGGCGGCCACGCGCTCGCGCAGCGGCTCCAGCATGCCGAAGAGCACGGCGAGCTTCGACATGGTCGTGGACTCTCCGCCGGGGATCACCAGGGCGTCGACCTCGGCGAGCTCCTCGGGGCGCCGGACCGGCCTGGCCACGGCGTCCGCCGCGGCCAGGGCGATCAGGTGCTCCCGTACGTCGCCCTGGAGGGCCAGGACACCGATCACGGGGGTGTTGGTCATGTCGGGACTACCAGCCGCGGTTGGCGTAGCGCTCGGCCTCGGGGAGGGTGTCGCAGTTGATGCCGACCATGGCCTCGCCCAGGTTGCGGGAGGCGTCCGCGATGACCTTCGGGTCGTCGAAGAAGGTGGTGGCCTTCACGATGGCGGCGGCGCGCTTGGCCGGGTCGCCGGACTTGAAGATGCCGGAGCCGACGAAGACGCCCTCGGCGCCGAGCTGGCGCATCAGGGCGGCGTCGGCCGGGGTGGCGACACCACCGGCGGAGAACAGCACGACGGGGAGCTTGCCGAGCTCGGCGACCTCCTTGACGAGCTCGTACGGGGCGCGCAGCTCCTTGGCGGCGGCGTACAGCTCGTTGTTGTCGAAGCCGCGCAGCTTGGCGATCTCGTTCTTGATCTGGCGCAGGTGGCGGACGGCCTCGACGACGTTGCCGGTGCCGGCCTCGCCCTTCGAGCGGATCATGGCCGCACCCTCGGCGATGCGGCGCAGGGCCTCGCCGAGGTTGGTGGCGCCGCAGACGAAGGGGGTGGTGAAGGCCCACTTGTCGGAGTGGTTGACCTCGTCGGCCGGGGTCAGGACCTCGGACTCGTCGATGTAGTCGACACCGAGCGACTGCAGGACCTGGGCCTCGACGAAGTGGCCGATGCGGGACTTGGCCATCACGGGGATGGACACGGCCCCGATGATCTCCTCGATCATGTTGGGGTCGGACATGCGCGCGACGCCGCCGTCCTTGCGGATGTCGGCCGGGACCCGCTCCAGAGCCATGACGGCCACGGCGCCGGCGTCCTCGGCGATCTTCGCCTGCTCGGCGTTGACCACGTCCATGATCACGCCGCCCTTCAGCTGCTCGGCCATGCCGCGCTTGACGCGCGAGGTGCCGATCGCCGACTCGGCGGACTGGGGGGAGGTGGGAAGCGTGCTCACGGATTGACCTCACTCGAAAGGAAGACGGGTACTACTCGGCCGAGGAAACCCCAGCGGATCAGTCCACTACAAGGGCCAATGTGGAGCCAGTGGCTCTTTCATTTGTCCCTCGTGGCTCTAAGCGGGCCGGTCCGCCAGGTCCGCCGGGGGCTCGTCGTCCATCTCGAAGGCCAGCGGGAACGGCGCGTGTCCGGCCAGTCTGAACCAGCGGACCTTGCGGTGGCGGCGCAGCGCGCGGGCGGCCCGTACGGCGTCGTTGTGGAACCTGCGGGCCATCGGCACCCGACGGACGGCCGCCGCCAGCTCCTCGGTCGCCTGCGCCCCGCCCGGAGCCGCCTTCAGCACCTCGACCTGGTCGGTGTCGGCGAATACCGCCCGCAGCGCCTGGCTGAGCTCGCTCTCGGCGACCTCCCGGTGGTCCTCCTCGGCCTGCCGGGCGGCGTGCGCGGCCTCGTACAGCACCAGCGAGGAGGCCGGGTCGAGCGCCCCGGAGGTGGCCACCTCAAGCACCACGGAGGCACGCCGGACGAGCTGCGCGTCGAGCGCGGCCCGCGAGGCGTCCATGCGCGAGTGCAGCCGGTCCAGCCGCCCGGCGGTCCAGCTGAGGTAGACGCCGATGACAGCGAGGGCCAGGGCGATCCAGACAAGGGTTTCGATCACGCTGCGCGACCCTACCGCTCCGCACGTCCCCGGCTCCCACCGGGCCGACCGGGCCCGATCCGGGCGCGCCGCCTGCGCGGTCCGCGCAACCCGAGGGGGACGGGGAACGCCAGGTCACCCGCGGGCCCGCGGGCTGCCCGCCGATCGCGCCGGCGGGCAGCCCGCGGGCCCGCGGGCTGCCCGCCGATCGCGCCGGCGGGCGCCCTCGCGGCGGCCGCCCCGGCCGCGCTCGGGGCGGGCCCGACGACCGGTGCCGGCCCCCGGCCGGGCCGGTGCCGCCGGTCAGGACTCCTGAGCGTTCCGGGAGAAGCCGAGGCGGGTGCGGAGCGGGACGTGCTCGTCGGCGCCCACCGCGGCCGCGCCGTCCGTCACCGTCTCGTAGACCGCCAGGATGTCCGCCCCGACCGTCGACCAGTCGAAGCGGCGGACGTGCGCCGAGCCGCTGGCGCTGAGCCGCGCCCGGCGCTCCGGGTCCCGCAGAAGGGCGATGGCTCCCGCCGCCAGGGCGTCCGCGTTCTCGTTGGCGAAGAGGTCGCCGGCCCCGCCCTGGTCCAGGACCTGTGCAAAGGCGTCCAGGTCCGACGCCAGCACCGCGGCGCCCGCCGACAGGGCCTCGACCAGGATGATCCCGAAGCTCTCGCCGCCGGTGTTCGGGGCGACGTACACGTCGACGCTGCGCAGCAGCCTGGCCTTGTCCTCGTCCGAGACCATCCCGAGGAACTCGACGCGCGAGCGCAGGCCCGGCGGCAGCGAGGCCACCGCCTCCTCCTCGTCACCGCGGCCCGCGACCAGCAGCCGCACGTCCGGGCAGGCCTCCACGATCTTCGGGAAGGCCGCCATCAGCACCGGCAGGCCCTTGCGCGGCTCGTCGATGCGGCCGATGAAGCCGAGTGTCCGGCCGCTCCATTCCGCCTTCGGCTCGGCCTTCGCGAAGAAGTCCACGTCGACGCCGTTGGGGATCACCACGGCGTCCCCGCCCAGGTGCTCCACGAGGGTGCGACGCGCGTACTCGCTCACCGCGATCCGCGCGCTGATCTTCTCCAGCGCAGGCTGCAGGATCGGGTACGCGGCGATCATCGCCCGAGAGCGCGGGTTGGAGGTGTGGAAGGTGGCCACGATCGGTCCCTGGGCCGCCCAGCAGGACAGCAGTCCCAGCGACGGCGAGGCCGGCTCGTGGATGTGGATGACGTCGAAGGTGCCGTCGTGCAGCCAGCGCCGGACCCGGGCGGCGGAGAGGAAGCCGAAGTTCAGCCGGGCCACGGATCCGTTGTACGGCACGGGCACGGCGCGGCCCGCCGAGACCACGTAGGGCGGGAGCGGGGTTTCGTCGTCGGCCGGGGCCAGCACCGAGACCTCGTGGCCGAGGCCGATCAGGTGCTCGGCCAGGTCCCGGATGTGGAACTGGACTCCGCCCGGCACGTCCCACGAGTACGGGCACACGATGCCGATCTTCACGGCGTGCGCTCCTCCAGGTCGTCCAGCCAGAGGCGCTGGAGCATGTGCCAGTCCTCCGGGTGCTCGGCGATGCCCCACGCGAAGGCGTCCGCCACCGCTTGTGTCATCACGGTGGTCTTCTCCGCCCGGGTCCCGGTCTTCGGGACCTCCACCTCGGGGTGGATCCGGCCGTACATCTTCGGCGTGTCGCCGTAGTGCAGGGTGGCCGGGATCAGCACCGCGCCGGTCTGCTGGGCCAGCAGCGCCGGCCCGGCCGGCATGCGGGCCGTCGCACCGAAGAAGTCCACCTCGACCCCGGAGGCCGACAGGTCGCGGTCCGCGACCAGGCAGACCAGGCCGCCCGAACGCAACCGCCGCGCCAGGATGCCGAAGGCGGCGCCGCCGCTGTGCGGCAGGACCTCCATGCCCAGGCTCTCGCGGTAGGCGACGAAGCGGTCGTAGAGGGTCTCGGGTTTGAGCCGTTCGGCGACGGTGGTGAACGGCACCCCGAGGTGGCCGATGGCCCAGGCGCCGGCGAGGTCCCAGTTGGCGAGGTGCGGCAGGGCGACGACGACCCCGCGCCCGGAGGCGAGGGCCTCGCGCAGGATGTGCTCGTCCTTGAACTCCACGTCCGTGCTGAACCGCTTCGGGTCCATCGTGGGCAGCCGGAAGGATTCCATCCAGTACCGCATGTACGAACGCATGCCGGCCTGGGAGAGCTCGCGCAGCCGCTCCGGCCCGGCGTCGGGCACCACCCGGGCCAGGTTGGACTCCAGCCGCAGCACGCTCGTGCCGCGGCGCTTCCACGCGAAGTCCGCGATCCGCCGGCCCAGCGCCACGGCGGCCGGCTCGGGCAGCTTCTTGACCCCGGCCCAGCCGAGCCCGTAGAGCCCGTCGACCAGCTTGTCCTGTGCCGCGCCCATCAGGCGGTACCCCCTTCGGGGGCGGCCGCGGCGTCGGCCTCGGCGGACTCGCGGCGCACGGTGACCACGCGCTGGACCAGCGTGACGAGCGAGCCGAAGGCAACCACCCACAGGGCGATCGGCAGGAGGATCCCGATCCAGGACGGCACCCCGAAGGCCTGCAGACCCGACAGCCCGGCCGCGACCAGCGAGATGACCAGGCGTTCGGCGCGCTCGATGAGTCCGTTGACGGCCACGGGCAGCCCGATCGACTCGCCGCGCGCCTTGGTGTACGACACCACCTGGCCGCTGGCCAGGCAGAAGATCGCCACCGCGCACAGCGCGTTGTCGTCACCGTTGCCGGCGTACCAGAGGGCGAGGCCGCCGAAGATCGCCGCGTCTGCCACCCGGTCGAGGGTGGAGTCGAGGAAGGCGCCCCAGCGGCTGGAGATCCCGGCCTGGCGGGCCATGTTCCCGTCGACGAGGTCGGAGAAGACGAAGAGGGTGATGGTGATGGTGCCCCAGAAGAACTCCCCGCGGGGGAAGAAGACCAGCGCGCCCGCCACCACTCCGGCCGTGCCGATCAGGGTGACCGCGTCCGGGCTCACCCCCCGCCGGAGCAGAAATGCGGCGAATGGCGTGAGAACACGCGTGAAGAATGCACGCGCGTACTTGTTCAGCATGGCCTTCCCGGAGGGTCGCTGGGCCGCACGGCCACCACGGCCACCGGCTGGCCCATCGTAGCCAGCACGCCGCCGCCGGAGCGCCGCGCACCCACCGGTTCTCGCCCGGTAAGGCGCTCGTCACGCCGCGGACCGCCGCGGGCGCCCCCTGCGTACGTCTCCGGTACGACGTATGGACGCGGTGTGACAGCAGTGCAAAGCTCGTAGAACCGCGCATTCCTCATGCGCGGGGACAAGGAACCCACCCTCCTCACCGTCACCACCGGGAGGCACGAGCACCATGGGAGCCACATCACACCAAGCCGGAGCCGCCGGCAGGGCACTGACGGCCGACCGTCCCTCTTCCCTACGGAACGTCGTGCTGGTCGGCCACAGCGGATCCGGCAAGACCACGCTGGTCGAGGCACTCGCCCTGACCGCAGGAGCGGTCAACCGGGCCGGTCGGGTCGAGGACGGCGCCACCGTCTCCGACTACGACGAGATGGAACACCGGCGCCAGCGGTCCATCCAGCTCTCCCTCGTCCCCGTCGAATGGGACGGGATCAAGATCAACATCTTGGACACCCCCGGATACGCCGACTTCGTCGGGGAGCTCAGGGCCGGTCTGCGCGCCGCGGACGCGGCCCTTTTCGTGGTTTCGGCCTCGGACGGGATCGACGGCGCCACCCGCATGGTCTGGGACGAGTGCGAGGCCGTCGGCATGCCCCGCGCCATCGTCGTGACCCACCTGGAGGCCGCGCGCTCGGACTACACGCAGATGACCACCGTGTGCGGCGAGATCTTCGGCGCGGACGACCCGGACGCGGTCATCCCCCTCTACCTCCCCCTGCACGGCCCCGCCGGCCCGGACGGGCACGCGCCGGTCACCGGACTGCTCGGCCTGCTCTCGCAGCGCGTGTACGAGTACGCCTCCGGCGAGCGGGTGGAGCGTGCCCCGGACCCGGACGAGCGGGAGCTCATCACCGAGGCCCGCGCACGCCTGATCGAGGCGATCATCGCCGAGAGCGAGGACGAGACCCTCATGGACCGCTACCTCGGCGGCGAGGACATCGACCTCAAGACGCTCGTCGACGACCTGGAGCGGGCCGTCGCGCGCGGCACCTTCCACCCCGTCCTGATGGCCGCTCCGGCGGCCGACGGCGCCCGTCAGGGGCTCGGCACGGTGGAACTCCTCGAACTGATCACGGGCGGCTTCCCGACCCCGCTGGAGCGCCCCGCCGTCACGGTCACCCGCCCCGACGGCTCCGCCCGCCCCGACGCCGTCTGCGACCCCGACGGGCCGTTGGTCGCCGAGGTCGTCAAGACCTCCTCCGACCCCTACGTCGGCCGCGTCTCCCTCGTACGCGTCTTCTCCGGCACCCTGACCCCCGAGGAGACCGTCCACGTCAGCGGGCACGGCCAGGCCGACCGGAACCAGGAGGACCCTGCGCTCCACGAGGCCGACGAACGGATCGGAACCCTCACCGCCCCCTTCGGCAAACAGCAGCGCGCCCTCGGCAGGTGCATCGCCGGAGACCTGGCCTGCGTGGCCAGGCTCAGTCGCGCGGAGACCGGCGACACCCTCTCCGCCAAGGACGATCCGCTCCTGATGGCCCCCTGGACCATGCCCGACCCGCTGCTTCCCCTCGCCATCGAGGCCCACAGCAAGGCCGACGAGGACAAGCTCTCGCAGGGACTGGCCCGGCTCGTCGCCGAGGACCCCACCATGCGGCTGGAACAGAACCCGCACACCCACCAGGTCGTCCTGTGGAGCCTCGGCGAGGCCCACCAGGACGTGGCCCTGGAGCGGCTGCGCACCCGCTACGGCGTCCAGGTCGATCCCGTCCCGCACCGGGTGAGCCTGCGCGAGACCTTCAGCGGGAAGGCGGCCGGTCGCGGCCGGCACGTCAAACAGTCGGGCGGCCACGGCCAGTTCGCGATCTGCGAGATCGAGGTCGAGCCGCTCCCGCCCGGCAGCGGCATCGAGTTCGTCGACAAGGTCGTCGGCGGGGCGGTACCCCGCCAGTTCATCCCGTCCGTGGAGAAGGGCGTGCGCAGCCAGGCCGCCCGCGGGGTCGCGGCCGGATACCCGCTGGTCGATGTGCGGATCACCCTCCTCGACGGCAAGGCGCACTCGGTGGACTCCTCGGACGCCGCCTTCCAGACCGCCGGCGCACTCGCCCTGCGTGAGGCCGCGGCGGAGGCCCGGATCGACCTGCTCGAACCGGTCGCCGAGCTCGACGTCCTGATCCCCGACGAGTACGTCGGACCCGTCATGAGCGATCTCGCGGGCCGCCGGGGCCGTGTCGTCGGCACCGACCAGGCCGGTTCCGGCCGTACCCGGGTCCGCGCCGAGATCCCGGAGATAGAGATCGGCCGGTACGCCGTCGAACTGCGCTCCGTCTCGCACGGCACCGGCCGCTTCGCCCGCGCCTACGCCCGGCACGAACCCATGCCGCCACAGATCGCCGAGAAGGTGCGCGAACAGGCCGGGAAGGGAACGTAGTCGGGGGAGCAACGGAGTGCCGCCCACCCAACCCGCTTGCGGCGGGCGGCATTTCCCTGTCCCATGACCATGGGGCGGGATCCGCCGATAGGCTCGTCGGCGCACCAAAAGAGCATGAACGCACAGCGAGGGGGGCAGCGGTGGCGGACGACGGATTCGACTTCAGGCCCGGCGCACAGATTCCACTGCAGAACGGCGGGGGGCAGACGGCGGCGACCAACGCCCTCGCCTCGGCCGCGTACCGGGACGGGGGGCAGGACACCAGGCTCGACGCGATACTCGGGGCCAACAGCGAGAACCACCCGGCGACGGTGAAGCCCCCGAAGCTGTCCCTCTTCGAGCCCAGCCTCGGCGAGGCCTTCTGCCGGGCCGTCGAGGCCCGCACCCTGGGGTCCGGCCGCAAGCCGCTCATCCAGTCCTTCGGTGCCGACCCGCAGACGGTCGTGGAGCACTGCCTGGCGGCATCCCGCATCCGCAAGGAGCGCGACCGCAGGCTCCGGCTGATCATGCTGGTCTGCGGCGTGCTGTTCCTGCCGGGGCTGCTGCTGTGGCTGGGGCTCTTCCAGCTCCGCACCTCGCTGGCCTCGCGGCAGGGCAAGCACTCCTGGCTGGGCACCACGCTCCTGGTCGGCATCGCCGTCGTGGTGGCCGTGCTGATGTTCAGGCTGCCGCTCACCGGCTTCCTCGGCCTGTACGCCCGCGGCATGGTCATCGCCCCCGCGCTGGGCTGGCTGCTCGCCCGCCGCACCTGCGAGTCCACCGCCCGCGACCTGCGCGAGCGCTGGGACGGGCTGCTGTCCGGGGGCGGGGTCGCCGCCAAGATCCCACAGGCGGTGCCCGGCAACCCTGACGAGAAGGCCCGCGAGGACCTGCGCCACCAGCTCGCCAAGCTCACCGCGGAGGACCGCAGCAACCAGGTCTTCTACGCCGGCCCCAAGGGCATCCTCGGCATGGGCACCCGCTGGGGCAACTGGCAGATGGCCGAGGAGCTCGCCCCGACGGACGAGAGCAAGGAGATCCACCCCTTCCGCGCCTGGGACGTCATCCGCGCGATCGACGCCCAGCTGCGCAAGCTGGAGCGCGGCCCGCTGCACACCGGCGGCTTCCCGCCCGCCGCGATCCAGCACTGGATCGTCACCCCGGTCGGCGAGGGCGCCGCCGAGGTGGCCCGCCCCACCGGCGAGAACGTCGACGCCTTCCTCGTCAAGCCGCACGAGGTCACCCGCATCTGCAACGAGCAGCAGTTCAACTCGGGGAACCGGCACTACCTGGGCATCCAGTACCCGCTCTGGGACGGCCAGCTGATCATCAACATGCTGGTCACCGTCACCGTGCTGTACAAGACCCTGCGCGTGGACGTCACCGCACACGCCCTGGGTCCGGTGCACGGCCTGTTCACCACCAAGTCCAAGGCCCCGGTGGTGGAGGTGCCCAAGAGCATCCGCTTCTGGGAGACCGTGGAGAAGCCGCTGCCGCTGGTGGACACCCAGGAGGTGGTGCGGCTCGCCGTGCGGGCACCGCTGACCTGGTACCCGCCGCTCCTCGACTTCTTCGGCGGCAAGCTGGTCCTGCCCGAACCCTTCGGCCTGCGCCACGTCTGGGCGAGCTCGATGTGGCGCCACCGCTTCATGGCCGACGACGCGCTGCGCACGGTGGCCCCGGTGCTGCGGTCGATCCACGCGGCGACCTTCAAGGTCCTGGAGGAGAACGGCGTGGACACCGAGCGCTTCACCAACCGCTCCTCGATCATGAGCGGTCTGATCCAGGAGCCGGCGCCGCGCAAGGCGGACGTCTACGACGCCTAGGGTCAGCCCACGGGCCAGGCGTCGGCGAGCATCTGGCGTGTGTCCGCGAGGAGTTGCGGCAGCACCTTGGTGTGGCCGACCACCGGCATGAAGTTCGTGTCCCCGCCCCAGCGGGGCACGATGTGCTGGTGGAGGTGGGCGGCGATACCGGCGCCGGCCGCCGCGCCCTGGTTCATGCCGATGTTGAAACCGTGCGCACCCGAGGCCTTGCGGAGGGCCACCATCGCCCGCTTGGTGAGGTCGGCCAGTTCGACCGTCTCGGGGGCGTCGAGCTCGGTGTAGTCGGCGACGTGCCGGTACGGCACGACCATCAGGTGGCCGCCGTTGTAGGGGTAGAGGTTCAGCACGGCGTAGACATGCTCGCCCCGGGCCACGACCAGGCCGTCCTGGTCCGTCATCTCCGGAATCCCGCAGAAGGGACAGCCGTCCCCGGCCTCGGGGCCGGTCGGCTTGTTCTCCCCCTGGATGTAGGCCATCCGGTGGGGCGTCCACAGTCGCTGGAACGCGTCCTGCGTGCCGACCCCGATCTGCTGCTCCGGCTCAGTCGTCATGGCAAGCAGCATATGACCTCGCCCGCGCGGACGAGGAAGGCCCCCGGAAAGTGATCACTTTCCGGGGGCCTTCCTCGTCAGGGATCAGACCTGGACGCGGTCTGCGACGACCTTCGCCAGCTTGGCGAGGGCCTGGTCCTTCGGGATGCCGTTCTCCTGCGAACCGTCGCGGTAGCGGAAGGAGACGGTGCCCGCGGCCATGTCCTCGTCACCGACGATGATCATGAACGGGACCTTGAGCTTCTGGTGGTTGCGAATCTTCTTCTGCATCCGGTCGGAGGAGGCGTCCACCTCGACCCGCAGGCCCTGCTTCTTCGCCTCGGCGGCGAACTCCTGGAGGTAGCCGACGTGCCCGTCGCCGATCGGGATGCCGACGGCCTGGACCGGCGCCAGCCACGGCGGCATGGCACCCGCGTAGTGCTCCAGCAGCACCGCGAAGAACCGCTCGATCGAGCCGAACAGCGCCCGGTGGATCATGACCGGCCGCTGGCGCGAGCCGTCCGGGGCGGTGTACTCCAGGTTGAAGCGCTCCGGCAGGTTGAAGTCGAGCTGGACGGTCGACATCTGCCAGGTACGGCCGATGGCATCGCGCGCCTGCACCGAGATCTTCGGCCCGTAGAAGGCCGCGCCGCCCGGGTCGGGGGTCAGCGGGAGGCCCTGCTTCTCGGCGACCTGCTGGAGGACCGCGGTGGCCTCCTCCCAGACCTCGTCCGAGCCGACGAACTTCTCCGGGTCCTTGGTGGAGAGCTCCAGGTAGAAGTCGGTCAGACCGTAGTCGCGCAGCAGGTTCAGCACGAAGGTGAGGGTGCGGTCGAGCTCCTCGGCCATCTGCTCACGGGTGCAGTAGATGTGCGCGTCGTCCTGGGTGAAGCCGCGGGCACGCGTCAGGCCGTGCACCACGCCGGACTTCTCGTACCGGTACACGGTGCCGAACTCGAACAGGCGCAGCGGCAGTTCGCGGTAGGAGCGGCCGCGCGCGTCGAAGATCAGGTTGTGCATCGGGCAGTTCATGGGCTTGAGGTAGTAGTCGGTACCACCATCGAGCTGCATGGGGGGGTACATGCCCTCCGCGTACCAGTCCAGGTGCCCGCTCTTCTCGAAGAGCGCGCCCTTGGTGGCGTGCGGCGAGTAGACGAACTCGTAGCCCTCCTCCTCGTGCCGGCGGCGCGAGTAGTCCTCCATGACCCGGCGGATGATGCCGCCGCGCGGGTGGAAGACGGCGAGGCCGGAGCCGATCTCGTCCGGGATGGAGAAGAGGTCCAGCTCGTTGCCGAGCTTGCGGTGGTCGCGCTTCTCGGCCTCGGCGAGGAAGTCGAGGTGGGCCTTCAGCTCCTCCTTCGACGGCCACGCGGTGCCGTAGATGCGCTGGAGCATCGGGTTCTTCTCGCTGCCGCGCCAGTAGGCGGCCGCGTTGCGCATGAGCTTGAACGCCGGGATGTTGCGGGTGGTGGGCAGGTGGGGACCGCGGCACAGGTCCTTCCAGCACAGCTCGCCGGTCTTGGCGTCCAGGTTGTCGTAGATGGTCAGCTCACCGCCGCCCACCTCGACGTTCGCGCCGTCGTCGGTGGACGCGGAGCCCTTGATGCCGATGAGCTCCAGCTTGTACGGCTCGTCCGCGAGCTCCTCGCGGGCCGCCTCGTCGGTGACGACGCGGCGGGAGAAGCGCTGGCCGCGCTTCTGGATCTCCTGCATCTTCTTCTCGACGGCCTTGATGTCCTCCGGAGTGAAGGGCCGGGCCACGTCGAAGTCGTAGTAGAAGCCGTCCCGGACCGGCGGGCCGATGCCGAGCTTGGCCTCGGGGAACAGCTCCTGCACGGCCTGCGCCATGACGTGCGCGGTCGAGTGGCGCAGGATGTTCAGGCCGTCCTCGGAGGAGATCTCCACCGGCTCGACGGTCTCGCCGTCCTGCACCTGGTACGCGAGGTCCTTGAGCTCGCCCGCGACCCGGGCGGCGACGATGGTGCGCTCGCCGGCGAAGAGCTCCGCCGCCGTAGTGCCCGTGGCCACCACGCGCTCGTCCCGCTCGGAATCGCGTTGGATGATCACACGGACGTCTGACACCGGTCTCTCCTGACTCAGGGGATGCGCGAGCGAACGCCGCGCGCCTGAATCGTACCGAGCCGAGTGCCCGCGCCGCTAAACGGTTCCGTCCGGGCCCGGCCCGGACCCCCTGCTCACGCCGCCCGGTGGCAGGCGCGGCGCCCCCGGCCGGGCACCAGCCCCGCGCGGCGGAAATTCCGGGACGTCGCCGGAGGCCGCCGGTAGCGTGGGAGCCCGCCCCGACCCCCGGAGGGAATCCCGTGCCGAGCCCGCAGCCCCGCCCACTCGACCTGAGTGACGACGCCACCGCGGCCGCCGTGCACCGGATCGGCCGGGCCGCGTACGCGGTCGAGGCCGGGCTGATCGGCTTCGAGGGCATCCCGGCGCTCGGCGAGAGCCTCGCGCAGATGCGCGCGCGGCCGCTGAACTGGTTCGGCGTCGTCTCCGAGGACGGGGAGCCGGCCGGCTTCCTCGCCTGGGAGGAGGAGTCCGACGGCGGCGTCGGCATCGACCGGCTGTGCGTGGACCCGGCCTTCTTCCGCCGGGGTGTCGCCTCGCTGCTGTTGCGCCACGCCCTGGCCGAGGTCTTCCCCGGCCGCACCGTCCGGGTCGCCACGGGCGCCGCCAACACCCCGGCCGTCCGCCTCTACGAGGCGCTCGGCTTCACCCGCGGTGCCGACTTCTCCCCCGCCCCGGGGCTCGTGATGGCCTCCTTCAGTCGTCCGACGGCAGGACGTCCGCCGGGTCGAAGGGCTCGTCCAGGGACTTCATGAGGCGGTCCCGCTCGACCTCGTCCAGCGGTACGGGGCTCACGTCCGACGCGTCGGTGAGCCGGCGGAAGCCGCCCCGGCGCTGGAGCCGTCCGCTGATCCGGATCGGCAGGCCCACCAGGTGCGCGTGGCCCGCCACCCGGTAGGCCTCCTCGTCGAGCGCCGCCCGAACGTACGGGACCTCCGCCCCGGCCAGGACCCGCAGCCGGACCGTTCCCCCGCCACCCGGCGCCGAGCGCCGCATCCGGACCACCGCCCCCGCGACGCGCACCTGCACGGCCGGCTCGTCGCGCGTGTAGCGCGCCGCGGCCTCCCGCAGGACGGGCAGGTCTCCCGGGGAGAACTCCACCGGCTCCGGCCGGGCGGCGCAGCCTGCCGGCACGCCCGCCGCGGGCGCCCAGGCCAGTGCGACACGGGCCCCTTCCGAGCCCCGCACCAATGAGATCAACGCCTCGGCGAGCTCCCGGCTGACCCCGGCGGCCACGGCGGCGTCGAAGGCCTCCATGCCTCCGGTGGCCCGCCGGTAGTCCACGGCCTCGCGGGCCGCGTGCAGCGCGTGGTGCAGCCGCGTCACGGTGCCCCGGCCGCCGTCCACCGGGACGTACGCGCTCAGCCGCCGCCCGCCCGGATACGGCCCCACCAGGACGGGCTCCAGGGCCCGTTCGGCCTGGGCCCGGTGGCGGGCACCGTAGTAGCCGGCCCGCGCCCGCGCCGCGAGCGCCCCCGCCAGCAGCAGTTGCCGGGCGGCCTGGCGCAGCTGTTCCTGCACGGTCCAGGCCGCCTCGCCCTCCAGCCCGTTGGCCCCCTGCGGGACCTCCCGCTCCCAGCGGATCTCGTCGCTGGGCACGCTCAGCCCGTAGAGCACCTCGCGCGCGGACGGGACCGTGCTGCGCGTGAGCGCGGTCAGGGCCTCCTCCAGCAGGTCGGCGCAGTCGGGGAAGGCCCGGTTCTCGGGGACGAGCACGCTGGTGCCGGCGGGTCCGGGCGGTGTCCAGCGCCCGTACCGGCCGGCGGCCCCGCCCCGGCGCAGCCAGCCGTGCCGGTGCAGGAGGGCACCGAGCACGGCGGGGTCGACCTGCGCGGGATCGGGCGCGGCGGAGTGCGGGAAGTCCGGGAAGGGCGGCCCGGGGCGGCCGTGGTCCGGGGGCAGCAGCGGTTCGAGGTTCGACGGGTACCGGTGCATCAGGGTGTCCCTCCCGACCCGACCCGGGTCATGATCTCGCAGAGCGCCCGGTCGTCGAAGATCCGCGTGGTCGGGATCCGCACGGTGGTCCGGCGCCGGCCGGTCACGGGGTGTCCGGCGAGATTGGTCCAGTAGCAGCAGTGCCGCAGGTCGAGCCGGTCGTGTCCGGCGGCGAGCCACTGGTCGCGCTCCCGCGGGACGAGCATCACGACGAGGATCTTGTGGACGGCGACCGGGGTGCGGGCCAGCTTCACCAGGTGCTCGTTGTCGAGGGTGAAGGCGAACGTGGGCCCGGGCGGCCTGGGCGGTACCTGGTAGGTCGCCTTCAACTGCACCTTGACGGTGACCTCGTCGTCGACGACGTGCTCGGGGGCGCCGTGGCTCACGTGCCAGTCGACACCGTTGTCGGGAAAGGGCTGGGACAGCGAGCAGCCCGCCGCGGCGGCGACGGCGTGCAGGTATCCCACCTGGAGGGTCTCCATGCAGGCGGTGGTGGCGAGTGTGCCGCGCAGCGGTACCGCCCGCGTCCCGCCCGGTGCGTCCGCACCCGGACCGGTCCGCGGATCGATCTGCCCCGCCAGCACCCCGCCCGGTTCGGGCTGCGCGAGCGCCATGGCCGGCTCCCCATGCCTTCCGGGCTGTGCCGCCGGTGGATGGATGGGTGGATGGTGGGTGACGACCGGTCATGTGCACGGCCCCCCAGGGTTGTTGTCTCCGCACCCGGGTCGCCGCAAACGGCGTACGGAACAAACAGCCCGGGTATCACCGATTCGGGCAGGGGCGGCACGTTCCGAGGCGGCGGCGCCCGGCTGCACCCCAACTGCCGACCGGGGACGAGGAGTTCGCCATGACACGCTGGTACGAGGGCCCGCTGGCCGCATTCGACACGGAGACCACCGGGGTGGACGTGGAGCAGGACCGGATCGTGTCCGCCGCGCTCATCGTGCAGGAGTGCGCGGGCGGCCGGGTCCGCACGACGCGCTGGCTGGTCAATCCCGGCGTTCCGGTGCCCCCGGGCGCGACGGAAGTGCACGGCCTCACCGACGAGCACCTGCAGCTCCACGGGCGCTGGCCGGCGCCGGTGGTGGAGGAGATAGCCCGTTCGCTCGGGGAGCAGCAGGTCGCGGGCCGGCCGGTGGTAGTGATGAACGCGCCGTTCGACCTGACGCTGCTGGACCGGGAGTTGCGCCGGCACCGGGCGTCCTCGCTGTCGCGCTACCTGGACAACCGGCCGCTGACGGTGCTGGACCCGCGGGTGCTGGACAAGCACCTGGACCGGTACCGCAAGGGCCGCCGGACCCTGACGGACCTGTGCGCGCACTACGGGATCGAGCTGGAGGGCGCGCACGACGCGGCGGCGGACGCGATGGCGTCGCTGGAGCTCGTGCGGGCGGTGGGCCGCCGGTTCGCCTCGCGGCTGGAGCGGCTGACGCCGGCAGAGCTGCACACGCTCCAGGCCGTGTGGCACGCGGCGCAGGCGCGCGGGCTCCAGGCGTGGTTCGCGCGGCAGGGGACCCCGGAGGCGGTGGACCCGCACTGGCCGCTGCGGCCGGACCTGTCAGCAGCCGCCTAGCCGGACGGGAGTCCCGGACATGCGGAAGGCCGGTCCGTCATGGACGGACCGGCCTGACCCGGTGGGCGATACTGGGATCGAACCAGTGACCCCTTCGGTGTGAACGAAGTGCTCTCCCGCTGAGCTAATCGCCCGGGAACGCACTGAACAATACAGAAGCCTCGGGGCTGGTTCAAACCGCTTCCCCGACCGGGGTCCGCCCGGGAGTACTCAGTGCGCACTTGAGTATCCCCGCCCATGTCCTGACCGGGTGACGGGCGCCACACTCCCCCTATGGACTCCCCTCTGCCGCCGGCCGAAGAGCTGGCGCTCATCGACCGCGAGCTGGCCCAACTCGACGCCCGACGCGTGTACTTGCTGGCCCGCCGGGACTGGCTGCTGCGCCTGCTCCGGCAGCCGGGCGCGGCGGCGGCCCACCGGGAACCCGGCGTGTCCGGCCCGCCCGCTTGGTCCGCCGGCCCCGCGAAGCAGGCCTCGACCCCCAGCGTGCAGAACGTCCTGCTCACCCTGGGCGCGGTGCTGCTGGCCGTGGCAGCGCTGGCGTTCACGCTGGTCAGCTGGGGCTCGATGGGGATCGCCGGACGCTCCGCAGTACTGGCCGCGGTGACGGCGGCGGCCCTGGCCGCGCCCGTGGCGTTGCTGCGCCGGGGGCTGCGCTCGACGGCGGAGTCGGTGGCCGCCGTGGGGCTGCTGCTGACCGTTCTGGACGCCTACGCGCTGTACGCCGTCGTCCTGCCGGACACCGACGGCACCGGGTACGCGGCCGGCGCGGCCGCGGTGCTGGCGGCGGTGTGGACCGGGTACGGGTCGGTGCTGCGCACGCTGCGGCTGCCGCTGCCGGCGGCGGTGCTCGCGGCGCAGCTGCCGCTGACGCTGGCGGCGATCGCCGGGGACGCGGGCCCGCTGGGGCTCGGCTGGGCGCTGCTGGCGACCGCCGGGCTGGACGCGGCGCTGGCCCTGCGGGTGCGCACGGCGGCAGTCCCGGCGGCGGTGTCGGCGGCGGTGCTGGGCGCCGCGGCCCTGCTGACCGGCGCGGCCCAGTCGTGGTCGGCCGGCTCGGCGGCACAGGCCCTCGCCCCGGCGGCGCTGCTGCTGGCGGGCGCGGCTTCGGGTACGGCGGCGGCCTGGCGGGAGCCGCGCGCAGGGGCCGCCGCAGCGGCGGGCGCCTTGGCGGCGGTGGTGGCCGCGGGCGGCCTGGCCCGGCCGGAACTCGCAGCGGGCTGGACGGGGGTGGCGCACCTGCTGGTGGGGCTGCCGCTGCTGGCGGCGATGCGGGTCTCCGCGCTGCCGCAGGCGGTACGGCGCGGGTGGGTCCTGGCCGGTGTGGTGGTGGGCGCGCTGGGCGCGCTGGCGGCCGGCGCGGCCGTGCTGCCGGTGCCGGTGGCCCGGCTGCGGGTGCTGGAGCAGGTGTGGGCGGCGACGACCCCGACGGCGGGCCCGTTCGCCCCGGGGGTGGCGGCCGCGGTCGCGCTGCTGATGACGGCAGGGGCGGCCTGGTGGCTGTCGCGAGTGACCCCGCGGCCGGAACCCGCGGCGGTGGCCGTGGTCCTGGCCTGGGCGGCTCTGTTCACGGCGCCGGTGCTGCTGGGTCTGCCGGTGGCGGTGGTGTTCGCCGCGCAGCTCGCGGTGACGGGCGCTGCGGGGGTCCTCGCCCTGCGCCCCCCGGCGCGGGGGGCCGGGATCGCGGCGGCCGTGTGCGCGCTGGCGGGGGCCGGGAGCGTGTCCCTGGGCGCGCTGGACGGCCGCGCGGCGACCTTCTCGGTCTGGGGGCTGCTGGGCGCGGGCTGTGCGGTGGCAGCGGCGTACGGGCCCGCCGCGCGGTGGCTCCGCTCGGGGGCGGCGGTGTGCGCGGTGGGTTACGCGACGGGGCTGGCGGTGGCCGGGGCCGCGGTGACGGATCTGGCGGTGGTCTGGTGGGCACTGCCGGTGCTCGCGGTCCCGGCGCTCGTGGCGGCGCTCGGGCCGCGGCTGGGAGAGGTCCGGCTGCCGGCCGAGATCGCGGCGGCCGTGTCGGGTGCCCTGGCGCTGGCCCTGTCGGCGGGGCGGCCCGGAAGCCTGGCCCTGGCCCTGGCGCTGGCCGGGGTGGTCTGCGCGGGGGCCGCGGTGCGGCCGGAGCGGCGGATCCTGGGCTGGGCGGCGGGGGCGCTGTTCGCGGCGGCGACGTGGGTGCGGCTGGTGCAGGCCGGGGTGACGGCGCCGGAGGCGTACACGCTGCCGGTCACGGTCCCCGCGCTCGCTGTGGGGCTGCTGCGGCGCCGCCGGGACCCGGAGGCCTCGTCCTGGACGGCCTACGGGCCGGGGCTGGCGGCGACGCTGGTGCCCAGCCTGTCGGCGGCCTGGGGTGACACGGGCTGGGTGCGGCCGCTGGTGCTGGGGGCCGCCGCGCTGGCGGTGACCCTGACGGGCGCGCACCGCAGGCTCCAGGCTCCGCTCCTGCTGGGCGGCGCGGTGCTGGCTGCGGTGGCGGTGCACGAGCTGGCCCCGTACGTGGTGCAGGTCGCGGGGGCGCTGCCGCGCTGGGTGCCGCCGGCCCTGGCGGGCGTGCTGCTGCTGGCGGTGGGGGCGACGTACGAGAAGCGGCTGCGGGACGCGCGCAGGCTCCGGGCCGCGGTCGGCCGGCTGCGGTAGGCGGGCGGGGGCCGCGCCCGGCGGGAACGACGGAGGCCCCGGAGACGGTGAATGTCTCCGGGGCCTCCGGTCCGGGTGGGCGATACTGGGTTCGAACCAGTGACCCCTTCGGTGTGAACGAAGTGCTCTCCCACTGAGCTAATCGCCCGGACGCACCGCAAACATTACCCCATGTCAGCGGTGCTCTTTGACCATCACTGGTCCTTGAGGTGCCAGGGCAGCACGAGCCCGTACTTCCACAGGTAGAAGCCGATCAGGGCACCCGCGATGACCAGGCCCGAGGTGGTCAGGATGAGGTTGCGGCGGCGCACCTTCGGGTCGAGCGCCTTCTGCGCCGCCTCGGTGACCTTGCGCTTGGTCCAGCGCAGCACGAGATGGGCCCAGGCGAACTCGGTGGCCCAGATCGCCAGCCCGGCGAAGATCGCGACCCAGCCGGGGCCCGGCAGGACGAGCATGGCGATGCCGGCGACGATCACCGCGAGGCCGACGACGAAGACGCCGACCTGCCAGCTGAGGTGCAGGCTCTTGCTGGCCTTGATGAAGGCGGGCGCCTTCGACACGTGCGGCGTTCCCTCCGCGGTCTGCGCGGCGGCGGGCGCGTTGGTTCCCGTTGCGGTGTCGCCGGCGGCGGACTCATTCGTTCCGCGGTCACTCCCCGTATTCATGGGTCGAATCTACCCGAGCGCGAAGCACACGGGAACGGCGGTTTGGATCCGCCGTCCGAGGGACCCAGAGGTCCGCAAAACGGTCAGAGGGGTTTACAACGACACCGTAGGTGGCATGTCGATTTCGCCGACGTGCGAATCCCCGAGCGCACACTGAGCGAAAGGCCCTGGCGCTTATGAACACCACGGTCAGCTGCGAGCTGCACCTGCGCCTCGTTGTGTCGAGCGAGTCCTCACTGCCTGTTCCCGCGGGCCTGCGGTATGACACGGCCGACCCCTACGCCGTGCACGCCACCTTCCACACCGGCGCCGAGGAGACGGTCGAATGGGTATTCGCCCGCGACCTCCTCGCAGAGGGTCTCCACCGACCCACCGGTACCGGCGACGTCCGCGTCTGGCCCTCCCGCAGTCACGGTCAGGGCGTCGTCTGCATCGCCCTGAGCTCACCGGAGGGAGAAGCACTTCTCGAAGCACCCGCACGAGCCCTGGAGTCGTTCCTCAAGCGGACGGACGCCGCGGTTCCGCCCGGGACCGAGCACCGGCACTTCGACCTCGACAAGGAGCTCTCCCACATCCTGGCCGAAAGCTGAGCCAGTCTCACGGCCGCTCGGCACCGTCCGACTCGGGGCGACGGTGCGGAGCGGACAACCACATACGCGTGCGCCGGCGCTGTTCCCGCGGAAGCCACCCGCGAGGACGGCGCCTGTGCGCTGTGCGGGGACCGGCTATTGTCGGGCGGCATCGGCGGCGCGTCCGTCGCCGCAGGCCGGCCCCCAGGGAGACACCCGTGCAGATCCCACACGACACCCGTCGCGCGCTCGACGTCGTCGTCGCGCTGGTGAACACCGCGGCCGAACCGGACCAGCCCGACGGGCTCTCGGACGTCGGTGCGCTGCGCGGCTTCGTCCAGGAGTACGCGATCAGTGACGTCGGCGAGCTCGGCGCCCGCGACCTGTCCGGTGTCCGGACCGTGCGCTCGAAGTTCGCCCAGGTCTTCGCGGCGCCGACCGCGCGCGCCGCGTCCGTGCTGATCAACGAGCTCGTGGCGACCGCGGGCACCACCCCGCAGCTGACCGACCACGACGGCTACGACTGGCACGTGCACTACTTCGCCCCGGGCGCATCGGTGGGCGACCACCTGGCGGCCGACGGCGGCATGGCACTCGCCTTCATCGTGGTCTCCGGCGAGCAGGAGCGGCTGCGCCGCTGCGAGGCCCCCGACTGCCGGCGCGCCTTCGTGGACCTCTCGCGGAACCGCTCGCGGCGCTACTGCGACAGCCGGACCTGCGGGAACCGGCTGCACGTGGCCGCCTACCGGGCCCGCCGCAAGGAGGCGGACGCGGTGCTGTCAGAGCAGGAAGAGATCGTGCACGGCGGCGAGCAGCAGCAGGATCCCGATCACCGCTAGGAAGATCATCAGCGGTGGCTGGGAGAGTGCGAACAGGCAGCCTCGGGGCTCGTCCGCCACAGGGTCGGGCACCCCGACGGGCACCGCGGAATCACTTTGCGATGTCTCGATCATGTCGCGCCGATGATGACCCAGCGGGCCGCACGGCACGCCTCAACACGCCAATGCGGACGGGGTAGTTCGCTCGATCTTGTGGACGTGTCGCGATCTCGCCCCGCTCACCCGCCCGACGTGCTTCCCCCCGCGGACGGGGTGGTCAGATGCCGTGCTTCTTCAGGATGGCCTCGATGTCGGAGAAGTCGTCCGCGGGGGCGGCGGCCGGCTGGTCGCGGCGGGAGGTGGGGCCGCCGGCGCTCAAGGAGGGCTTGGAGGCGGCCGGGGCGACGGCCTCCGGGGACGCGCCCGCCTTGGCCTTCTTCCGGGCGGGCTTCCCGGAGCCGTCCAGGCCGCGCCGCTCGACGGCGCGGGTGGTGAAGAGGATCAGCCAGGCCAGCCCCAGCAGCCCGAAGCCGATCCAGACGGTCGGGTTGAAGACGATGCCGGTCAGCCATTCCACGACACCCGTCATCACCAGGCCGACCGGCACCAACGCGTACGCGGCGATCCGCGCGGCGGCCAGGAACCGCCTGCGGTAGGCGGTCACCGCGGCGATGCCCAGGCCCGCTGCGGACACCGCGGAGCAAATGGTCTCGGCAAGCATGCGGTCCTCCGGACTCTCGGCGGCAGGGCGGTCTGTCCCTGTCCGTCCATCGTGCACCGCCCGTCGGTGCGGGGGCCAGGCACGCGGACTCCCCCGTGGGGATCTCCGGGGGATCTCGGGGTCGGTTCTCCTCCCCAGGTGCCGGTCCGGGGCCCGGCGCGGCTCCCGGTGCAGGTCCGGGTACGTGGGGCGGGCGGGGGCTGGGAGACTGTCCGCATGACCGATTCCGTGATCCTCGACGTCTGGTGCGAACTGCAGTGCCCGGACTGCCACCGCGCCCTTGACGACGTCCGCGCCCTGCGCGCCCGCTACGGCGACCGGCTGGACATCAGGCTGCGCCACTTCCCCCTGGAGAAGCACAAGCACGCGTTCGCCGCCGCGCAGGCGGCCGAGGAGGCCGCCGAGCAGGGGCAGGGCTGGCCCTACGCCGAGGCCCTGCTCGCCCGCACCGCGGAGCTGGCCGAGCGGGGCGAGCCGGTGCTACTGGACGTGGCCCGCGGCCTGGGCCTCGACGTCGAGGAGTTCGACACCGCCCTGATCGACGGCCGGCACATCCTGATCGTCGACGCCGACCAGGCCGAGGGCAAGGCGATCGGGGTGACCGGCACCCCGACGTACGTGATCGACGGCGAGCGCCTCGACGGCGGCAAGAGCCAGGAGGGCCTGCGCGCCCGCATCGAGGAGATCGCCGACCGCGTCCTCGCGGCCTAGGTGGAGTGCGCCGGGATCCCTGTCCGACGGATCAGGGGCGGCCGAAGGAGCACCGGGCGGGCCTACCGGGACGTGCCCCCGACATCCCTCCGGGGCGACGGTTGCCCGGCGGGGCACCGGAACGTCGTGGCGAGGCCCGGCTGGCTTCGGGCGCAGGGCGTTCCCTTCGCCACGTCACACCACGCACCCTAGATCAGCGCCTTGGAGGCGTTCACCGCGATGTCCCGGTACCCGAGCGACGCGTAGAGCCGCCGGGCCGGGGTGTTGCCCTCGACCACATGGAGGCCCAGCCGGCTGTCCCCGGCGGCCAGCACGGTCCGCTCGGCGAGCAGCATCAGGGTCCGCCCGTGGCCCTGCCCGCGGTGTTCCGGCGCGACCTTGACGTCGTACACGTACGGGACGGTGCCCAGGCCCGGTAGTTCGCACTCCCCCACCCACACGGTGCCCAGCGGCTCCCCCGCCGGGGTCTCCAGCAGGAGGAAAGCCGTCCCCGGGGTGTCGGAGCCGTCGGGCAGCATCCTGGCGTGTTCGGCGCGGGAGGCGGCCACGCCCTGCTCCTCGGTCATGCCCGGGGCGGTGAGCCTGCGGCCGTACTCGACGATGCCCGGCTCCAGCCAGGCGTCGAACTCCGCCCGATTCATCGGACGGCCGACGGCCCCCGGCGGAAGGTCCGGCGGCTGCTGCGGCAGTTCCTTGGCCATGACGCGGCCGGTCTCCCGATAGCCGAGGGCCGCCGCCATCCGCAGCGCCGGCCCGGCGTCGGCGGGCACCGACACCGCGATCGAAGTGCAGCGCCAGGAGCGCAGCACCTCCTCGGCGGCGAGCGCGGCCACCGTGCCGCGGCCGCGCCGCCGGTCGCCCTCGTCGATCCACAGCCCCCGGATCACGCCGACGGTGGGCTGGGCGGCGGACCGGGTGGCCAGTTCGAGCGTGCCGACCCGACGGCTGTTGACCCGGACCTCGTAGGCCCGCCGTCGGGTGCCGTCGCTGTTTCGCTGAAGCGGCTGCGCGGGCCGCAGGGTGGTGGTCATCACTTCGAGTTCTACCTGCCCTGCGGCTCCGCGTCACCGGTGTTCACGGATCGAGGTCGGCTCCGGCCTTCACCTCGAAGATCCGCATGACCTCGGCCGTGACCGGTCCGGGCCCGGTGCCCAGTTCCCGGCCGTCGAGGCGGACCACCGCCTGGGCGTCGCGCAGCGAGGAGGTCACGAAGACCTCCTCGGCGCGTTCGAGGACGTCGAAGGGCAGGTCCGTCTCCTTGGCGCCGGCCCAGTCGACGATGAGGGCACGGGTGATTCCGGCGAGGCAGCCTGATTCCAGGGGCGGGGTGTGCAGTTCCCCGTCGAGCACGACGAACACGTTGGAGCCGGTGCCCTCGCAGAGCCTGCCGACGGTGTTGGCCAGAAGCGCCTCGGAGGCGCCCGCCTGGTGCGCGGCGGCGAGCGCGACCACGTTCTCCGCGTACGAGGTGGTCTTCAGGCCGGCCACGGCGGAACGCTCGTTGCGGACCCAGGGGACCGTGACGACGGCGGTGGTGTCCGGGCGGCGGGGGGAGGGGGCGACGGCGGCGATCAGGGTGGGCCCGGCGGCGCCGCGGTCGGAGCCGAGCGGGGCGACGCCGGCGGTGTAGGTGAGGCGCAGCCGCCCGTGTTCGACGGGGTCGGCCTCCAGGACCGCGGCGCAGGCGCGGCGCACCTCGTCGAGGTCGGGGTCGGGGAGGCCGAGGCCCCGGGCGGAGCGGGTCAGCCGTTCCAGGTGGCGGGTGAGCGCGAACGCCCGGCCGCGCTGCGTCTTGAGCGTCTCGAAGACGCCGTCTCCCACGGTGAGCCCGTGGTCGAGGACGGACACCGTCGCGCTGTCGGCGTCCCGCAGGGCTCCGTCGAGCCAGATTCTCATGGTGCTGTCCTTCCGGTGGTGCCGTTCGCTCCTTGGGCGCTGCCGCCGGTCTCCCGTCCCGCCGCGACCCGCAGCAGGCGGGCCGCTTTGAGCTCGGTCTCCGCCCACTCGCGGTCGGGGTCGGAGCCCCAGGTGATGCCGGCCCCCGTGCCGAAGAGCAGGCGGGGGCCGCCGGGGGCCGCCCGGTCTATCCAGAAGGTACGGATGCCGACGGCGAGCTCGCCGGTGCCGCGGTCCGCGTCGACCCATCCGATGCCTCCGCAGTAGGGGCCGCGCGGGGCGGTCTCCAGGGCCTCGATGATCCGCAGGGCGGAGGACTTGGGCGCGCCCGTGACGGATCCGGGCGGGAAGGTTGCGGCGAGCAGTTCGGGCCAGCCGGCGCCGTCGGCCAGTTCGCCGCTCACCGTGGAGACGAGGTGCACGAGGCCGGGGTGCTCCTCGACGGCGCACAGCTCGGGGACGGACACCGACCCCGTGGCGCAGACCCGGCCCAGGTCGTTGCGCACGAGGTCCACGATCATCACGTTCTCGGCGTGGTCCTTGGGGAGGAGGTCGCCGGCGGTGCGGCCGGTGCCCTTGATGGGTCCGGACTCCACGCGGCGGCCCTCGCGGCGCAGGTACAGCTCGGGCGAGGCGGTGGCGATCTCCACGCCGTGGGCGGCGAGACGAATCGTTCCTGCGAAGGGTGCGGGATTGCCGCGCGCGAGGAGCGCGGTGAGGGCGTCGACATCGGCCCGGTCCACACGCGGCAGCGGCGCGGACATCACGCGGCAGAGGTTGGCCTGGTAGACCTCACCGGCCGCGATGTGCTCGCGGATGCGGCGCACTCCGGCGACGTACGCGGCCCGGTCGAGGGAGGAGGTCCACCGGTCGGCCTCGGGGCCGTGCCAGGCGCCCGGCACGGGCGCGGGGACAGGGTCGGGCCGGACGTCCCCGAAACGCGCACAGACGAGGCGCCCTTCGAAGTCGGCGGTCACGGCCCAGAAGCCGGTGGAGTCGAGGGCGGCGGGATCACTGGTGACATCCCGCAGGTCGGTCGCGAGGAGGCCGCCGAAGCGGGCCATGGGGGGCAGGTCGTGCACGGCTGCGAGTCTATGACCGGTGACGCGAGGGCGCCGGTGCGGTGACGACTGGGTGACCTGTGGTGATCGCGCGGCAGCACGCTGCGGAAACGCGTTTTTGAGCTGGCCCGGGAATCCGCTAGAGTTCAACACGTCGCCAGGGAGCGAAGGGGGAAACCCCGGAGCGAACACGGTGACCTGCGGACGTAGCTCAGTTGGTAGAGCACCACCTTGCCAAGGTGGATGTCGCGAGTTCGAGTCTCGTCGTCCGCTCGAAGTGGGGGATCTTCCCGAGAACCCCTGCAGCTCCATGGTGGAGTGGCCGAGAGGCGAGGCAACGGCCTGCAAAGCCGTCTACACGGGTTCAAATCCCGTCTCCACCTCCAAGGACGATTAGCTCAGCGGGAGAGCGCTTCCCTGACACGGAAGAGGTCACTGGTTCAATCCCAGTATCGTCCACTGATCCGCAAGGATCCCCGCGCGATTAGCTCAGCGGGAGAGCGCTTCCCTGACACGGAAGAGGTCACTGGTTCAATCCCAGTATCGCGCACGCAGTACAGGCATCACCTGCGGTTTTGCACCGCGGTCCCGCGCGATTAGCTCAGCGGGAGAGCGCTTCCCTGACACGGAAGAGGTCACTGGTTCAATCCCAGTATCGCGCACCACCGAAAAGCCCCGGCCCTCCACGGCCGGGGCTTTCGCGTTCGTCCACACGGGTGCGGAACTCCGGTGCGGACGCCGAAAAGGGTGCTGCCCGCACGACTCCCCAGCCGTGCGGGCAGCACCCTTCACCTGCCGTCCGCCGCGCCCCCGTCCCCACGGGGTACAGCAGGCCCGATGTCCCGGCCCGGACCGCTCTCCCGGGCCCGGGGCGCCGCTCAGCGCCCCGGCATCATGCCCACGGACGACGCCTGTGCCGCCAGCTGGTCGAACCCTCCGAAGAGGAAGAGCAGCAGGGCGGCCAGGGGGAGCACCATGGCCGCGGCCACCAGCGGGTGGCGAGTGCCGGACTCATGGCCGTTGAACGCGAATGCCTTGCGTCCCTGCCGTGCGGTGTCCGCCATGGCCCTCTCCCCTGTCGTCTGACAGCGGCGGGTTCTTGACCTCGGGGGACGAGTGCATCACCCGCCGCTTGACCTCAACACTAGGCGGGCGGACGGCCGCCGGCCTCATGCCCTCGTACCCATTGCCGGGCCTCCAGGAGGATGAGGGCGACCGCGCGGTGTACTCCCCTGGGTGGAGAGCTTCCTCCCCGCGTCGGGGTCATCCCGGAAGGGATGACCGGAGGGTAGTGACTTCCCTCACTTTCGTCACTCCCTGCGCATGCGTGTCCGTCGATGGGGCATGGGCGGGATCGGCTCGGGTCACCACGGCGCCGGCGCACGCCCCGGTGCGCTCCGACCTGCTCCGAAGCGTCAATCCCCTTGCCCGATGGGCCGTTTGGGCCAGGCGCCGATCGCGGCCGGACCGGCGGGCCGGATCCCTGATGCTCTCTCAAGAGTGCTGCGCCGCACTGACGATCGAATCTCCCGACGAGGGCGCGGCCTCTGAGCACGCATGCCGGATGGTCCGTAAGCTGTGGCACGTCAACAGGACGACCGGTCAGCGGGGTGGACATGGCGATGATGCGGCTCCGGCGCGAGGACCCGCGTGTCGTCGGCTCGTTCAGACTGCACCGGCGGCTCGGGGCCGGCGGCATGGGCGTGGTCTACCTGGGATCGGACCGGCGCGGACAGCGCGTCGCCCTCAAGGTCATCCGGCCGGATCTGGCCGAGGACCAGGAGTTCCGCTCGCGGTTCGCCCGCGAGGTGTCCGCCGCTCGGCGCATCCGGGGCGGATGCACGGCGCGCCTGGTCGCCGCGGACCTGGAGGCCGAGCGGCCGTGGTTCGCCACCCAGTACGTGCCCGGTCCCTCGCTGCACGACAAGGTGGCCGAGGAGGGTCCCCTGACGGCCGCGCAGATCGCCGCCGTGGGCGCCGCGCTCTCCGAGGGACTGGTCGCCGTCCACGAGGCGGGAGTCGTCCACCGGGACCTCAAACCGTCGAACATCCTCCTGTCCCCCAAGGGCCCCAGGATCATCGACTTCGGGATCGCCTGGGCCACGGGTGCGAGCACGCTCACCCATGTGGGCACGGCCGTGGGCTCCCCCGGCTTCCTCGCGCCCGAGCAGGTACGCGGCGCCGCCGTCACCCCGGCCACGGACGTCTTCGCGCTCGGCGCCACCCTCGCCTACGCGGCCACCGCCGACTCGCCCTTCGGGCACGGCAGTTCCGAGGTCATGCTGTACCGCGTCGTGCACGAGGAGCCGCACCTGCAGGGCGTCCCGGACGCCCTGGCGCCCCTCGTACGGGCCTGCCTGGCCAAGGACCCCGAGGAGCGGCCCAGCACGCTCCAGCTGTCGATGCGGCTCAAGGAGATCGCGGCCCGCGAGGCGCAGGGGCTGTCGGACGGCCGTCCGCCGGCACAGCGGGCACGGACCGACCGGCCCACGGGACGGCTGCCCGAAGGCGCCCTGGAGCACGCGGAACGGCGTACGGAGCGCCGTACCGGCGGCGGCGCGCCCAGGGCGCAGGGCGGCTCGTCGGGCGGCCCGCACTCGCGGCCCTCCTCCTCGCGCAACCCGCGCGGTTCCGGCGGTCCGTCCTCCCGGCCGACGGCGGGGCGCACGGGCGGCCGCCCGGCGCCCAGGACGACGGGCGCGGGGCGGCGCCCCGCACGGCCGGACCCGAGGCTGATGCGCCAGCGCCTGATCGTGTTCATCGTGGTGACGCTGATCGTGGCGCTGGGCATCGCGGCCGCCCAGAAGCTGTGACGCCGCCGGGCGCTATCGGTCCTGGGCCACCGCGTAGAAGGCGACCGCCGCGGCGGCGCCCACGTTCAACGAGTCCACGCCGTGGGCCATCGGGATGCGCACCCACTCGTCGGCCGCGACCAGCGCCCGCGTGGACAGGCCGTCGCCCTCGGCGCCCAGCATCAGCGCGACCCGCTCCAGGGACTGCGGGGCGGCCACGTCGATGGGCGTCGCCTTCTCGTGCGGGGTCAGCGCGAGCAGCTTGAAGCCGGCCTCGCGCACCGAGTCCAGGCTCTTGGGCCAGGCCTCCAGGCGGGCGTAGGGGACGGAGAACACCGCGCCCATGGAGACCTTGACCGAGCGCCGGTAGAGCGGATCCGCGCAGTCGGGGGACAGCAGCACCGCGTCCATTCCGAGGGCGGCGGCGCTGCGGAAGATGGCCCCGATGTTGGTGTGGTCGTTGACCGCCTCCATGACGACCACGCGGCGGGTGGTGGCGAGGAGTTCCTCGGCCGCCGGCAGCGGCTTGCGCTGCATGGAGGCGAGGGCCCCGCGGTGCACGTGGTAGCCCGTGACGCGCTCGGCCAGATCGGGGCTGACGGCGTAGACCGGTGCCGGGATCTCGTCGATGACGTCGCGCATGACGTCGACCCACTTGGCGGACAGCAGCATCGAGCGCATCTCGTAACCGGCGTCCTTGGCCCGTCTGATGACCTTCTCGCCCTCGGCGATGAAGAGGCCTTCCGCCGGCTCGCGCCTGCGCCGGAGTTCGACGTCGGTCAGGCCCGTGTAGTCGCGCAGCCGGGGGTCGTCGGGGTCGGTGATGGTGATGAGATCAGCCACAGGGTGATACTGCCTTGTCCTGGGTGCGGTGCCAACGGCCTGTCAGGCGCTGGTGGTGGGAACGTCCGGGGTTCCGACGCGGACGACCTCGCCGATGATGATGACCGCGGGCGGGCGGACCTCCTCGGCGCGGACCGTCGCACCGACCGTGGCCAGGGTGGCGTCCACGCGGCGCTGGGTGGCCGTGGTGCCCTCCTGGACGACCGCGACCGGGGTGTCCGCGGGGCGGCCGTGGCGCACGAGCGCCTCGGCGATCAGTCCGATCTTGTCGACGCCCATGAGGATCACGAGGGTGCCGGTGAGCTTGGCGAGGGAGGCCCAGTCCACGAGGGAACGCGGGTCGTCGGGGCCGACGTGACCGCTGACCACGGTGAACTCGTGGGCGACCCCGCGGTGGGTGACCGGGATGCCGGCGGCGCTGGGGACCGAGATGGAACTGGAGATGCCGGGGACCACGGTGCAGGCGATGCCGGCCTCGGCGAGGGCCTGGAGCTCCTCCATGCCGCGGCCGAAGACGTACGGGTCGCCGCCCTTGAGCCGGACCACGGCCTTGCCCGCCCTGGCGTGCTCGATCAGCGCGTTGTTGATGGCCTCCTGGGCCATGTACCGGCCGTACGGGATCTTCGCGGCGTCGATGACCTCGACGTGCGGGGGGAGCTCGTCCAGCAGGTCGCGGGGGCCGAGCCGGTCGGCGATGACCACGTCCGCCTCGGCGAGGAGGCGGCGGCCGCGCACCGTGATCAGGTCGGGGTCGCCGGGGCCGCCGCCGACGAGGGCGACGCCGGGGGTGGACTTGTGGCGGTGTCCCGGGGCGGCGAGGCTGCCGTCGCGGAGGCCCTCGACCACGGCGTCGCGGACGGCGGCGGAGCGGCGGGGATCGTTGCCCGTCAGCACGGCGACCGTGACGCCCTCGATGCGGCCGGTGGCCGGGGTCCACGCGGTGGCCGCCGCGGCGTCGTCGGCACGCACGCACCAGACGCGCTCACGCTCGGCCTCGGCGGAGGCCCGCTCGTTGACCTCGCGGTGCTGCGTGGCGATCAGGGCGTACCAGGCCCCGGCGAGGTCGCCGTCCTGGTAGCGGCGGCGTTCCCAGCGGATCTCGCCGGTCTCGGCCATCGCGTCCACCGAGGGGGTGGCGGAGGGCGAGACGAGCAGGACGTCGGCGCCGGCCGCGACCAGCGCGGGGAGTCGCCGCTGGGCGACCTGGCCACCGCCGATGACGACGACGCGGCGGCCGGCGAGGCGGAGTCCTACGGGGTAGGCGGGGGTGTCGGCCATGGCGGTGCGGCTCCTGATGCGGCGGTCGTTCTGTCGTGCCGCTGCGGCTCTGGAGCGGCGAGGGTACTGGCGGGGTACTGACGTGCGGGTTCCTGGTGCGGGTCCACCATACGGCGCGGGCCGTCCCACAGCGCGGACGGGGCTGCGCCCCTCCCGGGGCTCCGCCCCGGCCCAGCGCCTCGGGCGCCGGAAGGTCCGGTCGTGCGCGCGGCGGTCCGGCCGGGGCCGCGAGGGCTTCGCGGCGGGGCGGCGCCGCTCCGGTGGTCTCCGCGGGGTGCGGGCCGGCGCCGTGCCGGCGGGGCCCGCCCGGCCGGGGCCCGCGGGGCATCCCGGAGGGGCGCCGCCTCACGGCACTCCGTGGGACAGGCCCGCTCCGGGGGCTGGCCCGGGCCCTACTTCTCGGTGACGCCCGCCGAGTCGAAGGTGGCGACCTCGTGCATCGCGCGGGCCGCACTCTGGACCAGCGGGAGGGCCAGCAGGGCGCCCGTGCCCTCGCCCAGGCGCAGGTCCAGGTCGACCAGCGGCCGCAGGCCCAGCTTGTTCAGGGCCGCCACGTGGCCCGGCTCGGCGCTGCGGTGGCCCGCGATGCAGGCGGACAGGGACTCGGGCGCGATGGCGCGGGCCACCAGGGCGGCGGCGCCGGCGCTGACGCCGTCCAGGAGCACCGGTGTGCGCAGGGACGCGCCGCCCAGCAGGAGACCGACGATGGCCGCGTGCTCCAGGCCGCCGATCGCCGCGAGGACGCCGATCGGGTCCGCCGGATCCGGCTGGTGGAGTTCGAGGGCACGGCGGACGACGTCGACCTTGCGGGCGTGGGTCTCGTCGTTGATGCCCGTTCCGCGGCCGGTGACCTCGGACGGGTCGACGCCCGTGAAGACCGAGATGAGGGCGGCGGAGACGGTGGTGTTCGCGATGCCCATCTCGCCCGTCAGGAGCGCCTTGTTCCCGGCCGCGACCAGGTCGCGGGCCGTCTCGATGCCCACCTCGATGGCGGCGACGGCCTCCTCGCGGGTCATCGCGGGGCCGGTGGAGAGGTCTGCCGTGCCGGGGCGGACCTTGCGCGGCAGCAGGCCGGGGGTGGCCGGGAGGTCCCCGGCGACACCGACGTCGACCACGCAGACCTCGGCGCCGACCTGGTTGGCGAAGGCGTTGCAGACCGCTCCGCCGCCCAGGAAGTTGGCCACCATCTGGGTGGTGACCTCCTGCGGCCAGGGGGTCACGCCCTGGGCGTGGACGCCATGGTCCCCGGCGAAGATCGCGACCGCCGCCGGCTCCGGGATCGGCGGCGGGCAGACCCGGGACAGACCCGCGAGCTGAGCGGAGATGATCTCCAGCATGCCGAGGGCCCCGGCGGGCTTGGTCATGCGCTTCTGCCGCTCCCATGCCTCGCCGAGCGCCTTGGCGTCGAGCGGGCGGATGCTGGCGACCGTCTCGGAGAGGAGGTCGTGCGGCTCCTCTCCGGGCAGGGCGCGGCGGCCGTAGGTCTCCTCGTGCACCACCCAGGAGAGCGGGCGCCGCTGCGACCAGCCGGCCTGGGCCAGCTCGGGCTCCTCCGGGAACTCGTCGACGTAGCCGACGCACAGGTACGCGACGACCTCCAGGTGCTCCGGCAGGCCGAGCTCGCGCACCATCTCGCGCTCGTCGAAGAAGCTGACCCAGCCGACGCCGAGGCCCTCGGCGCGCGCGGCGAGCCAGAGGTTCTCGACGGCGAGGGCCGAGGAGTACGGGGCCATCTGCGGCTGGGTGTGCCGGCCGAGGGTGTGGCGGCCGCCGCGGGTGGGGTCGGCGGTGACGACGATGTTCACCGGGGTGTCGAGGATGGCCTCGATCTTGAGTTCCTTGAACTGCTTCGCCCGGCCCTTGGGCAGCGACTTCGCATACGCCTCGCGCTGGCGCTGGGCGAGCTCGTGCATCGTCCGGCGGGTCTCGGCCGAGCGGATGACGACGAAGTCCCAGGGCTGGGAGTGGCCGACGCTGGGCGCGGTGTGGGCCGCCTCCAGGACGCGGAGCAGCACCTCGTGCGGGATCGGGTCGGTCCGGAAGCCCTTGCGGATGTCACGGCGCTCGCGCATGACGCGCAGGACGGCCTCGCGCTCGGCGTCGTCGTAGCCGGGGGCCGGGTCACCGGCGACGGGTTCGACCGTGACGGGCGTCCCGGGCAGGGCGCCGGGTTCCGACTCTGCGGCGACGGCCTCGGCCGGCGCGGACACGACGGGCTCGGACACGACTGGCACGACGGGCTCGGCGGGCTCCGTAGCGGCGACGGCCTCGGCCACCGGCTCCGCGGCCACCGGCTCGGGAGCCACGGGAGCCACGGCCTCGGCCGGCACCGGCGGGACCGGCTCGACGACGACGGCCTCGACGGACGCAACCGGCTCGGCCTCCGCCGGAACGGCGACCGGATCGGGCACAACCTGCTCGGCGGGCTCCGCGGCGGCGACCGCCTCGGCCACGACCTGCTCGGCCACGACCTGCTCAGGCACGACCTGCTCAGGCACGACCTGCTCGGCGGGCTCCGCGGCGGCGACGGCCTCGACCGACGGCTCCGCGGCCACCGGCTCGGGAGCCACGGGAGCCACGGCCTCGGCCGGCACCGGCGGGACCGGCCCGCCGACGACGGCCTCGACGGACGCAACCGGCTCGGCCTCCGCCGGAACGGCGACCGGATCGGGCACGACCGCCTCGGGAGCGGTTGCAGGAGCCGCCGCGGCCACGGGCGCGGGAGGCTCCGCCGGCACGGCGATCGCCTCGGCCGGAACGTCCTCGGGCTGCGCCGGCTGAGCCGACGGCCGTGCCGCCACGGCCGTCGGCTCCGGCTCGGGCTCCACGGTGGTCGGTACGGGCGCGGGGGCCTCGGCCGGCTCGGGGGCCCGGGCGGCCTCGGCCTGCGCCGGCGCGGGGACCGGCTCCGCCGTCCACGGCGCCCCGGCCTGCGGCGGGACCTCGCCGAGCTGCGGGGCCGGCTCCTGGGCGGCCTCCGCACGCGGGACGTCCAGGTACTCGGGCCCGACGGTCGGGGGGCCGGCCTGGTGGAGCGGGGTGGCGGGCACGGCGGCGGCGACCGCGGAGGCGAGCGGGGCGGGCTGGGCGGGCGCGGTGGCCGGCCCGCGGTCCGCGAGGGAGCGTACGACTCCGCCGGTCGCGTCGGGCACCGGCGGGCCCATGTGCAGCGGGCGCCGGACGGAGGCCGCGGAGGCCTCCGGAGCCGCGGGCGGCGGGACGACGAGCCCGCCGAGGTCGAGCGCACCGGAATCCCGGCCGCCCGTCTCGTGGGCGCCGGCGCTGTAGGAGCCGTCGGGGAAGCCCGGCTGGGGGAACTCGGTGTACGCGACCGGTTCCGGGTACGCCGCCGGGGCACCGGGGTAGGCGGGCACGGAGCCGTAGGACGCGTCGGTGTACATCGGCGGCTCGCCGAGCTGGGGATCCACCGGGAAGGCCGGGGCCTGCGGGACGACCTGCGGGTCGCTCCAGGAGCCCTGGCCGCTCGGCATGAGCAGCAGCTCCTCGTCTTCCGGCTCGGCCGGGTTGTCCATGAGGTCCTGGAAGGCGTACCCGGGCATCGGTGCCGGGATCTGGACCGGCGCGGGGATGCCCTGCTGATCCACCATGCCCGTGTTGTCCGGGAGACCCTCGCCCGGGACCTGGCCGGTGTCAGTCATGCTTACCCCTCGCCCATCGGTGTTGCCTCTTCGATCACCCGGTCGCCCACGAGGCCTCCGAGCGGAGCTGCCGTGCGGTGTCGCGGGTGCGACGAGTCCGTCCCACGCGCACCTGCACGACAACCAGTAAGCATTGTCGCGCCCGTTCGCGATCGTGGCGGCCATAACCACCACGGTCCTCTGTGGACTGCGCCACGTCGCGTGTCCGAGCCGTGGCGCGATGCCCGAAACGTCGGCGCGGTACGACGATCGGCCAGCCTACCCCGGCCCCCGTCTCAGCGGGTCACGGGGCGCTGGGCTGCCAGGAGGAACACCACGGAACGGTCCTGTTCGACCCACGTGCGGGGGTCCAGGCCGACGGCCTGGAGGAGGGCGCACTCGACCTCGTAACCGTGTTCGGCGAGGGTCCGGCCGATGGCCTCCGCGTCGTCGCGGGTGAAGGCGTGGCTGACGATCCGTTCGGGGCGCCGGTCGGCGACGGCCGCGACGACCTCGGCGCCTCCGCCGCCGACCCGGACGACGTCGGGTTCGGGCAGGTTCTCCAGGACGTGCGGTGCCCGCCCGGCGACGAACTGCAGTTGCACTCCGCGGTTGCGGGCCGCGGCGGTCACCCGCTCGCGGGCTGCGGGGTCGGCGTCGACGGCGATGACGGCGGCGCCGAGGGCGGCGGCGTCCACGGCCACACCGCCTGATCCGGTGCCGATGTCCCAGACCAGGTCGCCGGTGCGCGGGCCGAGCCGGGCGAGTTGCGCCGCGTGCAGCAGGGCCGACTCCCCCTCCCCCGCGCCGGCCTGTGGGCGGGCCCAGCCGCGTTCGCCGGAGTGGGCGGGGCCTTGGCCGAGGAGCCACGCCGGGTCACCGGCCGATGCCTGTACCGCGCCGCCGATGACGATGACGACGTTGGGGTCGCGCCAGCTGTGGTCGGCGGCCTTGTCGGAGGTCAGGACGCTCACCTGCTCGCGGTCCGTGCCGAGTTCCTCGCAGACGACGAAGGTGCGGTGGACTCCGTCGAGGAGCAGGGCGAGTTCGGCGGGCCCGGCACCGGGCGAGGTGAGGACGGCCACCTTGGGGTGGGCGCGACAGACGTTGACGGCCCGCCGCAGGGTGCGGGGGTGGGCGACAACGACCTGGGCGTCGTCCCAGGGCATGCCGGCGCGGGCGAAGGCGGCCGCGACGGAGGAGACGGCGGGGACGACCTCGACCTCCAGGCCGTGCTCCGGGGCGCGCAGGGTGCGTACGACGCCGAAGAAGCCCGGGTCACCGTCGGCGAGGACCACCGCGGTGCCGCGGTGGCCGGCGATGCGGCGGGCGGCCAGGCCCAGGCTGCCGAGGCGGATGCGCTCGGCGGTGGGCGGGACTTCGGGGAGCGCGAGGTGGTGGGCGGCTCCGGCCACGAGGGTTGCGGCGGACAGCGCGGACCGGGCGGCCGAGGTCAGGGGGGATCCGTCCCAGCCGATCACCGTGACCCGGTCGGCCATCGTCGTCTGTCTCCTGGTGTGGGGGGAGGGGCGGGCACGGTGAGACTACCCGGTCACCGGTTCACTTCCGGTCGGCGCCGACCGGCCGGCCGATCGCGTCGGACCGCTGTCCGGGGACCGTGTGGCCCGGGTGTGCGCCGTGGCCGCCGTAGGTGTCGTAGCTCTCGTACCCGTCGTACCCGTCGAAGTCGTCGTCCTCGTCGAGGTCCTCGGGCAGGAGGCTCCACACGATGAGGTCGGTGCGGGTGTCGACCCAGCCGCCGTCTGCCGTCTGCGTGCGCACGGTCCAGGCGTTGCGCAGGACCCCCTCGCTGATGCAGCCGATCTTCTGGGCGACCTGCTGGGAGGCGGTGTTGTCGGCGGCGGTGCGCAGTTCGAGGCGCTCGAACCCCTGCTCGCGGAACAGCCATCGTGCGACGGCCAGGACCGACTCGCCGGCGTAGCCCTCGCCACGGGCCCAGGGCGCGGTGATGTACCCCACCTCGGTGGCGCGGGTGCGCCAGTTGGTGTTGCGGAGGTGGACGATGCCCACGAGGCGCTGGGTGAGGAACTCGGTGACGGCGAAGACGATGCCGCCGCCCTCGGCGCGTTCGGCGTGGGAGTCGCGGGTGGCCCACGCGTGCGCGTCGGCCCGGGTGTAGGGGTGCGGCGCGGAGGTCCAGGCGATGGTGTTCTCGTCGTTCATCATCTCGGCGAGCGCGGTGACGTCCTCCTCCTCGAACGGGCGCAGCACCAGCCGTTCCGTGCTGATGGTGACGTCCGGGAAGGTGGTAGTCATGCGCAGCTCCATGCCTGAGAACGTGGTGCGACCGTGGTGCGATGCGACCGTGGTGTGGTCCCGTCGGTCGGTGCGGGACCTGATCCACGGTCGTAGGCCACAGCATGCAGCATCGAACGGGGTATGTGCAGGGCCGGGTTGCCCGGGAGCGGGCAGGACTCGGCTCCGGCAGCGGGCAGGACTCGGCCCCGCGCGCCGACAGGGGCGTGCGGGGCCGAGATGCATGACCGTCCGGGCCCGACCGGGGCGGTCGGCGGGGTCAGGAGGCGGGGGTGCCGAAGGCCGGGACGACCGAGCCCTGGTACTTCTCCTCGATGAACTTCTTGACGTCGTCGGAGTTCAGGAGCTTGGCGAGCTTCTGGATCCGCGGGTCGCCCTGGTTGCCGTCCTTGACCGCGAGGAAGTTGGCGTACGGGTTGCCCTCGGCCTTCTCCAGGACGAGTGCGTCCTTGGCGGGCGCCAGGTCGGCCTCGAGGGCGTAGTTGCCGTTGATGACCGCGGCATCGACGTCGCCCAGGGCGCGCGGGACCGTGGCGGCCTCCAGCTCCTTGAACTCCAGGCCCTTCTTGTCGGTGATGTCGGACAGCTTGGCGCTGGTGCCGACCCCCTCCTTGAGGGTGATCAGGTTGTTCGCGGCCAGCAGCTGGAGCGCGCGCCCTTCGTTGGTGGTGTCGTTGGGCACGGCGATGGTCTGGCCGGCCTTGATGTCGGAGAGCGCCTTGACCTTCTTGGAGTAGAGGCCGAGGGGTTCCAGGTGCACGTTCACGACGGGGACGACGTGGGTGCCGTTCTTCTTGTTGAAGTCGTCGAGGTACGGCTTGTGCTGGAAGTAGTTGCCGTCGACCTGGCCCTGCTCGGTGGCGGTGTTGGGCAGGACGTAGTCGGTGAACTCCTTGACCTCCAGCGTGAGGCCTTCCTTCGCCGCGAGCTTGTCCTTGACGAAGTCGAGGATGTCGGCGTGGGGGCTGGGGGAGGCCGCGATGACAAGCGGCTTGCTCTCGTCCGCCGTGCCGCCGTCGGCCTTGGCGGAGGACGGGTCCGAGGAGCTGCCGCAGGCGGTGAGGCCGAGGGTCAGCGCGGTGGCGGTGGCGGCGAGGGCGGTGAGCTTGGTGTTCTTACGCACGAAGAGTGCCTTTCTTGCTGAACAAGTACCGAGGACTTGCTGGTGGTGGCCCAAGCACGACAAGTGCGGGCTCTGTGGGGAAATCAGTGGGGGTCGCGGCCCGTGGTGTGGCGGTCAGGCCGTCCGGCCGCGGCGGGCCAGGAGGCGGACGGCGCCGTCGCCGATCAGCTGGACCACGGTGACGAGGGCGACGAGGACCACGACCGTGGCGACCATGAAGCCGGTCTCGAAGCGTTGGAAGCCGTACGTGATGGCCTTGGAGCCGAGTCCTTCACCGCCGACGGCGCCCGCCATGGCGGAGTAGCCGACGAGGGTGATGACGGTGGTGGTGACGCCGGCGACCAGGGAGGGCAGGGCCTGCGGCAGGAGCACCTTGCCGACCAGGGTGGGGATGCCGCCGCCCATGGACTCGACGGCTTCGACGAGGCCGTGGTCCACCTCGCGGACGGAGGTCTCGACGAGCCGGGCGAAGAAGGGGATCGCACCGACGGCGAGCGGGACGATCATGGCGGTGGGGCCGATGAAGGTGCCGACGACGGCGGTGGTGACCGGGATCAGGAAGATCAGCAGGATGATGAACGGCAGCGAGCGGCCGATGTTCACGATCACGCCGAGGACCTTGTTGAGCGGCTGGTTCTGCAGCAGGCCGCCCTTGTCGGTCAGGACGAGCAGGATGCCGATGGGCAGTCCGCCGACCACGGTGACCAGGGTGGACCACAGGACCATGTAGAGGGTGTCGTAGGTGCCCTGGGTGAGCAGGGGCTGCATCTCGGACCAGGTCACTGGGCACCGTCCTTGACCAGTTCGGCCAGTTCGTTGTCGATGTCGATGTCGATGTCGTCGACGACGTCGACCTGGAGGCCCTGCTCGCGCAGGAAGCCGACGGGCACGACGTTGTCCTCGTAGCGGCCGGGCAGTTCGATGCGCATGCGGCCGATCAGCCGGCCGGCGACGGTGTCCATCGCGGCGCCGAGGATCGAGATGTCGATGTTGTACGTACGCGAGAGCTGCGAGATGACCGGCTGGGCGGCGGCCTCGCCGTGGAAGGTGACGTCCACGACCGTGCGGTCGGGGCCGGTGGCCGTGCCGGTGACCGGGAAGAGCTCGTCGGCGAGCTCGGAGCCGGGGGTGGCGAGCAGCTCGGCGACCGTGCCGGACTCGACGATGCGGCCCTTCTTCATCAGCGCGGCCGAGTCGCAGACGGTCTTGACGACGTCCATCTCGTGCGTGATGAGCAGTACGGTGAGGCCGAGCTGCTGGTTGAGGTCGCGCAGCAGCTTCAGGACGGAGCGGGTGGTCTCGGGATCAAGGGCGCTGGTGGCCTCGTCGGAGAGCAGCACCTTGGGGTCGCCGGCCAGGGCGCGGGCGATGCCGACGCGCTGCTTCTGGCCGCCGGAGAGCTGGGCGGGGTAGGCCTTGGCCTTATCGCCGAGGCCGACCAGGTCGAGGAGTTCGAGGGCCTTGCGGGAGCGCTCGCGGCCGGAGACGCCGAGGATCTCCAGGGGCAGCTCGATGTTGGCCTGGACGGTGCGCGAGGACAGCAGGTTGAAGTGCTGGAAGACCATGCCGATGCGGCTGCGGGCCTCGCGGAGTTCCTTGCCGGCCCGTCGGCCGCGGCCGGCGAGCGCCGTGAGGTCGACCCCGTCGACGTGCACGGTGCCGGTGGTGGGGCGCTCCAGCAGGTTCACGCAGCGGATCAGGGAGGACTTGCCCGCGCCGCTCTGGCCGATGACTCCGTATACCTCGCCCTCGCGGACGTGGAGGTCGACGCCGTCCAGGGCGGTGACCTCGCGGCCACGGGACTGGTAGACCTTCGTGAGGCCCGATGTGGTGATCACAGGAATTCCGTCGCTGTCGAGTGCACGGCGCAGCGGGCTGCCGGGCACGGGGCAAACATCTGGGGACGCGATACGGGACGAACCGTCAGAAATCGATGGCGTCGACGTGTGCGCGGGGCATGAGCAGGCCGGGTGGTCCATCCGGTGGGGACGCACTGGCGCTGCCGGTCTCGCTTCGGGGCGCGAGGCTCAGGAAGGGGCCCTCAGAAGGCGCGCATTCGACACATACAGCGAGCACCGGGCGTCATGGTCGCCTCGGTCGCAAGGGTGCGGCTGCTCGTCGTGGTCATGGGCCCAGTAAAGCAGACCTGACCCCTCACCGATCAAAACTGTCCGGATACCGGACATTTTTCGGCCGCATACCGGACACCATCGGCCGAACGCAGCCACCCGCCCCACCCGGCCGATCATGCCGCCGACCTGCGCCGACACGGCGTCCCGGGCCGCCCCCCCGACCACCTGCCGGGGTCGGGCGGCGGGCACCTCTGTGGTCAAGACCACGGTCCGGCCGACGACGCGGGGGACGGCGCCCGGGAGCGGCGGCCACGTGGGGACCGCCGCGGGAGAAGGGGCGCGCGCCCGGGGCTCTCCGGCCCGTAATACCCTCGCTGCATGCTCGACGCCCTGACGGTCGCCATCGGCGTGGCCGCACTCGCCCTCGCCGCCTGGTGCGGTTTCGCCGCGCTGCGGGACCAGCCGACCAAGGACTGGCACTTCATCGGCATGGCCGTCGTGACCGTACTGGTCCTGGCCCAGCTGGTGATCGGCCTGGTCCAGCTGGGCCGGGGCGAGAGGCCCGACGAGGGCTCGGTGATCTTCGTGGCCTACCTGCTCGGCGCCTTCGCCGCGGTACCGGCCGCCGGGCTGCTCTCCCTGACCGAGCGGACCAAGTGGGGATCGGTGACGGTGGCCGCGGGCGCGGTCGTCCTCGCCGTCCTCGAAGTACGGCTCTACGACATCTGGGGAACCGCCGGTGCCTGACGCTGACACGACGACCGCCGCCCCCGCCGGGCGCAAGCGGCTGGTCTCCGGACCCGGGCTGCTGCTGGTGTGGCTCTACGGGGTGATGGTGGTGGGCGCGGTCTCCCGGTCGGCCTTCCAGATCTCCACCGAGTTCGACCGGGCGCCGCTGGCCTACTCGCTGTCCGCGGTGGCGGCGCTGGCGTACGCCTTCATCACCTACTCGCTCGTGCGCGGCGGCGAGACGGCGCGCCGGGCTGCACTGGCCTGCTGCGCCGCGGAGTTGGCGGGCGTACTGGCCGTGGGCACCTGGACCCTGGTGCGCCCGGAGTCCTTCCCCGACACCACCGTCTGGTCGCAGTTCGGCATGGGCTATCTGTTCATCCCGGTGATCCTGCCGATCACCGGGATGCTGTGGCTGCGCAGGCGCTGACGCCGGGTCAGGCGCTGACCGCGAAGTCGGTGGGGGCCTTGGCGTCCTTCTCCAGGATCACCAACTGCACGCCGTCGGACGCCGTGCGCCCGCCGACCTTCACATAGCCGGCCTTGCGGTAGAGGCGCAGGTTGGACTCGCTCTTGTGACCGGTGTGCAGGCGGAAGCGGGTCGCGGTGCCGGGGCTCGCGAGGGCCTCCTCCACAGCGCGCAGCAGGCGCGCGCCGAGCCCGTGGCCCTGCAGGCGCGGGTGGACGCAGAGTTTGGCGATCTTCGCGGTGCCCTCCTCGTCCACACTGCCGCGCACGGTGCCGACGACCTCGTCGCCGAGCCGGGCCACGAGGACGGTGTCCTTCGCGAGCTCCCCCTTCAGGGAGTCCAGGGACTGGGTGAGCGGCTGGATGAGGTAGTTGCCGTACAGCTCTGCCTCGCGCTGGAAAGCCAGGTACTGCAGTTTGAAGATCTGCTCGGCGTCCTCGGCGACCGCCGCCGAAATGGTCACGCTCATGCCCATGTGCGCATGCCTCCAGCTCACCTGGTAGCCCGTTGGTCTACCGCTCCCTTCCCCGAAGGCCAGGAGCCGCAACCTCTGCCGCGAGCATTCTGCGCAGACATCCCAGGCAACGGGAACGCACGGGCCCTAAACTTCCTTGTGAGATACCCAACTCTCCTGCGATTTCACGGTATGTGAGGTCCCTGGGCGAAAGAAGTGCCCTCATCAGCTCGGGACAGCGTCCGGGCAACCGGGCGACGGCCGACCGCAGGACGCGGTTCTCCTCGCCGTGCAGCAGGGCGTCTTCGGGTGCGCTCCCACTGGCGGCACGGGGCTGCGGACCGTCGTCCGCGGAGTGGCTGCGGTGGCCGTAGGGGATCTCGCGGCTGGCCCGGCGGCGGGCCAGCCTGGCCTCCGCCCGTACCGCCCGGCGCAGCCAGCGGGCCGGTTCGGCGGGGTCTTCGGGATCGGGCGCGCGGCGGCCGCTCTCCAGCAGCCTGACCCAGACGGCTTGTTCGAGGTCGGCCGCGTCCACTCCGGCGGCCGGGGCCTCGGCCGCAGCCTCCGCGGAGAGCAGCGGGCCCAGCCCGGTCACGAGGTCGGGGTCCTTCAGCAGGTCCATGCCGAGCGGGACGAGCGGGACCTGCCCGGCGGTTTCCCTGCCGGGCGAGGCCCACTCGTTCGGGAAGCGGCGCTCAGCCGTTGACGGGGCGCCGGCCCGGCCGGAAGGCCTCGGCAGCGAGCAGCCCGGTGTCCGGGTTGTCGGTGAAAATGCCGTCGATGCCCTGCTCGAAGTAGGTGCGGAAGACCCCGAGGGCATCGCCGTAGGCGGCCGGATCCGTACCCCTGCGGTACTCGGCCGGCAGGAAGCTGTTCTCGTTGCGCGCGGTGTAGGGGTGCAGCAGCAGCCCCCGGGCGTGGGCGTCCCTGACCAGGGTGGTCGGAGCGCCGAGGCGGCCGGCCGCGTCGCGCGGGAGGATCAGGTCCATGGTGGGGCCGATGCCCTGGGCGAACCCGGCGATCCACCGGAGGCCCTCGGGCTTGACCAGGTCGGCGACCGTGCGCGGGTCCCCCGCCCGTTCGAAGTCCCAGGGGCGGGTACCCGCACCGGAGAGCAGTACCACGCGGGGTGCGGAGACCAGCCGGGACAGCCGCTGGATGCTGGAGGGCTCGAAGGACTGGAGGAAGACGGCGGCGTTCCGGCCGTCGCGCCCGTACCGACGCAGCAGTCGGGCGAGGGGCTCCTCCAGGCCGAGGCCCAGGCCACGGAAATAGCTGGGGTGCTTGGTCTCGACGTGCAGCCAGACCGGCTCGCCGCGCCGCCGGCCCTCGCGGTCGGCCCAGCGGAGCACCTCTTCGAAGGTGGGGACGGCCCACTGGCCGTCGTAGAGCGTGTTGCGCTGGCGGAGGGCGGGGATGCGCTCCTTGGCGCGCAGGGTCTTCAGCTCGGCGAGGGTGAAGTCCTCGGTGAACCAGCCGGTGACCGAAACCCCGTCGACGGACTTGGTGGTGCGCCGGGAGGCGAACTCGGGGTGGTCTGCGACGTCGGTGGTCCCGCCGATCTCGTTCTCGTGGCGGCACACCAGGTGGCCGTCGCGGGTCGGGACCAGGTCCTGCTCCACGATGTCCGCCCCGAGGTCGAGGGCCAGCTGGTAGGAGCCGAGCGTGTGCTCGGGCCGGTAGCCGCTGGCGCCGCGGTGGCCGATGACCGCCGGGTACGGCAGGCCCCGGTAGCCCTGGGCGCCGTGCCCGCCGCCCACGGCGGACGCGGAGGCCGGTCCCGCCGCGAGAGGGGTGATCCCCGCCCCCGCCGCCAGGACCGCCGCCCCCAGGACCGTGCGCCGCGCTGCCCCACCCTGTGTCATGAGTGCCACTCCTCGTCATGAAAGGGGCCGGCGGTCCCGGGACCTGTGGCGTCACGGCATCCCGCGGCCCGCGATCGGCGTGCCGATGGTAGACAGAGGGGGTGGCCGCAGGGGGTGTCTCGGAGGCACATCCGGGGAACATGGCGAAAACACGCGTCAACAATGCGTATCCGACACGTGAACCCGATGTGCGCTCGGAGCTGACCCGCGAGTATCGTCCTCACCTGCCCCCACCGCCGAGCGGTGGGGGCGCGAGCCTCTTTTCGATGCCGGAGGGCCCACGTTGTTCCGTACGAAGCTCATCAAAGCCACTGTCGGACCGGTCATGCGCACGATGTTCCGCACCCGCGTGGAGGGCGTCGAGAACATCCCCGGCTCCGGACCGGTGATTCTGGCGGGCAACCACCTCACCTTCATCGACTCCATGATCCTGCCCCTGGTGTGCGACCGCACGGTCCACTTCATCGGCAAGGACGAGTACGTGACCGGCAAGGGCGTCAAGGGCCGGCTCATGGCGTGGTTCTTCACCGGCGCCGGGATGATCCCCGTCGACCGGGACGGCGCCAACGGCGGCGTGGCGGCCCTGATGACCGGCCGCAGGATCCTCGAAGAGGGCAAGATCTTCGGCATCTACCCCGAGGGCACCCGCTCCCCCGACGGCCGGCTCTACCGGGGCCGCACCGGCATCGCCCGCCTCACCCTGATGACCGGCGCCCCCGTGGTGCCGTTCGCGATGATCGGCACGGACAAGCTGCAGCCCGGCGGCGCCGGGATGCCACGCCCGGGCCGGGTGACCGTCCGCTTCGGCAAGCCGATGGAGTTCTCCCGCTACGAGGGCATGGACCGCGACCGGTACGTGCTGCGTGCGGTGACGGACTCGGTGATGGCCGAGGTCATGCGGCTCTCCGGCCAGGAGTACGTCGACATGTACGCCACCAAGGCGAAGGCCGCCTGACGCTCGCGGCCTCCGCGGCCTCCGCGGCCTCCGCCGCTCTCCAGGTCCTCCGCGGCCCTCACTGCCGCCTCAGTGACCGGCTGACGCCCGCCGCCGTCGTGGTGGCGAGGATCCAGCCGGTCACGATCAGCACGTACGACAGCCACTGGTACCAGCCGCTCGGCGCGAAGGCCTCCTCCTGACCGAAGCCGATGATCGGCATCATCAGGTCGATGGTGTAGAAGACGGCGTTGAAGTCCGGCGCCTCGCCCTGCTTGAGCGGGCGCGGGGGCTCCAGCGCGAACGCGATCGCCCCGGTGAGCAGCAGCGCCGTCAGCCAGCCGGCCGCGCGCAGCGGCCGGAAGCCGTAGCCCACGGTCGCGTCCTGCAGGAGTCCCCACAGGCGCGTGTGCCGGGGCAGCGTGCGGCGGTGCCGGCGCAGTTTGGCGAGCATGACCGTGCGGGCCGCCTCCTCGTCACCCGCGGTGCGGTAGGCCGCGGCCAGCTGTTCGTACGGGTACGGGAGGTAGCCTGCCTCGCCGGTCTCCAGCGCGGCCAGCCGCTCCTCGGCGGGCAGGTGCGGGCCCAGCGTGCGGTACGTCAGACCGTCCAGGCGCAGCGGGTCGCGCCAGGTGCCGGGCCGCATGTTCAGCAGGTCGAACTGGGATCGCCTGAGGTTCACGCTGCCCCGTACGTCTTCGCAGGACGGCAGCCACACCTCGCCGACGGTGCAGCTGGAGGCGCGCAGGGCGATGCCGCCCGGGTTCTCCAGAACGGCGCGGGCGAGGTTGAGGCGGCCGGGTATCCGCGAGCCGGTGAGGTTGACGCGGCCCTGCGTCCGGGCCCGCGCGGCGTGCAGGTTGGTGCCGACCGAGAGGGTTTCGGCGTGCAGGGCGATGCCACCGGGGGCGAGCAGGCGCGCGTCGTCGAGGCTGACCTGGCCGCCGACGACGGCTCCGTTGAGGCGGAGCTGTCCGTGGACGGTCAGGTCGTTGGCGATGATGTCGGTGCCGATCTCCGCGTGGTTGAGCTGGAGCGGGGGTTCGTCCGCCTCCTCGCCCGCCGTGGGGCCGACGACCGCGCCCTGGAGAAAGAGGCCGCCGGATACCTTGGCGCCCTGGAGCCGCACGGGGCCGCTGATCCGGCAGCAGGAGAGCCGCAGGACGACGTCGACGCGCAGGGTGGCCGCGGTGAGGCCGGGCAGGGTGGAGTAGCCGAGGACCAGGGCCTTCAGCTGGGCGCCGTACAGGAGCGGTTTGCGTTCGAACCAGCAGTCGCGCATCCGGATCGGGTGGTCGATCACCGCGTAGCGCAGGTCGAGCTTGCCGACGATCCTCGCGCCCTTGATCTTGAGCCCGGCGACCCGGCCGTCGACGGCGGGGGCGGCACCGAGCAGGAGGGCGCGCAGCACCTCGGCACGCAGCGTGCGACCGGGTCCCCAGCCGGCCCCGTCGACGGAGCTGTCCTCGGGGTGCTCCCGGAAGTCGATGCCGTCACCGCGCGGGAAGGCCTCCCATACGCGGCGCTCGGCCGGGGTCAGATCGTCGATCTCCATCGCCGGGATGGTGTCCCGGGGTTCCATGGGCTGTCAACCAGGGCCGGGACACCCTCTCTTGACGCGGCGTCGGGTCAGTGCTCGACGCTCTCCTGGAGCCGCTGGCCCCTGAGCAGGAACCAGGCGGCCACGGCGGTGGCCAGCAGGACGGCCGCGCCGGCTCCGGAGGCCAGCCTCAGGCCGTCGACAAAGGCGTCCTGGGCGGCTCCGACCATGTGGGCGGCGGTCTGCGGGTCCAGTGCCCCGGCAGCCTCGACGGCCCCGCCGAGGGACTCGTGCGCGGCGTCGGCGACGGGTCCGCTGACGGAGGCCGGGGCGGTGAAGCCCTGGTAGACGCCGGTGACGATGGAGCCGAGCAGGGCGATACCGAGGGCGGCACCCAGCTCGTACGCCGTCTCGGAGACGGCGGAGGCCGATCCGGCCTGCTCCTTGGGCACGCTGGAGAGGATCACGTCGGCGGTGACGGTGAAGGAGAAGCCGGCGCCGAGGCCGACGACGAGCAGGGCCGCGCCGAGCAGCGGGTATCCGCTCTCCTTGTGAATCATGGTCAGGACGGCCAGTGCGGCGCCGATGGCGGCGAGGCCGCCGGTCACCACGGAGCGCACCGAGTACCTGCGGGCGTACCGGCCCGCGACCAGCCCGGTGACCACCGCGCCGATGGCGGCGGGCAGTTCGGCCAGGCCTGCCTCGAGCGGGCCGCGGTCCTGGACGAGCTGGAGGAACTGGGAGAGGAAGAAGACCAGTCCGGACAGGCCGAAGACGGTGAGCAGGTCGGCGAGGACGGCGCCGGAGAAGCCGCGGTGCCGGAAGAGCCGCATGTCGAGGAGCGGGGACGGCAGGGTGAACTGGCGGCGGACGAAAGCGTAGAGGGCGCCGGCGCCGAGGATCGCGGCGACCGCGACCTCCCAGGTCATGCCGTGCGTGGCGGCTTCCTTGACGGCGTAGACCACGCCGATGACGCCGACGAGGGACAGGCCGACGCTGAGCAGGTCCCAGGGGCCGGCGACCGGGTTCCGGGACTCGGGAAGCAGCTTGATCCCGACGAGGACCAGGGCGATCATCACGGGGAGGTTGATGAGGAAGACCGAGCCCCACCAGAAGTGCTGGAGGAGGGCTCCGCCGACGACCGGGCCGATGGCCGCTCCGGCCGAGGCGGTGGCGCCCCAGATGCCGATGGCGAGACTGCGCTCCCGCGGGTCGGTGAAGATGTTGCGGATCAGCGCGAGGGTGGACGGCATCAGGGTGGCACCGGCCACGCCGAGCAGGGCGCGGGCGACGATCATCATCTCGGGACTGGTGGCGTAGGCGTTCAGGACCGAGACGGCGCCGAAGGCGGTGGCGCCGGCGAGGAGCAGCTTCTTGCGGCCTATGCGGTCCCCGAGGGAGCCCATGGACACCAGGAGTCCGGCGATGACGAAGGAGTAGATGTCGCCGATCCACAGCAGCTGGGTGCCGGAGGGCTTGAGGTCTTCGCTGAGTGAGGGCGTGGCCAGGCCGAGGACCGTGGCGTCGACCGCGACGAGCAGCACGGCCAGGACGAGCACGGAGAGCGCGAGCCAGCGTCCGCGGCTCCTTTCCTCCACCCCCGTCCGACGCGCCAGCTGTTCGGTACGACTCATTTCTCCACACTCCGTCGGGCGCCACCGAGCAGCAGCTCGGTGATCATGTACTGGAAGTCCTTCGCGGCGACCCGGCCGTCCATGACGGCCCAGGCGCAGCTGCCGATGAGGCCGTAGAGGGCCTCGGTGAGCCAGGCGGGGCTCAGGTCGATGCGGATGTCGCCCTCTTCCTGGCCGCGCCGGAACAGGGCGGTGACCCGGGCGTCGAGCCGGGCCCAGCCCTCGTTGACCTCGTCGCCCTCGAACAGCTGGTTCTCGGTGACGAGGAAGGCCAGCAGCTCGGCGTTGGGCTCGGCCTCGGCGACGAGGCGCCGGAGCGCCTCCACCGCGGTGCCCTCGTCGAGGCGGGCGTTGTCGAACGCCACTTCGAACTCCCGGATGCCGAGATCTTCGAGGGCGCGTACGAGGGCGTCACGTCCGGCGAAGTGCCGGTGGAGGGTGGCGCGCCCGATTCCGGCGGCGCGGGCGACCTCGTCCATCGTGGCGGTCGATTTGCGGGAGAGCAGGGCGGCCGCATCGCGGAGCACCTGGTCACGATCCATGGCCATGAGACAAGTGTACCCCAATTGAGACGCCAACGTCTCACTCAGAGAAAAATGGAATGCCTGCGGGCATCCGGAACGGAATCCTGCCGCGATGAAGCCACTGCTGCTGATCGACGTGGACGGCCCCCTGAACCCCTACGCGGCCCGGGCCCAGCGCCGCCCCGCGGGGTACTCCACCCACCGGATGCGGCCGACGGGCTGGTCCGAGAAGGAACGCGCGAAGCCGCTGCGGGTCTGGCTGAACCACGGCCACGGCCCGGAGCTGATCGCGCTCGCGAGAGCGTACGAGCTGGTCTGGGCGACCACCTGGAAGGACGAGGCCAACGACTGGATAGGCCCTCTTCTGGGCCTGCCCCGGCTTCCGTTCGTCGACTGGCCGGTGATGCACGGCCGGGCGCCGGCCGGCACCTTCTGGAAGACCCAGTACATCCTGGAGTATGCGGGCGAGCGGCCTTTCGCCTGGATCGACGACGACATCACGGCGATGGACCGCGAGTGGGTCGACCGCCACCACCCGGCGCGGACCCTGCTGATGCGCGTCGACGAGCAGATCGGCCTGGTGCGGGAGGACTTCGACGCCCTGGCGAACTGGGCCGCGTGACGCGGAACACCGGGCGGCCGATGCGGACCGGGTCGGTGGCGGACGCGCCGGAGGGGCGGCGGGAGCACCGGGCTCCCGCCGCCCCTCCGGGGGTTCCGCCGCGTGCGGACGTACAGGCCCGGACCCGGGTCGGCGGGCGTGCGGGCCGCAGGGCGGCGGGGACTGTGGGGATGGCTACTGCTTGTGGACGGCCCAGGCGTGCTGGATGACCAGGTCGGCCTTCAGTTCGTTCAGCTGGGCCGCGACCGCCGAGGGGGCGGTGCCGCCGCGGCCGTTGCGGGAGGCGAGCGCGCCCCGGACGTTCAGGACGGTGCGCACCTCGGGGGTCAGGTGCTCCGAGATCTTCGCGAACTGCTCGTCCGTGAGCTCGTCCAGCTCGATGCCGAGCCCCTCGCACTCCTTGACGCACTCGCCTGCCACCTCGTGCGCCACGCGGAACGGAACGCCCTGCTTGACCAGCCACTCCGCGATGTCGGTGGCGAGCGAGAAGCCCGCCGGGGCCAGCTCCTCCATCCGCTCCCGGTTGACGGTGAGCGTGGCCATCATGCCGGTGAAGGCCGGCAGCAGGACCTCCAGGGTGTCGCAGGAGTCGAAGACCGGCTCCTTGTCCTCCTGGAGGTCCCGGTTGTAGGCCAGGGGCAGGGCCTTGAGGGTGGCGAGCAGACCCGTCAGATTGCCGATGAGGCGGCCGGACTTGCCGCGCGCCAGCTCCGCGATGTCCGGGTTCTTCTTCTGCGGCATGATCGACGAGCCCGTGGAGAAGGCGTCGTGCAGGGTCACGAAGGAGAACTCCTTCGTGTTCCAGATGATGATCTCCTCCGCGATCCGGGACAGGTTGATCCCGATCATCGCGGTGACGAAGGCGAACTCGGCGACGAAGTCGCGCGAGGCCGTGCCGTCGATCGAATTGCCCACCGAGCCCCGCTCGAAGCCCAGCTCCGCGGCAACGGCCTCCGGGTCCAGGCCCAGCGAGGAACCGGCCAGCGCGCCGGAGCCGTACGGGGAGACCGCCGTACGGGTGTCCCACTGCCGCAGCCGCTCCGCGTCCCGGGACAGCGACTGCACGTGGGCCAGCACGTGGTGGGCGAAGAGCACCGGCTGCGCGTGCTGGAGGTGGGTGCGGCCCGGCATCGCCACGTCCGCGTGGCTCTCGGCGAGGCCGACCAGCGCGTCCTGGAGGTCGGCGATGAGGCCGCCGATGATGCGGGCGTGGTCGCGCAGGTACATCCGGAAGAGGGTGGCCACCTGGTCGTTGCGGGACCGTCCGGCCCGCAGCTTGCCGCCGAGATCGGCGCCGAGCCGCTCCAGCAGGCCCCGCTCCAGCGCGGTGTGCACGTCCTCGTCGGCGATGGTGCCGGTGAAGGAGCCGTCGGCGACATCCGCCTCCAGCCGGTCCAGGCCGTCGATCATGCGCGTGAGCTCGTCGGCCGTGAGCAGTCCCGCCGTGTGCAGCACACGGGCGTGGGCGCGCGAGCCGGCGATGTCGTAGGGCGCGAGGCGCCAGTCGAAGTGGACCGACGCGGACAGCTTCGCGAGGGCCTCGGCGGGGCCGTCGGCGAACCGGCCGCCCCAGAGCCGGACGTCACCAGCGTTGTTGCTGCTCACAGCTACTGCTCCTCTAAGACTGCATGGATGGATGTGCAACGGCCTCCCCGCCGCGGAGGTAACGGGGAGGCCGCCTTCGGGCGGGCTGGGCAGCGCGGCGATCAGGCCGGGTCGCGCCCGGCCGGCGTCTTCGGCGACCGGTCGAAGACGTCGGTGGGGCCGGGGGGTGTGCACGCCGCCGGAGCAGGCGGGTACGCCGTACTCCGTCGCGGGACTCCTCATCGGCACACCCATCGACAGGCATAACTATGCATCGCTCTGCATGATTCGTCAATTGGCGCGCCCGCACGCATCGGCGAGCAGGGCAGCCGAAATCCTGCGACCCGCACCGCAGTCGTGGGCGGATAATCGGCCCATGGGAAAGATCTACGAACGCATAGACGGCAGGCTGCGCACCTTCATCGAGGAACAGCCCGTCTTCTTCACCGCGACCGCCCCGCTCTCGGGTGACGGCCACGTCAACCTGTCCCCCAAGGGCCGCGCCGGCACCCTCGTCGTCATCGACGAACAGCGGCTCGCCTACCTGGACTTCGGCGGCAGTGGCGCCGAGACCATCGCCCACATCCGGGAGAACGGCCGGATCACCCTCATGTGGTGCGCTTTCAGCGGGCCCCCGAACATCGTCCGCATCCACGGCGAGGGCGAGGCCGTCTTCCGCGACGACCCGCGCTGGCCCGAACTGATCGAGCTGTTCGGCGAGGCCGACGGGCCCGGCGCACGGGCGGTCATCCTGGTGCACGCCCGCCGGATCGCCGACGTGTGCGGGTACGCCGTCCCCCTCATGGAGTACCAGGGTGAGCGCACCCTCCATTCGGAGTTCCTCGCCCGCAAGACGGACGAGGAGTTCGCCGAGTACTGCGAGAAGAAGGATCACATCGGGACGAGCCTCGACGGCCTGCCGGGGCTGCCCCTGCCCCTTCCTGCCCGTACCGTCTGACATGTGCTGCGTACTGCTCTCGTCACGGGCTCACTGCTCGTCACCGCCCTGCTCCCGCACGGATCCGGGGCTCCGTCCGGGCCCCTGCCCGACCGTCTCGCCGACACCGGCGGGGGCAGCCAGCTGATCACCGCTGTCGCGCCCGCGCCCGGCTCCACGACCGGCCGCCTGACCTGGTGGGACCGGCGAGCCGGGCGCTGGTACGCGGCCGGGAGCGCGCCCGCCCGGTTCGGGGCGGGCGGCCTGGCCGAGGGTGCGACCCGGATCCAGGGCACCGGCACCACCCCGACCGGCCTGTACGAGCTCCCCTACGCCTTCGGGATCCGGCGTGCGCCGGCCGGGACGGAGTACCGCTACCGGCGGGTGACCGCGGAGTCCTGGTGGTGCCAGGACAACGCCTCGGCGGCGTACAACCGGTGGGTGGAGCCGCTGGCGGCGGACTGCGCGCCGGGCGAGGCCGAGCACCTGGTCGGCTACGAGCAGCAGTACGCGCACGCACTGCTGATCGCCTTCAACTACGACCGCCCGGTGCGCGGCCGGGGCGCCGGGATCTTCCTGCACGTCAACGGCAAGGGAGCGACGGCCGGTTGCGTGTCGGTGCCCGAGCGGGACATGCGGGCGATCCTGCGCTGGGCGGATCCGGACCGGCGTCCGCACATCGCCATCGGCACGCAGGACGGGCCGCTCGCGGTCACCCGCTACTAGGCGGCGTCGGTCCCGGCCCGGCCCGAACGTCCCGCTCAGCCCTCTTTCTGCGCCAGCCGCAGGAGGTGGTCGGCGAGGGCCTGGCCGCCCACCGGGTCACGGCTGATCAGCATCAGGGTGTCGTCGCCGGCGATGGTGCCGAGGATCTCGCGGAGTTCGGCCTGGTCGATGGCCGAGGCCAGGAACTGCGCCGCACCCGGCGGGGTGCGCAGGACGACGAGGTTCGCGGAGGCCTCCGCCGAGATCAGCAGTTCCCCGGAGAGGCGCCGCATGCGCTCCTCCTTCGCGGATTCGCCGAGCGGGGCCTGCGGGGTGCGGAAGCCGCCCTCACTGGGCACGGCGTAGATGAGCTCCCCGCCCGTGTTGCGGATCTTCACCGCGCCCAGCTCGTCGAGGTCGCGGGAGAGCGTCGCCTGGGTGACGCTCAGGCCGTCGTCGGCGAGCAGCTTGGCCAGCTGGCTCTGGGAGCGGACCGGCTGCCGGTTGAGGATGTCCACGATCCGGCGGTGGCGCGCCGTGCGGGTCTGCGGGACGGCCTGCCCGCCGTGCTCGTTGTCCTGCGCCTGGCTCATCGTCGTCTCATTCTCCGGATCCGTCCCCGCTGCTCGCGTCAAGGATGCCGGGCAGCGCCCGGACGAACGCGTCCGCCTCGGCCTCGGTGAGCACGTACGGGGGCATGAGCCGTACGACGTCGGGGGCGGGCGCGTTGACCAGGAAGCCGGCGTCCTGAGCCGCCTGCTGCACCGCGGCTGCGATCGGCTCGGTCAGCACGATACCCAGCAACAGTCCGGCGCCGCGGACGTGGGACACCAGCGGGTGCTCCGCCGACTCGATGCCCGCGCGCAGCTGCTCGCCCCGCGCCTTGACCCCGTCCAGCAGGTCGTGCGCGGCGATGGTGTCGATGACGGCGAGGCCCGCCGCGCAGGCGACCGGGTTCCCGCCGAAGGTGGTGCCGTGCTGCCCGGGCCGGAGCAGGTCGGCGGTGGCCCCGAAGGCGACCAGGGCGCCGATCGGCAGGCCGCCGCCCAGCCCCTTCGCCAGGGTGACGATGTCGGGCTCGACGCCCTCGTGGGCCTGGTGCTCGAACCACTGGCCGCAGCGGCCGATGCCGGTCTGGACCTCGTCCAGGACCAGCAGGGTGCCGGTGGCGCGGGTGATCTCGCGGGCGGCCGTCAGGTATCCGGCCGGGGGCACGACGACGCCGTTCTCGCCCTGGATCGGCTCGATGACGACGAGCGCGGTTTCCTCGGTGACGGCGGCCCGCAGGGCGTCGGCGTCGCCGTAGGGGACGTGGGTGACGTCGCCGGGCAGGGGCACGAAGGGCTCCTGCTTCTTCGGCTGGCCGGTGAGGGCGAGCGCGCCCATGGTCCGGCCGTGGAAGCCGCCCTCGGTGGCGACCATGTGGGTCCGCCCGGTCAGCCGGCCGATCTTGAAGGCGGCCTCGATCGTCTCGGCGCCGGAGTTGCAGAAGAAGACCTTGCCGGGGCGGCCGAAGAGCTGGAGCAGCCGTTCGCCGAGCGCGACGACCGGCTCGGAGGCGAAGAGGTTGGAGACGTGGCCGAGCGTCGAGATCTGCTCGGTCACGGCCGCCACGATCGCCGGGTGGGCGTGGCCGAGGGCGTTGACGGCGATCCCGCCGACGAAGTCGGTGTACTGGCGGCCGTCGGCGTCCCAGACCTGGGCGCCCCGGCCGCGTACGAGGGCGACGGCGGGCGTGCCGTAGTTGTCGGTCAGCGCGCCCTGCCACCGGGCGCCGTACTCCTGGTTGCCGGTGCCCTTCGTCATGCTGCTCCCCCTGGATGTTGGTCGGGCACGACCATCGTGCCGATGCCGGAGTCCGTGAAGATCTCCAGCAGGATCGAGTGCGGAACCCGTCCGTCGAGGACACGGGCGGTGCCGACACCGCCGCGCACGGCGTGCAGGCAGCCCTCCATCTTGGGCACCATGCCGCTGGACAGCTCGGGCAGCAGCTTCTCCAGCTCGCTGACGGTGAGCCGGCTGATGACCTCGTCGCTGTTCGGCCAGTCGGCGTAGAGGCCCTCGACGTCAGTGAGGACCATCAGCGTCTCGGCACCGAGGGAGGCCGCGAGCGCCGCTGCCGCCGTGTCGGCGTTGACGTTGTAGACGTGATGGTCGTCGGCGCTCCCGGCGATGGAGGAGATGACCGGGATGCGGCCGTCGGCCAGCAGCGCCTCGATGGCACCGGTGTCGACGGCGGTGATCTCGCCGACCCGGCCGATGTCGATGAGCTCGCCGTCGATCTGGGGGCTGTGCTTGGTCGCGGTGATGGTGCGGGCGTCCTCGCCGGTCATGCCGACGGCGAGCGGCCCGTGCTGGTTGAGCAGACCGACCAGCTCGCGCTGGACCTGGCCGGCCAGGACCATCCGTACGACGTCCATGGCCTCCGGGGTCGTCACGCGCAGTCCGGCCTTGAACTCGCTGACCAGGCCCTGCTTGTCGAGCTGGGCGTTGATCTGCGGGCCGCCGCCGTGCACCACGACCGGCTTGAGGCCGGCCTGGTGCAGGAAGACCACGTCCTGGGCGAAGGCGGCCTTGAGGTCCTCGTCGACCATGGCGTTGCCGCCGAACTTGATGACGACGACCTTGCCGTTGTGGCGCCGGAGCCAGGGCAGGGCCTCGATGAGGATCTGCGCCTTGGGCAGGGCGGTGTGCTTGCGGGCGGTGCCGCCGGAGGTGCCGGGCTGGCCGGCCTTGTCGTCGCTCATGAGGAGTAGGCGCTGTTCTCGTGGACGTACTCGGCGGTCAGGTCGTTGGCCCAGATGACGGCCGATTCGCCGCCGGTGGACAGGTCGGCGGTGATGCGGACCTCGCGGTCCTTCATCGAGACCAGGTCGCGGTCCTCGCCGACCGAGCCGTTCTTGCAGACCCATACGCCGTTGATGGCGACGTTGAGCCGGTCCGGGTCGAAGGCGGCCCCGGTGGTGCCGATCGCGGACAGCACGCGGCCCCAGTTGGGGTCCTCGCCGTGGATGGCGCACTTGAGCAGGTTGTTGCGGGCGATGGAGCGGCCGACCTCGACCGCGTCGTCCTCGGTGGCCGCGCCGATGACCTCGATGCGGATGTCCTTGCTGGCGCCCTCGGCGTCGCCGATCAGCTGGCGTGCCAGGTCGTCGCAGACCTTGCGCACGGCGTCGGCGAAGTCCGCGTACGCGGGCACCTCCCCGGACGCCCCGGAGGCCAGCAGCAGCACCGTGTCGTTGGTGGACATGCAGCCGTCGGAGTCGACCCGGTCGAAGGTGGTGCGGGTGGCGGACCGCAGGGCCCGGTCGAGGGTGGCGCCGTCCACGTCGGCGTCGGTGGTGAGGACGACGAGCATCGTGGCCAGGCCCGGGGCGAGCATGCCCGCGCCCTTGGCCATGCCGCCGACCGTCCACCCGTCCTGGGAGACGGTGGCCGTCTTGTGCACGGTGTCGGTGGTCTTGATGGCGATGGCGGCCGCCTCGCCGCCGTTCTCGGACAGGGCCGCGGCGGCGGCATCGATGCCGGGGAGCAGCTTGTCCATGGGGAGCAGGACGCCGATCAGACCGGTGGAGGCGACCGCGATCTCGCCCGCGTTGTGCTCGCCGCCGGATCCGTGTCCGTTGAGCGTGGCGGCCACCTTCTCGGCGGTGGCGTGGGTGTCCTGGAAGCCCTTGGGGCCGGTGCAGGCGTTGGCTCCGCCGGAGTTGAGGACCACGGCGCTGACGGTGCCGCCGCGCAGGACCTGCTCGGACCAGTGCACGGGCGCGGCCTTGACGCGGTTGGAGGTGAAGACGCCGGCGGCCGCCAGGCGCGGCCCGTTGTTGACCACGAGGGCCAGGTCCGGGTTGCCGTTGGCCTTGATCCCGGCGGCGACGCCCGCCGCCGTGAATCCCTGTGCAGCCGTAACGCTCACGGCGCGACTCCAATCGTGGAAAGCCCGAGCTGCTCGGGCAGCCCGAGGGCGATGTTCATGCTCTGCACCGCACCGCCGGCGGTGCCCTTGGTGAGGTTGTCGATGGCGCTGACGGCGATGATCCGCCCGGCGGACTCGTCGTGGGCGACCTGGACGTGGACGGCGTTGGAACCGTGGACGGACTTGGTGGACGGCATCCGGCCCTCGGGCAGGAGGTGGACGAAGGGCTCGTCGGCGTACGCCTTCTCGTAGGCGGCGCGCAGCGACTCCGCCGTGGTGCCGGGGCGGGCCTTGGCCGAGCAGGTGGCAAGGATGCCGCGGGCCATGGGGACCAGGGTCGGCGTGAAGGAGACGGAGACGCGCTCGCCCGCGAGCGGGCTGAGGTTCTGCACCATCTCGGGCGTGTGCCGGTGGCCGCCGCCCACGCCGTACGGGGTCACGGTGCCCATGACCTCGGCGCCGAGCAGGTGCGGCTTGAGCGCCTTGCCCGCGCCGGAGGTCCCGGTGGCGGCCACGATCACAGCCTCGGGTTCGGCGAGCTGCGCCTGGTAGGCGGGGTAGAGGGCGAGGGAGACGGCGGTGGGGAAGCAGCCGGGGACCGCGATCCGTCGGGCGCCTTCCAGTGCGGCACGGCCGCCGGGCAGTTCGGGGAGGCCGTAGGGCCAGGTCCCGGCGTGCGGGGCGCCGTAGAACGCGTCCCAGTCGGCCGCGTCCTTGAGGCGGTGGTCGGCACCCATGTCGACGACGAGGACGTCCTCGCCGAGCTGGGCCGCGACGGCGGCGGACTGGCCGTGCGGGAGCGCGAGGAAGACCACGTCGTGACCGGCGAGGGCCTCCGGGGTGGTCGCCTCCAGGGTGCGCCCGGCGAGCGGCACGAGGTGCGGCTGCAGGGAGCCGAGGAGCTGCCCTGCGTTGGAGTTGCCGGTCAGGGCGCCGATCTCCACCTCGGGGTGCGAGAGCAGCAGGCGCAGGACTTCTCCACCCGCGTATCCGCTCGCTCCGGCCACCGCTACACGTACCACCATCGGACCCTCCTCATCGATGGCATGACTATACGTACCGCCGCAGTTTTATGCAATGCGGTGGATCTCCCGGCGGAGGGCCCTCACCGAAAGAAAGGGCGCGAAGGGCACCCTCTGGAAGATGTCTAGCAGGAAAGGCCGCGCCGCGGCGGCGATTGCGCCGATCATGCCGGGGACGGGGCGGGTGCCCGGACCGCGGCGGCCCCGCCGGCGCCGCGGCCGGGTCCCGTCGACGAGACGGGCGCCCGCACGGCGGCGCCGGCGGGGCCGCAGGAGCCGGCCGGGCCGGGCCGGTGTCACACGACCGTCACGCGGGGGCCTGCAGGCACAGGTGCCATTGGCCGGGGCAGCCCGTGAGGGTCACTGTCGACAGCGGCCGGACGTCCACGTTCCAGTAGGTCAGCGGGGGCGCCTTCAAGGCGTAGACGAGAGCGGCACGGACCACGGAGGGCTCTGCCACCGCCACGATCGCGCCGCCGTCGTCCGCCGGCCGGGTGTCGAGCCACCCGCCGATCCGGGCAATGAAGGCGAGCAGCGACTCCCCTCCGTGCGGGGCGGCCCAGGGGTCGCCGAGCCACTGGTCCACCGCCCCGGGCTCCCGGGCGGTCACCTCGGCGAGGGTCAGCCCGCGCCAGCGGCCCATGTCGCACTCGCGCAGCGCCGGCTGGGCCAACGGCGCGTACCCGAGGGCCTCGCCCGTGGCCCGGCTGCGCGGGGTCGGCGAGCAGTAGCGCAGCTCGGCCGCACCCAGGGGCACGAGCCCGCGCGCGGCGGACTCCACCGCCCGCCAGCCGGCTCCGTCCAGCGGTCGGTCGTCGTCGAAGCGCTCGGCGAGCAGCGGGGAACTACGGGCTGCGGCGACCAGCGAAACCCGAACATGCATGCGGCGATGGTGGGCCGCGCGGGGCGGCGGGTCAAGCGTCCGGAGCGCTCGCCTCCTCCCGCAGACCCGCGCGCATCCGCTGGACGGCCTCCACCAGATCGCCCGGGCCGGAGACCCCGGCGAAGCCCAGCCGCACGTACGGGGCGGGCGGCTCGGCACAGAAATAGGGGCGGCCAGGAGCCACCGCGACCCCGGCGCGCAGGGCCGTGGCTGCGAAGGACGCGTCATCGCCGCCCCCGGCCATCCTGGCCCACAGCTGGTAGCCGCCCGAGGGCAGATGGGCCACGGTCAAGCCGGGCAGCTCCCGCCGCAGCGCACCGGCGAGCACGTCCCGCCGGTGGCGCAGTTCGGCGGCCACCGTGCGCAGGTGGCGCGGCCAGGCGGGTGCGCCGACCAGCTCCAGGGCCGCCTCCTGGAGCGGCCGGGGCACGAAGAAGCTGTCGACGACCTGGACGGCGCGCAGCCGGTCCACGACCGGACCCCGCGCGGCCAGCGCGCCGACCCGCAGGCTGGGCGAGGTGGCCTTGGTCAGCGACCTGACGTGCACGACCACCCCGTCCTGGTCCTCGGCGGCCAGGGTCGCGGGCAGCGGCCCGGAGTCGTCGTGCCCGAGGGCGCGGGCGTAGTCGTCCTCGACCACGAACGCCCCGGCGGCCCGCGCGATCCGCAGCACCTCGGCCCGCCGCGCGGGCGCCAGCACCGCGCCGGTGGGGTTCTGGAAGAGCGGCTGGCAGACGAACACGCGCGCCCCGGTCGCTTCGAACGCGGCGGCCAGCAGTTCCGGCCGGACCCCTTCGGCATCGACCGGCACGGGCACCGGCCGGCACCCGGAGGACCGGGCGATGGCCAGCAGCCCGGGGTAGGTCGGCGACTCCACGAGGATCGGCGCACCGGGCGGGGCCAGCGCCCGCAGGGCGGTGGTCAGCGCGCTCTGCCCGCCGGCGGTCACCAGGACGTCGGCGGCCCCGACCGCCCCGCCGATCTCGCGGGCGAACCAGTCCCGGAGCTCGGGCAGCCCCTCCATGGGCGGCCGGTCCCAGGCCCCCGGGCGCCGGCCGGCCCGGGCGAGCGCGGCGGCCATGGCCCGTTCGGGCTGGATCGAGGCGTGCAGGTAGCCGCTGTTGAGGGCGATCACCGACGGCGGCGGCGCGGCGAGACAGGCCAGCACCCCGGAGGCGTCCACCGAGCGGGGGACGACGTCACCGGCCCCCTCGGCACTGAGCGCGACCTCCTGCCAGGAGGTGTCCCCGGCCGCGGGGAGCGCCGCCCGCGGGGCGGCGCGGAAGGCGCCGGCACCCGGCCGGGTGACCACGAGGCCCTCGGCAGCGAGCTGCGCCAGGGCCCGGGAGACCGTGACGGGGCTGACCCGGTAGCGCTCGATCAAAGCCCGACTGGAGGGCAGCTTTCCACCCACCGAGTAGCGGTTGAGCTCGGACCGCAGAGAATCCGCCAGCTCTGCCACACTGCTACGCTCATACATGACAGCACAGAATAGCGCTACTCTCCCGACCGCGATAGCGGTGAAGAATCCGTTGGCGCGAGGCACGGTCCTCGCCGCGCTCGGCGTGGTCGCCTTCTCGCTGACCTTCCCCGCCACCGCCTGGGGCCTGGAGAGCTTCGGCCCGTGGTCGCTGGTGGCCCTGCGCTCCGTCCTGGCGGCCGCCATCGCGGGCGCCTTCCTGCTGGCCCGACGGGTGGCGCCGCCCGCCCGCGCGCACTGGGCGGGCCTCGCCGTCGTCGCCGGCGGGGTGGTCGTCGGCTTCCCGCTGCTGACGACCCTGGCGCTGCAGAGCTCCACCACCTCGCACGCCGCCGTCGTGGTCGGCCTCCTGCCGCTGACCACGGCAGCCCTGTCCGCGCTGCGCACGGGCCACCGACCCCCGCGCGCCTTCTGGGCCGCGGCCGTGGCCGGGGCCGCGGTGGTGCTCGGCTTCACGCTCGCGCAGAGCGGCGGCTCGCTCTCCGCCGGAGACGGCTACCTCTTCGCGGCGCTGCTGGTGTGCGCGGCGGGGTACACCGAGGGCGGCCGGCTCGCCCGTGTCCTGCCGGGCTGGCAGGTGATCGGCTGGGCACTGGTGCTGTGCCTGCCGCTCACCGTGGCCGGCTCCGTGCTCGGGCTCGTGTACGAGCCGGTGCACCTCACCGGCCACGGGCTGGCCGGCCTGGTCTGGGCCGCGGCCGGCTCCACCTTCCTCGGCCTGTACGTCTGGTACCGGGGCATGGCCGAGATCGGGGCACCCCGGGCCAGCCAGCTCCAGCTCGCGCAACCGCTGCTGACCCTGGTCTGGTCCGTGGCGCTCCTCGGGGAGCGGCTCGCTCCCGCCGCACCGGCCGCGGCCTGCGCGGTTCTCGTCTGCATCGCGGTGACCCAACGGGTCAAACAGCAGCAGAACGACCTAAACTGCTAGCACCGGATCGGAGCGCCACCGAGGAGGTCAGACATGCGAGCTACCGAGGGCGACCAGCTGGTGCAGCACGGCAGGATCGTCGGACAACCCGACAAGGTGGGCGAGATCACCCAGGTGCTCGGCGAGAACGGGACGCCCCCGTACCGGGTCCGATTCCAGGACGGACACGAAGCGCTGATGGCTCCCGGACCCGACTGCGTGGTCCGCCACCCTGCAGAGCCCAGGCACTGAATTCACCGCGGGGGCACGGCCGAGCCGTAATGGTCGGCGACCACACGTGCCATCGCCCCGTTGGGGTCCGCGGCCACCTGCTTCGCCGAGAAGTAGACGTGGCCGCGGACCTCCGGGTATCCGCGGGCGAGACGCACGTGCCTCGACAGCTCCGCCGGATCCCGCCAGGCCGGCGTGGGGCTCGCGGCGTCGCAGCGGTACAGCGCCTCGCCCACGTACAGCTCGGTCCTGGTGCCCGCGACGGTCCGGGCCCACCAGGGGACGAGCGCCGCGTAGTCGGCCGCCGCGTGACCGATGTGCCAGTAGACCTGCGGAACGACGTAGTCGATCCAGCCCTCCCTGACCCACCTGCGGGTGTCCGCGTAGAGGTCGTCGTACGCCGCAAGGCCCCGGGTCTTCGATCCGGCCGGGTCGCGGTCGGAGTTGCGCCAGATCCCGAAGGGGCTGATGCCGAACCTGACCGCGGGGCGCAGGGCGCGCAGCCGCTGGGACATCTCGCGGACCAGGGTGTCGGTGTTGTTGCGGCGCCAGGCCGCCCTCGACCGGAAGGCGGCCCCGTACGCGTCGTAGGCGTCGTCGTCGTCGAAGTACTCGCCCGCCACCGGATAGGGGTAGAAGTAGTCGTCCCAGTGGACGGCGTCCAGGGGGTAGCGGGTGACCGCGTCGAGCATGGCCTCCTGCACGAACCGCCGCACCTCGGGCACGCCGGGGTTGTAGTAGAGCTTCCCGCCGTACTCGACCGTCCAGCCGCGCCGCCGCGCCGGGTGCTCGGGCACCAACCGGTCGAGGTCGGCGTGGTTGGCCACCCGGTACGGATTGAACCAGGCGTGCAGTTCCAGACCGCGAGCGTGCGCCTCGGCGACGGCCGTGCCGAGGGGGTCCCAGCCGGGATCGACCCCCTGCTTGCCCGTCAGCCACTGCGACCAGGGCTCGAAGGGGGACGGCCACAGCGCGTCGGCGGTCGGCCGGACCTGGAGGACTACCGCGTTGAGCCGGCGACGGACGGCGGTGTCGAGCAGGCCCGACAGCTCCTTGCGCTGGGTCGCGGCCGATAGCCCGCTGCGCGAGGGCCAGTCCACGTTCGAGACGGACGCGATCCACATCCCACGGAACTCGGGGGTGCCGGCCCCCCGCCCGGAGTGCGGGTCCGCGGTCTGCGGCGCGGCGAACGCCGGTGCCCCCGAAGCGGCGGCGATCACCCCCGCCGCCCCTGCCAGCAGTGCCCGTCGGCCGATGTGCGCCATGTGATGACTCCGTTTCTTTGAGTGACGGTGTGCGGTGTGCGCCCAGCATGCCCGCCCCGGCCCGCGGAGCCGCGCAAGGTCGGGAGTAACGTCGGGGGGCGTGGCGGGCGCCGGAATCACACGGGGGACCCGCCGACGGATGAGCTGCGAAAGGCACGAAGTGACTGACCTCCCTTCCGACATCACACGGGTCGGCGTAGTGGGCTGTGGCCAGATGGGCGCGGGTATCGCCGAGGTGTGTGCCCGAAGCGGCCTTGAGGTCAAGGTCGCCGAGACCACCGGCGAAGCCCTGGAGATCGGCCGTACCCGGCTTCAGAACTCCCTGACCAAGGCCGCCGAGCGTGGCAAGATCACCGAAGAGGAGCGGGACGCCACCCTGGCCCGCCTCACCTTCACCACCGACCTCGGCGAGTTCGCCGACCGCGACCTCGTCATCGAGGCGGTCGTCGAGAACGAACAGGTCAAGACCGAGATCTTCCAGGTCCTCGACCAGGTGATCACCCGCCCGGACGCGATCCTCGCCTCCAACACCTCCTCGATCCCGCTGGTCAAGCTGGCCGTCGCGACCTCCCGGCCCGACCAGGTGATCGGCATCCACTTCTTCAACCCGGCCCCCGTCCAGAAGCTCGTCGAGCTGATCCCGGCGCTGACCACGGGCGAGGAGACGATCAAGCGGGCAGAGGCCCTGGTGCGGGACGTGCTCGGCAAGCACGCCGTCCGCGCCCAGGACCGTTCCGGCTTCGTGGTCAACGCGCTCCTCGTCCCCTACCTGCTGTCCGCGATCCGGATGTTCGAGTCGGGCATCGCGAGCCGCGAGGACATCGACAACGGCATGGAGCTGGGCTGCGCCCACCCGATGGGCCCGCTGAAGCTGTCCGACCTCATCGGTCTGGACACCATCGCCTCGATCGCCGACTCGATGTACGCCGAGTACAAGGAGCCGCTGTACGCCGCTCCCCCGCTGCTCCAGCGCATGGTCGACGCCGGCCGCCTGGGCCGCAAGACGGGTGCGGGCTTCTACCCGTACGGCTGACCGCCCGGGTCGCGGTGCCCTACCGGCCGAGCCGCAGGTGGTACAGCAGGAGCAGCCCGGCCGCCATGTTGGCGGCCGGGATCTCCCCGTCCGCGATCATGTCGGGAACGAGCCCCAGCGGGACCCACTCCCGGCGTGAGGACTCGAAGTCGTCCTCGGGGTGGCCGGTGTAGGTGGCCCCGTCCGCCCAGTACAGGTGGTGGCGGGCGTCGGTCAGCCCGTTGGACGGCTCGACCGTCATCAGGTGGTGGAGCGGGCCGGGCCGCCAGCCCGACTCCTCCTCCATCTCCCGGGCCGCCGCGGCGGCGATGTCCTCGCCGTCCTCGACCACCCCGGCGGGCAGCTCCCAGCCCCAGCTGTCGGTGATGAAGCGGTGCCGCCAGAGCAGCAGCACCTCGTTGGCCTCGTTGACGGCCGTGGCCACGGCGACCGGGCGCAGCCGGATCACGAAGTGGTCGAGGTGCCGGCCGTCGGGGAGTTCCACGTCGGCGAGATTCACGTCGAACCAGCGGTTCTTGTACACGGTCTGCTCACTCAGGTTCGTCCACTGCACGGTTGTGCCGCCTTCCGTTCGAGTAGGTGGCACACATCGCAGCAGCTGCCCTGTCACAGCGGAACGCGCAGGGCCCCGTCGATGAGCCGCACGGTTTCCTGCGCCTCGGAACAACCGCTGGTCAGCAGCTGCTCGCGAACCGCTCGCAGCCGGTCGCGCAGCCGCAGCGACTCCATCCCGCGAGCCCTCTCGGCCATCTCGGCCGCGCCCGCCGCGGCCCGGTCCGCCTCGCCCTGGCGGAGCTGGATCTCGCAGAGCATCGCCAGCCGGTGCACCCGGCCGCGGTCGTGGGCCGGGGTACCGACGGCGGCGGCCGCGTGGACCCGCGCGGCCTCCAGATCGCCCAGACTGAGCAGCGCCTCGGCGACCTGCACATTGACGAGGCCCGGCTGTACGTAGCCGGTCTCGTCCGGCTCACTGCCCGGGCGGATCCGCGCGGCGGCCGCCTCCGCGCCCCGGATGCACGCCAGCGCGGCCTGGGTGTCGCCGAGTTGGGCGAACGCCTTGGCCTGCATGGCGTGCAGGTCGGCGGCGAGCGCCGGAGTGATGTGCCGGCCTGCGGCGCGCAGTGCGGCCTCGGCGAAGGCGACGGCCTGGCGGTACTCGCGCAGGTGCAGGGACTGGTTGACGATCAGGGCGATCACGTACGCCCCGAGTCCCCGGTCGCCGCTCGCCTTGGCCAGGCGCAGCGCCTGGTGGAAGTAGCGCTGCGCGAGCCCGTGCGCGTCCGAGTCGTACGCGCAGATGCCCGCCACCGCCACCAGGGACCCGGTGGCCCGGTGCAGTCGGCGGCCGAGGTCGTCGGGGTAACTCCCGCGCAGCATCGGCGCGGTCTCGGTGCCGAGGAAGCGGACGATCCGATCTCGGGTGGCCACGCCGCCGGCCCGGCGGTACATCAGCTCGTAATGGGCGCGGGCGGACTTGAGGACGTCGACGTGCTCGGGTCCGATCCGGTTCGGCCCGTCACGCGAGACGTCGGCGTCCTCCGGCGGGTTCTCCCACTCCCAGACCGGGATGACGGCCGGGGTGCCGGTGACCGCCCCGGCGGTGAGCAGTTGGGGCCGGGCCTGGCCGTCGGAACGCCACAGGGCAGCGGCCCGGTCCACGAACCCGCTCAGCGGGGAGGCATGCAGGGCCCCGGGGTGGTCCGGCACTCCGAGTCCGATGTCGTCCAGCCCAACGGGCCGCCGCAGACGGCCTCCGAGCACCTCGCAGATCAGGTCGGGGACCTGACCGCGGGGACGCTGCCCCTTCAACCACCGTGTCACGGCGGTGTGTTCGTAGCGCAGGGCCAGCCCGCGGGTACGCCCCGCCTGGTTCACGTGGGCGGCGAGCCCGGCGTGGGACATGCCCGCCTCGGCGAGGAGGGCGTCGAGCAGGACATTGGGCTGCATGGGCCGCTCCCGGAGCTCGTCGGTACCAGGCTAGTGGGTGTGCGGTTCACACGGGGTGTGAAGTGAGTACGCGCATAAATGCGATCCGCACTCTGCCGCACGGACCCCCGCAGGCGCTTCACTGAAAACCCTCGCCAAGAGGAGCTCGGGTCGTCGGCTCCCCCTCGAACAGTGCGACGACCCGTCACCGCGCCGCCCGTCCTGCTGTCTGCCCGACACTCCACGGCAGGCGGGCGGCGCCTTCCGGTTCCGCCGGCGCCCGGTTGGTCGCCGGGCCCCGGCAGCGGACCGGACCGGACGCGTGCCGGGCCCATCCACCAGGCCCGGCACGCGTGGCCGGCGCCGGGCATCGCGCGCCCGCCAGGGCCTCGCCGCCCGCGAGCCGCCCCGGTGCACCAACCGGACGGCTGCCCCCGGCATGGGCCGTGGGGACCTCACCCCGACAGGTGAGGCAGCGGCTCCCCGTACCCGCCATGGCGCGGGGGGCGCATCCGGTTGCGGATACGCCCCCCATCAGGCACTGATCGGGTCCGGGGACCGTTCGGCTACGCGCCCCGGAGCACCGCCCCGGTCCGCTCGCCGGCGAGCGCCACCGCGGCGTCGCGCGCGGCCGTGGACTCCTCGGCGGTCAGCGTCCGGTCACCCGCCCGGAAGCGCAGCGCGTAGGCCAGGGACTTCTTGCCCTCACCGACCTGCTCACCGGTGAACACGTCGAACAGACGCAGCGACTCCAGGAGTTCGCCCGCTCCCTTGCGCAGCGCGGCCTCCACGGAGGACGCCGGGACGGAGGCGTCCACGATCAGCGCGACGTCCTGGGTCGCCACCGGGAAGGAGGAGATCCGCGGCGCCTGGACGGCCGTGCCGCCGGCCGCCGCGAGACGGTCCAGGTCGATCTCCATCGCGCTGGTGCGGGCCGGCAGGCCCATGGCCTTGACCACCCGCGGGTGCAGCTCGCCGGCGTGGCCGATGACCTGCTCCACACCGTCGACCGTGACGACCAGCTCGGCGCAGCGGCCCGGGTGCCAGGGGCCGTACTGGCCCTGGCGGACGACCAGCTCGGTACCGGCCTCGACGGCCAGTGCCCGGGCGGCCTGGACCGCGTCGGCCCAGTCGGCCGGGCGGCCCTTGCCCCACCAGCCGGCCTGCTCGCGCGCACCGGCCAGCACGACCGCGGCGTACCGCGGCTGCGCGGGCAGCGCCGCGTCCAGGGTGGCGATCTCCTCGTCGGTGGGACGCCGGTCGACGGGCAGCCGTACGGCGGCACCCGGCCGCGCGGCGGCCCGGAAGACCGAACCGGTCTCGAAGAGCGCGAGGTCGTGGCTGCCCCGGCTGTCGTTGCGGCGCAGCGCGCCGAGCAGACCCGGCAGCAGCGTGGTGCGCAGCGCCGGCTCCTCGTCGGAGAGCGGGTTGACCAGCTTGACGACCTGGCGGGCGGCGTCGTGCGCCGGCAGCTGGAGCTGGTCGAAGACGCCTTCGCCGAGGAAGGGGTAGCTGAGCGCCTCGACGTAGCCTGCACCGGCGAGCGCACGGCCGACCCGGCGGTGCAGCTGCTGCCGGGCGGTCAGACCGCGGCCGGAGGGCACCTGCGGCAGGGTCGACGGGAGGTTCCCGTAGCCCTCCAGCCGGATGACCTCTTCGGCGAGGTCGTTGGGCGCGGCGAGGTCGGGCCGCCACGAGGGCAGCGTGACCACGAGCTCGTCCTGGCCGTAGACGTCGCAGCCGATCTCCTGGAGGCGGCGCACGACGGTCTCGCGGCCGTACTCCATGCCCGCGACCCGGTCCGGGTGGTCGGCGGCCATCGCGATGGTGCGCGGCGCGCCCGGGGCGACGACCTCGGTGACCCCGGCCTCCGCGGTGCCGCCGGCGAGGAGCACGAGCAGGTCGACGGTCCGCTGGGCGGCCGCGGCGGCCGCCTGCGGGTCGACGCCCCGCTCGAAGCGCTTGGAGGCCTCGGAGGAGAGCTTCATGCGGCGGGCGGTGCGCGAGATCGACACGGAGTCGAAGTGCGCGGCCTCGATGACCACGTCGGTGGTCCCGGTGACGGCGCCGGTCTCCGGGTCGGTGACGGAGTCGGCGATCTCGGTGTTGGCGCCGCCCATGACGCCGGCGAGGCCGATCGGCCCGCTGTTGTCGGTGATCACCAGGTCCTCGGCGTCGAGCGTGCGCTTGACCCCGTCGAGGGTGGTGAACTTCTCGCCCTGCTCGGCGCGGCGGACGCCGATGGTGCCGTCGATCCGCGAACGGTCGTAGGCGTGCAGCGGCTGGCCGAGTTCGAGCATCACGTAGTTGGTGATGTCGACGGCGAGCGAGATCGGACGCATGCCGGCCTTCTGAAGGCGGCGCTGGAGCCAGATCGGCGAGCGCGCCTCGGGGTCGAGACCGGTGACGGTGCGGGCGGTGAAGCGGTCGCAGCCGGCCGGGTCGTCGATCCTGACCGGGTAGCCGTAGGAGTTCGGGCCGGGCACGTCGAGCAGCGCGGGGTCACGCAGCGGCAGGCCGTAGGCGGTCGCCACCTCGCGGGCGATGCCGCGCAGGGACATGCAGTAGCCGCGGTCCGGGGTGACGTCGATGTGCAGCACCTCGTCGACGAGCTGGAGCAGCTCGATCGCGTCGGTGCCGGTCTCGTGCTCCGGCGGCAGCACGATGATGCCGTGCGTGCCGTCGTCGCCCATGCCGAGCTCGTCGCCGGAGCAGATCATGCCGTGCGAGGTCTTGCCGTACGTCTTGCGCGAGGCGATCGCGAAGTCGCCGGGCAGGACGGCACCGGGCAGGACCACGACGACCTTGTCACCGACGGAGAAGTTCCGGGCGCCGCAGACGATCTCCTGCGGCTCGCCGGTGCCGTTGGCGGTGCCGACGTCGACCGTGCAGAAGCGGATCGGCTTGCGGAAGCCCTCGAGCTCCTCGATGGTCAGCACCTGGCCGACGACGAGGGGGCCCTTGAGCCCGGCGCCGAGCTGCTCGACCGTCTCGACCTCCAGGCCGGCGTCGACGAGCTTGGCCGCGACGTCGCGACCGGATGCACCGGCGGGGAGGTCGACGTACTCCCGCAGCCACGAAAGCGGGACCCGCATCAGATCTCCATCCCGAAAGGCCGGGTGAAACGAACGTCACCCTCGACCATGTCTCGCATGTCTTCAACGTTGTGACGGAACATCAGCATCCGCTCGATACCGAAGCCGAAGGCGAACCCGCTGTACTTCTCCGGGTCCACACCGCAGGCGGTCAGCACCTTGGGGTTGACCATGCCGCAGCCGCCGAGCTCGATCCAGCCCTCGCTGGAGCAGGTCCGGCACGGGCGGTCGGGGTTGCCCACCGACTCACCGCGGCACACGTAGCACTGCATGTCCATCTCGGCGGACGGCTCGGTGAACGGGAAGAAGTGCGGGCGGAGCCGGGTGGTGGTCTCCTCGCCGAACAGCTCCTTGACCATGTGGTCGATGGTGCCGCGCAGGTCCGCCATGGTCAGGCCCTCGTCCACGGCGAGCAGCTCGACCTGGTGGAAGACCGGGGTGTGCGTCGCGTCGAGCTCGTCGGTGCGGTAGACGCGGCCCGGGCAGACGATGTAGACGGGCGGCTTGCGCTCCAGGAGCGAGCGCGCCTGCACCGGGGAGGTGTGGGTGCGCAGCACGACACCGGACTCGTCTCCCTCGGTGCCCTCGGGGCCCCGGACGAAGAAGGTGTCCTGCATCTGGCGCGCCGGGTGGTCGGGCGTGAAGTTGAGGGCGTCGAAGTTGAACCACTCCGCCTCGACCTCGGGGCCCTCCGCGACCTCGTACCCCATGCCGACGAAGATGTCCGCGACGCGGTCCATCAGCGTGGTCAGGGGGTGCCGGGCGCCCGCGGGGGTGCGGTCGTACGGCAGCGTGACATCCACCGCCTCCTCGACCAGCACCCGCTCGTCGCGCTCGGCCTCGAGCTCGGCGGTGCGGGCCCCGAAGGCCTTGTTCACGGCGCCGCGGGCCTGGCCCACGCGCTTGCCCGCCTCGGCCTTGGCCTGCGGGGGCAGGGCGCCGATCTCGCGGTTGGCGAGCGCCAGGGGCGAGCGGTCGCCCATGTGCGCGGTCTTCGCCTCGCGCAGCGCGTCGAGGTCGCCGGCGGACGCGAAGGCGGCGAGCGCCTCGTCCCGCATGCGCTCGATCTCTTCCGGTTTCAGTGCCTCGACCTCGACAGGGTCGTACGACTTGTTCGGTGCCGACATCTCTTCCCGTACTTCCGATGGCTGGCTGGTTGGGTCCCCCGCGCGACGCGCAGGACGCGCTCGGCACAAGGACACAAAGGTGCCAAAGGACGAGTCTAAGCGCCGCTGGGGGTGGAGGAGCCCGTGGGCCGCCCGGCGAGACGCTCAGCAGGACTACTGCGTGAGGTAGGCCGGGGCGCTCACGGGCAGGATAAATCGGAACTCGGCGCCGCCGCCGGGGCCGCGGCCGACCGTGATGGTGCCGCCGTGCGCCTCGACGATGCCCTTGACGATGTAGAGGCCCAGGCCGGTGCCTCCGCGCTTGCTCCCCCGCCAGAAGCGGGTGAAGACGCGGGCCATCGACTCCTCGGGAATCCCGGGGCCTTCGTCGGACACGGTGACGGCGGTTCCCTTCTCATGCGGCGACACCCCGATGGTGACCGTTCCCTCGCCGTGGCGCACCGCATTTTCGAGGAGGTTGCCGAGGATCTGGTCGATCTTGTCCGGATCGGCCCATAGGTCGGGGAGCGGACGGCTGATGCTGACGAGGAAGCGCTCGGGCGCCTGGCCGTTCGCGGTGAGCGCCTGTACGTGGCGGCCCACCGCGGTGGCGATGTCGACCGGCTGGCGGCGCACCTCCAGGCGGCCGGAGTCGATGCGCGAGATGTCGAGGAGCTCGGCGATGAGTCGGGTGACCCGGTTGGCGTCGGCGTCGACGGTCTCCAGCATCAGCCGCTTCTGGTCGTCGGTGAACCGCTCCCACTTGGCGAGCAGGGTCGCGGTGAACCCCTTGACGGAGGTCAGCGGGGAGCGCAGCTCGTGGGCCACCGTCGCGATCAGCTCGGCGTGGCTGCGTTCGGTGCGGCGGCGGGCCTCGGTGCCGCGCAGGGTGACGACGAGCCGGCGGACCGGGCCGGTGGGGTGGGTGCGGATGTAGCTGGCCGAGACGAGCACCTCCCGGCCGCCGGGAAGCAGCAGGTTCCGCTCGGGCTGGCCGCGGCGGGTGGCGAGGCCTCCGTACGGGTCCGTCAGCGCCCACCAGCGGCGCCCTTCGAGGTCTTCCAGCGGGAGGGCCCGGTCGATGGGGGCGCCGAGCGCCTCCTGCGGCGCCAGAGCGGTGATCCGCGCGGCGGCCGCGTTGAAGCAGACCACCCGGCCGGTGTCGTCGGCGACGACGAGCCCGTCGGGCAGGTGGTCCGGGTCCACCTCGAAGCCGAGTCCGGCGCCCGGGACCTCGGCGGCCTCCCGCGCGGCGGGGACCACGGGCCGGGCGGCGCGGGCGCGGCCCGAGTCCACCGCCTGGGGCGGTACGCCGCACAGCCCGTCGGCGGCCGCGACCGGAGGGTCGAGGGCGTCCAGGAACGGCTCCTCGGCCGCGTCCGCGGCTCCGGGCCAGCTGTTCGTACCGACGGTCATGTCCCCGTACCCCACATCTCCGAGTAGCGCAGTGGGCCCCCCGGGCCGCCACACTACTAGCTGGGGGTCACGGAGCGGCACCCTCCGGGCGCCCGCTGTGCACGCGCGGACGCGTAGAGACACACGGCGGCGGCCGTCGCCAGGTTCAGACTCTCCGCCTTCCCGTGGATCGGGACCCGTACGACGGCGTCCGCGAGCGCCCGGGTCTCCTCCGGAAGGCCCCAGGCCTCGTTGCCGAACACCCAGGCGGAGGGGCCGCCCATGGTGCCGGCGTCCAGTTCGGCGTCGAGGTCGTCCTCGCCGGCCCCGTCGGCTGCGAGGATCCGTACGCCGGCGGCGCGCAACCCCGCGACGGCCTGCTCCACCGGGACACCGACGGCGACCGGCAGGTGGAAGAGGGAGCCCACGGAGGCCCGTACGGACTTGGGGTTGTAGAGGTCCACGGAGGCGTCGGTCAGCACCACCGCGTCGGCCCCGGCGGCGTCCGCGCAGCGCAGCACCGTACCCGCGTTGCCGGGGTCGCGCACGTGCGCGAGGACGGCAACGAGTTTGGGCCCGGCCTTGAGGATCTCCTCGAAGGGCGAGTCGAGGAAGTGGCAGACGCCCACGATCCCCTGGGGGGTGACGGTCTGGGAGACCTCGGCGAGCACCTCGTCGGAGGCGTGGTGCACACGGGCCCCCGCGTCCAGGGCCGCGCCGATGATCTCGGGATGGCGCTCGGCGGCCTCGACGGTGGCGAACAGCTCGATCAGGGTCGGGGCGCCCGTGGGACCGCGGTGCTCGACGGCCTCGCGGACCGCCTGCGGGCCCTCGGCGATGAACCGGCGCTCCTTGGTGCGGAAGTTGCGCCGCGCCAGTCGCCTGGCGGCGGCCACCCGCGGGGATCGGGGGGAGATCAGCTCGGCGGGGGTAGCCATGGTCTGCGGTTCTCTCTCGGGGTTCCGGAGCGCGCGCGGGCGCGGCCGGCGGGCGGACGTGGTGCGGGGCGAAAGCACACGGACCCGCAGGCGAATGCCTGCGGGTCCGTGGGGGCCGGCCGCGTGATCGCGGGCCGGCTAGCCCTTAGGCAGCGGCCTTGGGGGCGTTGACGTCGGCCGGGAGCGCCTTCTGCGCGACCTCGACGAGGGCGGCGAACGCGTTGGCGTCGTTGACGGCCAGCTCCGCGAGGATCTTGCGGTCCACCTCGATGTTGGCGGCCTTCAGACCCTGGATGAGGCGGTTGTACGTCATGCCGTTCTGGCGGGCAGCGGCGTTGATGCGCTGGATCCACAGCTGACGGAAGTCGCCCTTGCGCTTCTTGCGGTCGTTGAAGTTGTAGACCAGCGAGTGGGTGACCTGCTCCTTGGCCTTGCGGTACAGGCGCGAACGCTGACCGCGGTAGCCGGAGGCCGCCTCGAGGATCGCCCGGCGCTTCTTGTGGGCGTTTACTGCCCGCTTGACGCGTGCCACTTTTTAACTCCTTGTAGCGGGGCCGTGGGTGTCTTCACACGACCCGGAAATTCGATGGGGTCCCGGTCTCGACATGCTTCCGCTCCCGGCAGGGGGAGCGGAGGTGTCAGATGCCGAGAAGCTTCTTGATCTTCGCGGCGTCGCCGGGAGCCATCTCCGCGTTGCCGGTGAGGCGACGGGTCAGGCGGGACGACTTGTGCTCGAGCAGGTGGCGCTTGCCGGCGCGCTCGCGGAGCACCTTGCCGGAGCCGGTGACCTTGAAACGCTTCTTGGTACCGCTGTGCGTCTTGTTCTTCGGCATGGCGCCGTTATCTCCTCGTCGGTGGCGCTCCCTCGCCGGTCCGCACCGGACCGGCTCGGGGGAGCGTCATGGTGTGTAGGTGATTCGAGACAGGTGCCTCGGAATCAGGCCTCGGCGTTCGCCTCACCGGCGTCGGCCTCGGTGACCTTGGCATCCTTGGCGTCCGTCGCCTCGACCGGGGCGGCCTCCTGGGAGGGAGTCGCTTCGTCGGCGGCGGCGGCGCCCTGGCGCTCGGCCTTGCGTGCGGCCTGCGCCTCGCGGGCTTCGGCCATGGCCTCGGTCTTCTTCTTGTGCGGACCGAGGACCATGATCATGTTTCGCCCGTCCTGCTTCGGGTTCGACTCGATGAAGCCGAGCTCCTCGACGTCCGAAGCGAGACGCTGCAGCAGTCGGTAGCCGAGTTCCGGCCGGGACTGCTCGCGACCACGGAACATGATCGTGATCTTGACCTTGTCGCCCTGCTTGAGGAACCGAACGACGTGACCCTTCTTGGTGTCGTAGTCGTGCGGGTCGATCTTCGGCCGGAGCTTCATTTCCTTGATGACCGTGTGCGCCTGGTTCTTGCGCGCCTCACGGGCCTTCATGGCCGACTCGTACTTGAACTTGCCGTAGTCCATGAGCTTGCAGACCGGCGGGCGTGCGGACGCCGCGACCTCGACCAGGTCGAGGTCGTACTCCTGTGCCAGCTCAAGCGCCTTGGCAAGCGGCACGATGCCGACCTGCTCGCCGCTGGGACCGACGAGTCGTACCTCGGGAACGCGAATCCGGTCGTTGATGCGGGGCTCGGTGCTGATGGATCCTCCTCGGTAGCACCACACGACTGCCTGGCAGACAGCCGCTGACGTGTATTTCCGTCAGACCGACCACAGCGGGAGAATGAAAAAGCCCCGCCGGGCACAGGCAGGGGCTCCAAAACGACCGGAGCACCGCCGCATGCAGCACGCGGGGCGCAGACTCGGGCGGCTTTCCATCGTCCGTACGGAACGATGGATGCCGCCTGACCGGTGACCCGCCGCCCCGGAAGGCGGTCAGGTGGGAGAACGGAGCCTCCACTTGTGGGCCGGACACCATGGCATCCGGCCGGTCGATGTACATACTAGCACCCGCGTTGCAAGCCCGCCGCACGGCATATCGTGGGGCTCATGACTGACGCGACACCCTCCACCGACCCCGCTGCCGACGGCGCCCCCGACTACGACGCCATGACCCGCGACATCGCGGACGTGCCCGCCGTCGAGGTGATCACGACGGTGGCCGTGCACCTGCTGAGCGCCGCGGCGGTCAACCTGGGCCTGGACAAGCCGGACTCCGAGCACAAGGACCTCGACGAGGCCCGCAAGCTGATCACAGCCCTGGCCGGACTCGTCACCGCGAGCGCCACCGAGATCAGCTCCTTCCACGCCGCCCCGCTGCGCGACGGTCTGAAGTCGCTCCAGCTGGCCTTCCGCGAGGCCTCGGTCGTCCCGGACGAGCCGGGCCAGGGCCCGGGCGAGAAGTTCACCGGTCCCGTCTTCGGCTGATCCGGGGACGAGCACCACGCGGGAGGGGCGGGCCGTGACGACACGGCCCGCCCCTCCCGCGTCGTTCAGCGGGTGTAGAGGGGCTCGCCGGGCGGGACCGGAGCGTCCGGCGGCAGCAGCGCCAGGTCGAGGCCGCGCACCAAGCGGGCCCGCAGGGTGGTGTCCGCCGCCAGGGCCTCGGCTACGCGGCGGGCCGCGGCGGGGGCCTGGGCGTCGGCGGCCAGCACGATCGCCAGGGTTCCGTCAGCGTCGGCGCCGCCCGGGCCGAGGTGGGCGCATCGCACGGCCGGCTCGGCGGACACGGCGGCCCGTACGGCCTCCCGCACGGCGGGGTCGGCCAGTGGGTCGGTGTCCGTGCGGCCCTCGGCGAGCGCGAGCAGCGCAGGCCCGGTCAGCTGGTAGGCGACCGGGCCGGCCAGGTCCAGCACGACGGTGTCGGCCTTCTCGTGCGCGGCGGCCGCCAGAGCCTGGTGCAGCGGGACGGCCACCGGCCGGGCGGCCGGGTCCCAGAGCGCGAGCGAGGCGATCGAGGTGAAGGCCGGCAGGGCCCGCCGGTCCCCCGCCCGCAGGGTCGGGACGGCCATGTCGCTGGTCTTCTCCCGCTTGAGTCCGGTCTCCGGGTCGGTCTCCACCTCGCCGAGGACGGCCACCACCGGGACCAGCAGGCGGGCGCCCTTCAGTGCCGCCAGGACGCGCGGCTCCTGCGTGCGGTCCTCGGCCCATGCGGCGAGGGCCGCGGTCAGCTCGGGGTCGGCGGAGCCGTCGTCGTCGGAGAAGCCCGGGTCGGGAATGTTCTTGTTCGCCATGTTCGCCACAGTTACCCGACCCTACTGTGCCGGGTCCGCGCCGCCGCCCCGGGGACCACGTCGCGGGCGCCGGGCCAGTACGGCGGCCAGCACGAGCAGCACCGCTCCGGCGGCCGCGGCGGCCGGAGCGCCGAGCCGGGCGCCGCGCTCCGGCGGGCGGACCGGCTCGGGGCCCGGGCCGAAGTACCGGGCGGCGGCCGGGGCCGGGGCGGGTACCGCAGCCTCGGGCCGCATCTCGTCCGCGACCTGGAGGGCGGCTGCGGGATCGACCATTCCGTGGCCGCGGGCGTCGTCGCGACCACCGGCCGGGGAGTCGGAGGCGGTGTCCTCCAGCAGCTTCTTGATCTGGGCGGGGGACAGATCGGGGTGCGCGGCCCTGACCAGGGCCGCCGCTCCGGAGACGAAGGCGGCGGCGGCGCTGGTGCCCCAGCCCTCGTAGTAGGAGCGGTCCGGGTCGGCGATGACGACGTCGACTCCGGGGGCGCTCACGGTGGCATACCAATTGCGCGTGGAGAATTTCGCCTTCCGGCCGCGGCGGTCGACCGCGGTCACGGCGATGACCCCCGGGTAGGCGGCCGGGTAGGAGACGCGGTCGCCCGACTCGCCGCCGTTGCCTGCGGAGGCCACGACGACCACCCCCTTGGCGAGCGCGTACTGGACCGCCTCGTCCTCGCCCGCCTCGTGGTGGGCGGAGTCGCTGTCGTCGCCGAGGGACAGGTTGATCACGTCGGCCCCGTGGTCCGCGGCCCAGCGGATGCCTTCGGCCAGGGCGCCGCCCTTGCTCTCGCGTGCCGTGGCCCGGCCCGGGTCGCTCTCTTCGAGGATCACCCGTACGGGCAGGATCCGCGCCTGCGGCGCGACGCCGAGGACTCCCTGGCTGCGGCTCGGACCGTGCCCGTGCCCGGCGATGATGCTCGCCATGGCGGTCCCGTGGCGGGCCCAGGCCCGGTCGCCGGGGCCGGCGCCCATGCCGATGAGGTCGGTGCCGGCGAGGACCTGGCCGGACAGGTCCGGGTGGGACTCGTCGACGCCGGTGTCGAGGACGGCGACGGTCACGCCGTCCCCGCGGGTGGTGCCCCAGGCCTCCTCGGCGCGCAGGGCCAGGAGCCCCCACTGGCGGTCGCGGATGGTGTCGGCAGCGGCCGGGGCGGCGGTGGCGGTGGCCAGGAGAGCGGCGGCGGCGAGCACGGCCGCACCACGGAGGAGGGCGCGGGCGGAGGCTCCGGCGAGGGTCATCGTGCGGCCTTCGGGGCTGGGGTGACGGGCGGTGCGGCGAGGGCCGCCAGACCGTCCCCGATCCGGTCGGCGACCGCCGTGGCCTCGTGGCCGAGGCCCGCCTGGGCGGCGGCGCCCGTGGCGCCCTTCGCGACGAGGTCCCCGGCCGGGCGCGGGGCCTCCTGGGGGCGGCCGTCGGCGAAGGCGGAGACGGCATAGACGACGACGGGGGCCTCGGTGCGTACGGAGGCGGCCCAGGCGGCGCGCTGGTCGTCGGCGAACCCGTAGGCGGGCGGGGCGGTGAGTCGGCCCCGGAGGGAGCTCATCGTGGGCCCGTCGGCGGGGGTGAAGACCATGCCGACGGCGATCAGGGCGCTGCGGGTGGCGTCGGTGTAGGTGGCGCGGAGCACGCGGGTGCAGCCGGTCTCGGCCACCGCGGCCAGCCAGTCGGCGGGCAGGGCGGCGGGGCAGTCGGCGTCGGGGGCGAGCGCGACGCGGGTCCAGGTGCGGTCGGCGCCGCCGGGGCCGGCCGAGGGGCCGGCGAGGACGGGCGGAAAGAGGCTGTCCACGGGGGCCGCGCGCCACAGCGAGCCGGCCTTGCGGTAGGCGGCGTCGGCGGGCAGGGGGCGGTTCGCGGCGCGGTGTTCGGCCCAGGTGGTGAGGGCGGCTCCGCCGACGAGGCCGCCGCCGAGGACGAGGCAGAGGGTGGCGGCCACGACGCGGCCGGGGTGGCGGCGCGGCGGGATGTGGGCGGGCCGGGGCGGCGGGGACCAGGGGTCGGGCTCGCCCGGGATCGTGGTCCGCGGTGTCGTCGTGGTCATCCGGCGGCTCCGCCCCCCGTTCCGTACGGCTGCCTGCCCGTACTCTACGGGGTTCGCGGACACCCACCCGGCGGAGCGGTCCCGTCGGGCCACGTTCTACGTCCCGGCCGACGCCCCGACCGGTCCCGACCCCGGCCCGGCAGATCCCCCCTCACCACTGCCGCGCCGCCTCTCCCCCGGCCACGCTGCCCCTCGGCTTCGCCCCCTCCAGCCTCGCCGGTGTTCGAGGCACGGGGTCCGGGCGGAGCCCCGGGGGTTGGCCCGGGGCCCTACCCACCGGTAGAGACCTCTGGCAAGCTGCCGCCCATGAACTCCCCCGCCGCCGACCGCGCCCGGTACGACCGGGCGACCGCGCACCTGGACGCGCCGCTGGCCATCGTGGATGTCGAGGCCTTCGACGCCAATGCAGACGATCTCGTGCGCCGGGCCGGCGGCAAGCCGGTCCGGGTCGCCAGCAAGTCGGTCCGGTGCCGTGCTTTGCTCGAACGGGTGCTGGCCCGCCCCGGGTTCGCCGGGATCATGTCGTACACCCTCGCCGAGTCGCTCTGGCTGGCCCGTTCCGGGTTCGAGGACGTGCTCCTCGCCTACCCCTCCGCGGACCGGGCCGGTTTCGGCGAGCTGGCCGGCGACGCCAAGCTGGCCGCGGCCGTCACCGTGATGGTGGACGACCCCGCGCAGCTGGACCTGGTCGACGCGGCCCGTGACGGCGGTGCCGAGGAGATCCGGGTGTGCCTGGAACTGGACACCGCCCTGCACCTGATGGGCGGCCGGATCCGGGTGGGCGCGCGCCGGTCGCCGCTGCGCGAACCGGCGGAACTGGCGGCGCTGGCCCGGGCAGTCGTCGCGCGCCCCGGGTTCCGGGTGGTGGGGCTGATGGCGTACGAGGGCCATGTCGCCGGGGTCGGGGACGCTCTGGCGGGGCGCCCCCTGCGGTCTCGGGCGATCCGGCTGATGCAGGGCGCGGCCCGCAGGGAGTTGGCGGCGCGCCGGGCCGCGGTGGTGGCGGCCGTACGGGCCGTCGTACCGGACCTGGAGTTCGTCAACGGCGGCGGCACGGGCAGCGTGCAGCAGACCGCGGCCGAGGAGGCGGTGACCGAGATCGCCGCTGGGTCGGGGCTGTACGTGCCGCGGCTCTTCGACAACTACACCTCGTTCAGCGGCCGACCGGCCGCCCTCTTCGCCCAGCCGGTGGTACGCCGGCCCGGGGTGGGGGTGGTCACGGTGCTCGGCGGCGGCTACCCGGCGTCCGGGGCGCCCGGCCCGGACCGGCTGCCGGTCCCGTACCTGCCGCAGGGGCTGCGCTACGACCCGCAGGAGGGCGCGGGCGAGGTGCAGACGCCGCTGCTGGGGAGCCCGGCCGACGACCTGCTGATCGGCGACCGGGTCTGGTTCCGCCATGCGAAGGCCGGCGAACTGTGCGAGCGGTTCGACACCCTGCACCTCGTGGAGGGCGACCGGGTCTCGGGCAGTGTGCCGACCTATCGGGGCGAGGGCCTCACCTTTCTGTGACGGCCTGGAACACGGTGTCCGCCTGATCCGGAATGACGCTCGTGTCGTCGCGGCGGACCGGGCCGGCGGTGCCGTCGTGGTCGATGTAGCCGGTGGTGGAGCAGGGGTAGGGGCTGGTCCTCTGCTTCTTCGGCTCGATGAACATCGGGTTGACGATCCACTTGCCGTCGCTGTTGTCGTAGGCCCGGCACATGAGCTCGGTCTTGTTCCGGTTCACCGCGAGCCGCAGGACGGTCGCGTCCCGCAGGAACGTGATGTCGGTGTCGGAGTCTCCCGCCGCGAACACCGGGCGGCGGGCGGGCGGCTGGACCGTCCCGGCGGCGGGGCCGCGCACTCCGAAGACCTCCTTGTTGATCCAGCAGCGCTTGCCGTCGATGTACGTGATCATCGTGTCGGCTCCGTCCGCGACGGAGCCGCATCCCTGGAGGTGGGCGGTGTACGCCCCGCCGCGGGTCGTGGTGTTGCGGATGCCGATGACGCGGTCGGCGCCGATGCCGACGGCCGCGGCCCAGACCTCGACGACCGGCTGGGGGGAGGCCGAGCTGATCCAGACGTCGAAGCCGGCCTTGCCGAGGCTCTTGATCAGGTCCTTCTGCTGGTCGTAGTAGCGCACCCACCCGGTGGCGCTGCCGGTGCCGACCTGCTGGGTGGCGCCGACGGGCGCGTCGAGGTTCTCGGTGCGGGCGGCGGCGGCGAAGCCGCGGATCTCGTGGGCGGTCCAGCCCTGCATCAGCTGGGGCAGCCAGGCGTACCCGGGTTCCATCGTGCGGCGGTCCCAGCCGGTGAAGGCGGTGGCTCCGGTGCGGGTCGCGGCGGTGCCGTAGACCGCCCTGATCTCGTCCGCGCAGCCGGCTCCCGCGGGGGTCCCGGTGGGCAGCGGGGTGCCCGGGCGGGCGAGGGCTGCGCAGGCGTCGGCGAGGGCCCCGGCGGCGGCAGGGGTCAGGAAGCGGCTGGTGGTGGTCCAGTCCCCGCGGGCGGGCTGGCGGACCTTGCCGTTGCGGAGCAGCCAGAACATGGTGGCGTCGCCGACGTCGTTCTTGACGACGGTGTTGTCCCAGTCGAAGACGGCGACGGGCCTGGCGCGGGTGGGGCGGTGGGGGCCGCAGCGGCCGTAGCGGTCGATGAGCTGCTGGAGGCGCGCCTGGTTGTCGCCGTACCAGCCGGTCGTCAGCCGCGGGGTGGCGCAGTGCGCAAGGGGGCCTGCGGCCGCGGCGGTGGGGCCGGCGGCGGCGAGGGCCGCCACGGTGACCGCGGCGGCGGCGAGCGCCTGGAGGCGCTGGGTGGTGGTGCGTGGGGACACGGGTGATCGCTCCTGGCGGTGAAGGCGTCACGGGCGGTGGAGCACGACAGCCGGGCGTCGTGCGACGCCCGGCTGTCGGGTGGGTGGTGGTGGGTGAGCTCTAGAGGGGCGTGACGTACGCGCCCGAGATGCCACCGTCGACGAGGAAGTCGGTGGCGTTGATGAAGGAGGAGTCGTCGCTGGCGAGGAAGGCGACGGCGGCGGCGATCTCGGTGGGCTCGGCGAACCGGCCCAGCGGGATGTGCACGAGGCGGCGGGCGGCGCGCTCGGGGTCCTTGGCGAACAGTTCCTGGAGCAGCGGGGTGTTGACGGGCCCCGGGCACAGGGCGTTGACGCGGATGCCCTCGCGGGCGAACTGGACGCCGAGCTCGCGCGACATGGCGAGGACGCCGCCCTTGGAGGCCGTGTAGGAGATCTGGGAGGTGGCGGCGCCCATGATGGCGACGAAGGAGGCGGTGTTGATGATGGAGCCGCGGCCCTGGCGCTGCATGTAGGGCAGGGCGGCCTTGCAGCAGAGGTAGACGGAGGTGAGGTTGACGTCCTGGACGCGGCGCCAGGCGTCGAGCTCGGTGGTGAGGATGGAGTCGTCGTCCGGGGGCGAGATGCCCGCGTTGTTGAAGGCGATGTCGACGGAGCCGTAGGTGTCGAAGGCGGTCTTGAAGAGGGCCTCGACGTCTTCCTTGTCGGTGACGTCGACCTTCACGAAGAGGCCTCCGACCTCCTCGGCGGCGGCCTTGCCGGCCGTCTCGTCGATGTCCGCGCAGACGACGTTGGCGCCTTCGGAGGCCAGTCGGCGGGCGGTGGCGAGGCCGATGCCGCTGCCGGCTCCCGTGATGACGGCGGTGCGGCCGACGAGGCGGCGGCAGATGATCGCGTTGGGCTCTACGGACATGGGGTCAGGCCTCCGTGCTGATGAAGACGTTCTTGGTCTCGGTGAAAGCGGTGAGGGCGTCGGGTCCGAGCTCACGGCCGAGCCCGGACTGCTTGTAGCCGCCGAAGGGGGTCCAGTAGCGGACGCTGCTGTGGGAGTTGACGGACAGGTTGCCGGCGGCGACGGCCCGCGAGACGCGCAGCGCGCGGCCGATGTCCCGGGTCCACAGGGAGCCGGAGAGGCCGTATGCGGTGGCGTTGGCCAGGCGTACGGCGTCCTCCTCGTCCTCGAAGGGCAGGACGACGGCGACGGGCCCGAAGACCTCCTCGACGGCGACGGGCGCGGCGGGGTCGACGTCGGTGACGAGGGTCGGCGGGTACCAGAAGCCGGGGCCTTCGGGGGCGGTGCCGCGGACCGCGGTGAGGTCGTCGGTGACGAAGGACCGGACTCGGTCCAGCTGGGACCGGGAGATCAGCGGGCCCATCTGCGTCTTCTCGTCGAGCGGGTCGCCGACGGCGACGTCCGCGATGCGGGGGGCGACGAGGTCGAGGAAGCGGTCGTACGCGGAGCGCTGGACGAGGATGCGGGTGCGGGCGCAGCAGTCCTGGCCGGTGTTGTCGAGGAAGGACATGGGGGCGGCGGCCGCGGCGGCCTCCAGGTCGGCGTCGGCGAAGACGATGTTGGGGCTCTTGCCGCCGAGTTCGAGGGTGACGCGCTTCACCCGTTCGGCGCACTTGGCCATGATCTGCTTGCCGACCCGGGTGGAGCCGGTGAAGACGATCTTCGCGACGCCGGGGTGTTCGACGAGGGCGTCGCCCGCGGTGTCGCCGCGGCCGGGGAGCACCTGGAAGAGGTGTTCGGGGATCCCGGCCTCAAGGGCGAGTTCGGCGAGGCGCAGCGCGGTCAGGGGGGTGGTCTCGGCGGGCTTGAGGATGACGGCGTTGCCTGCGGCGAGGGCCGGGGCCAGGCCCCAGGCGGCGATCGGCAGGGGGAAGTTCCACGGGGCGATCACGCCGATGACGCCGAGGGGTTCGAGGAAGGTGACGTCGATGCCGCCGGCGACGGGGATCTGGCGGCCGGAGAGCCGTTCCACGCCCCCGGCGGCGAAGTCGAGGAGGTCGCGTACGTTGCCGGCTTCCCAGCGGGCGTTGCCGATTGTGTGGCCGGCTTCGCGGACCTCCAGCTGCGCCAGTTCCTCGACGTGTGCGTCGACGACCGCGGCGAAGCGGCGCAGCAGGCGGGCCCGGTCGGCGGGGGCGGCCGCCGCCCAGGCGCGCTGGGCCGCGGCGGCCCGGGCGACGGCGGCGTCGACGTCGTCCCGTGTGGCGGCCGGGACGACGGCGACGAGTTCCTCGGTGGCCGGATTGAGCACTCTCAGATCGAAGGGGGCCAGCGCATCGGACACGTGGTGCCTCACAGTTTCGGTTCGGTGGCGTGGATGACTACAGGCGTTCGAAGGAGCGGCGCAGCTCCCAGTCGGTCACCGCGGAGTCGTAGGCGTCGAGTTCCACGCGGGCCATGTTCCGGTAGTGGGCGACGACCTCGGGGCCGAACGCGGCCTTGGCGATCTCGCTGTTCTCCCAGAGTTCGGCGGCCTCGCGCAGGGTCGCGGGGACGTGGGCGTAGTCGCCGGTGTAGGCGTTGCCGGTGCAGATCGGGGGCAGTTCCAGGCGGTTCTCGATGCCGTAGAGGCCGGCCGCGACCAGGCCGGCGACGGCGAGGTAGGGGTTGACGTCGCCGCCGGGGAGGCGGTTCTCGAAGCGCATGGAGCGGCCGTGGCCGACGACGCGCAGGGCGCAGGTGCGGTTGTCGAGGCCCCAGGCGACGGCGGTCGGCGCGAAGGATCCGGGCCGGAAACGCTTGTACGAGTTGATGTTCGGGGCGTAGAGAAGGGAGAAGTCGCGCAGCGCGGCAAGCTGGCCGGCCAGGAAGTGGCGCATCACCGGTGACATACCGTGTGCCTCGTGGCCCTCTCCGGCCATCGCGTTGCGTCCGTCGGCGTCGGTGAGGGAGAGGTGGATATGACAGGAGTTGCCCTCGCGCTCGTCGTACTTGGCCATGAAGGTGAGCGCGACGCCTTCCTGTGCGGCGATCTCCTTGGCGCCGGTCTTGTAGACGGAGTGCTGGTCGCAGGTGGTGAGCGCCTCGTCGTAGCGGAAGGCGATCTCGTGCTGGCCGAGGTTGCACTCGCCCTTGGCCGACTCGACGGTCAGACCGGCGGCCTGCATCTCGTTGCGGATCCGGCGCAGCAGGGGTTCGACACGGCCGGTCCCGAGGACCGAGTAGTCGATGTTGTACTGGTTGGCGGGGGTCAGGCCGCGGTAGTTGGCGTTCCAGGCCTGCTCGTAGGTGTCCTGGAAGACCATGAACTCCAGCTCGGTGCCGACCATCGCGGTGTATCCATGCTCGGCGAGGCGTTCCAGCTGGCGGCGCAGGATCTGGCGGGGGGCGGCCACGACGGGGGTGCCGTCGTTCCAGGCGAGGTCGGCCAGGATGAAGGCGCTGCCGGGGTTCCAGGGGATGCGGCGCAGGGTGGCGGGGTCGGGATGCATGGCGAAGTCGCCGTAGCCCCGCTCCCAGGAGGACATCTCGTAGCCGTCGACGGTGTTCATGTCGGTGTCGACGGCCAGCAGGTAGTTGCAGCCCTCGGTGCCGTGCGCGAGGACCTCGTCCAGGAAGAACTGTGCGGCGAACCGCTTGCCCTGGAGCCGCCCCTGCATGTCGGGGAAGGCCAGGACCACTGTGTCGATCTCACCGCTGGCGACGAGGGCACGGAGCTCCTCGGGCGCGAGCGGCGGCTTGCGGTCTACCACGGGAATCTCTCCTTCGGTGAGCCGAGGAGGCCTAAGGTATTGAATAGAACCATTGCTTGGGAAGGGGAGGGACCGAGATGACCGATACGGCGAGCGAGGGCGACGCCGCCCGGCGCCTGAACCCGGTGCTGCGCCAGGTGCGGGCGGGCAACGGCTTCGAGGAGGCGCTGCAGCAGATCCTCCAGGTGGTCCGCCTGGGCCTGGTGCCCGGCGGCGAAAGGCTGCCGCCCGAGCGCGAGCTGGCCGAGCGGATGGGGATCAGCCGGGTCACCCTGCGCGAGGTCCTGAAGGTACTTCAGGACCAGGGCCTGGTGGAGGCGCGGCGCGGCCGGTACGGCGGAACGTTCGTGCTGCCCCGTCCCGACACCCCGGCCGGCGGCACGGAGGAGGAGCTGCGCAGGCGGGTGGCGGGCGTGGACATCGAGGACGTGCTGCGCTTCCGCGAGGTCCTGGAGGTGGGGGCGGCCGGGCTGTGCGCCTCCCAGGGGCTGACCGAAGAGGGCACCGAACGGCTGCTCGCGGCCCTGGACGCCACCCACGACGCCCCGCTGGCGGACTACCGCAGGCAAGACACGCTCTTCCACCTCGCCCTGTGCGAGCTCGCCGGGTCGGCCACCCTGACGGCCCAGTACGCGGCCGTCCGCGCCACGGTCAACGACCTGCTCGACTGCATCCCGCTGCTGGTACGCAACCTGGAGCACTCCCAGCAGCAGCACAGCGCGCTGGTGGAGTCGGTGTTGGAGGGGGATGCGGCTCGGGCCCGCGAGACCATGCGCGAGCACTGCTGCGGCACGGCCGCACTGCTGCGCGGCTTCCTCGCCTGAGCCGGCCGGGGGGCGGGGATCGCGGGGCGCCCGAGAGGCTTTCGTAACTTCTGTTTTACGCAGAGGTCTTGCGCGCTCCGCTCCACTAGGACAAAGGTACGCCCCACAACCATTGCCCTGAGGCAGGAGCGCACGATGGCCGACGACACCGAGGCACGGCTGGCAGCCGTACCCGCACCCACCACGTCACCCGCCGGCGGCGACGGCCCGGACGACTACCTGGAGCGCCGCACGCTGCGCCGCGGCAGTGCCGGGTGGCTGCTCCTGACCGGCCTCGGCGTCGCCTACGTCGTCTCCGGGGACTTCTCCGGCTGGAACGTCGGGCTCGACAAGGGCGGCTTCGGCGGTCTCGCCATCGCCACCGTCCTGATGGGCGCCATGTACGCCTGTCTGGTCTTCTCCCTCGCCGAGCTGTCGACGATCCTGCCGACGGCGGGCGGCGGCTACGGCTTCGCCCGCCGCGCGCTGGGCCCCTGGGGCGGCTTCCTGACCGGCACCGCCATCCTCATCGAATACATCCTGGCCCCCGCGGCGATCGTCATCTTCATCGGCGACTACGTGGAGTCCCTCGGCCTCTTCGGCCTCACCTCCAGCTGGCCCGTCTACCTCGGCTGCTTCGTGATCTTCATCGGCGTGCACCTGTGGGGCGTCGGCGAGGCGCTCCGCTTCAGCCTCGTCGTGACCGCCGTCGCCGTCGCCGCACTGCTGATCTTCGCGGTCGGCGCCTTCACGGAGTTCAGCGCGGACGGCCTCAACGACATCCCGGTCGACCCGACCGCCTTCGGCTCGAACTCCTGGCTGCCGCTGGGCGTGCTCGGCATCTGGGCCGCCTTCCCCTTCGGCATGTGGTTCTTCCTCGGCGTGGAAGGCGTACCGCTGGCGGCCGAGGAGGCGAAGGACCCGGTCCGCTCCATGCCGAAGGCGCTGTCCATCTCCATGGGCATCCTCGCCCTGCTGGCCCTGATCACCTTCTTCGCGGCGACCGGCGCGCAGGGCGCAGACGCCGTCAAGACGGCCGGCAATCCACTGGTGGTCGCCCTGGAAGGGGACGGCGGCCCGACCGCGCTGAGCCGTTTCGTGAACTACGCGGGTCTGGCGGGCCTGGTGGCCTCCTTCTTCTCGCTGATCTACGCGGGATCGCGCCAGCTCTTCGCCCTCTCCCGGGCCGGCTACCTGCCCCGCTTCCTGTCCCTGACCTCCAAGCGCAAGGCCCCGTACCTCGGCCTGGTCATCCCCGGCGCGATCGGCTTCGCCCTGGCCGCGGCCACCGGCAACGGCGCCCGCATGCTCAACATCGCGGTCTTCGGCGCGACCATCTCCTACGCCCTGATGGCGCTCTCGCACATCGTGCTGCGCCGCCGGGAGCCGCAGCTGGCGCGTCCGTACCGCACCCCGGGCGGCATCCTGACCTCCTCGGTGGCCTTCGCGCTCGCCCTGTCGGCCCTGGTCGCGACCTTCCTGGTGGACAAGGACGCGGCCTTCATCGCCCTGGCCGTGTACGCCGTCGCCCTGGCCTACTTCGCCTTCCACAGCCGCCACCACCTGGTGGCCTCGGCCCCCGAGGAGGAGTTCGCGGCCCTCGCGGAAGCCGAGGCGGAGCTGGCCCGCGACTGAGATCCTGTCCTGTCCCGTCCTGTCCTGTCGTCCGCCGTCCCGTTCACGGAGGTAGAGAACGTGCCCAGGCCGCTCATCGGCATCACCACCTACGTCGAGGAATCCACCCGCTACGGGGTGTGGGACCTGCCTACGTCCCTCGTACCGGCCGGGTACTACGCACTCGTCCAGGCGGCGGGCGGCGCGGCCGTACTGCTGCCCCCGGACGAACCCGGTGCGGCGGCGGAGGTGTTGAGCCGGGTGGACGGCCTCGTGGTCGCGGGCGGCCCGGACCTGGACCCGGTCCACTACGGCGCCGCACGCGACCCCCGTACGGGCCCGCCCGCGACGGTCCGCGACCACTGGGAGCTGGCCCTGATCAACGCGGCGCTGGAGGCGGACGTGCCGGTGCTCGGCATCTGCCGGGGGATGCAGGCGCTGAACGTGGCCCTGGGCGGCACGCTGGTCCAGCACATCGACGGCCACGTCGACACCCCGGACGTCACCTCCTGGCACCCGGTGCGCCCCGTCCCGGGCACCCGGTACGCCGAGCTGGTCCCGGAGGAGGCGCAGGTACCGACCTACCACCATCAGGCGGTCGAGCGCCTGGGGCGCGGCCTGGTCGTCTCGGCGCACGCGCTCGACGGGACGGTGGAGGCGATCGAGCTGCCCGACCCGGCGCGCTGGGCGCTGGGCGTGCAGTGGCACCCGGAGCGTGACAAGGACACGCGGGTGATGTCCTCGCTGATCGAGGCGGCCGCGGCGCACCGCGGGGTTCCGGTGGCCTGACCGGCGTACGGCGACGGCCGCCCCGCCCCCGCAAGCGCGCGGGGCGGGGCGGCCGAGGTCCGCCCGGACGGCGCCGCCCCCGAGCCCGCTTGGCCCAGGGATCCGCACGTGTGCACGCTGGAGGGAGGGGGACGGAGTCACACGGCGCGGCCGCCGCCCTGCTGTCCGACAGATCACGGTGACGGACGGGACGCCGCCTCCTACGATGCGTGATCGATACACCGATCTCTGCTCGTTCCCACCCGCCCGAGGAGACAGACCCGTGACCACCGGCGACGCCCTGCCCGAGAGCTACTACGAGCGGACGGGCGGCCACCGCTACAAGCCCACCGCCCACGCGGGCGGTGCGTGGAACACCGGCGAGCAGCACTTCAGCCCGCTCACCGGCCTCGTGGTGCACGCGATCGACGGACACCTGGCGGGGCGGCCCGCACCGTCGGCACTCGCGCGGATCAGCTACGACATCCTCGGCCGTATCGCCCTCGACGAGTGCGAGATCACCGTCGAGACCCTGCGCCCGGGCCGCACCATCGAGCTGCTGGAGGCGACCGTGGCCATCGGCGGCCGGCCGGTGGTCCGCGCCCGCGCCTGGCTGCTGGCGACCCTGGACTCCTCCTCGGTGGCCGACAGCCCGCACGAGCCCCTCCCCGCTCCCGGGGAACTCGACGTCTGGGCCATGGACGAGGAATGGGACGGCGGCTTCGTCTCCTCCATCGAGGTCCGCCGGACGCCGCCCTCCCGCCGCGGCCGCACGGCGGCCTGGGTGTCCTCGCCGCTCACCCTGGTCGCGGGCGAGCCCAGCAGCGCCCTCGCCTCGTACGTCGCCCTGGTGGACACCGCGAACGGCGTCGCGGCCCAGCAGGACCCCACCGCGTGGATGTTCCCGAACCTCGACCTGACGATCCACCTGCACCGACAGCCGCGCGGCCCATGGACCGGCCTGGACACCACCGTCACCTTCGGCCCGTCGGGTCAGGGGCTCACCAGCAGCGTCCTGCACGATCTCGACGGCCCGGTCGGCCACGCCGAACAGATCCTCACGGTCCGCCCGCTGCCCTAGGGTCCGTCCGCTGCCCTAGGGTCCGTCCGATGCCCGGGGGTCCGTCCGCCGGCCCGGCCCCTGGGCGGTGCCCCGGGTCAGGGACAGCAGGTCCCGGGCCGGGCCCGCCGGGCGAGCGCCCGCGGGCCACACCGCCCGCAGGGCCCGGCCCAGCCCGGCGCCCGTCACCGGCACCGCCACCAGCCTGCGCGCCGCCAGCTCGTCCACCACGGCGAGCTCCGACAGCACGCACGGCCCGGCGCCGCCCAGCGCGGCCGCCTTCACCGCCGTCGTCGACGCCAGCTCCAGCAGCGGCGCGGCCAGCCCGCCGTGCCCGGCGAGCGCCGCGTCCAGCACCTGCCGCGTCCCCGATCCCCGCTCCCGCAGGATCAGCGGCGTCGCGGCGAGTTCCGCCGCCTCCACGCCCCGCGCGCGCCGCGCCCACGGGTGCGCCGACGCCACCGCCACGACCAGCCGGTCCTGCGCGATCACCGCCGAGTCCAGGCCCTCGGGCACCGTCAGCCCCTCCACGAAGCCGAGGTCGGCCTCGTGCGCGAGGACCCGCTGCACGACCAGCGCCGAGTTGCCCGCGTGCAGTGACACCGCCGTGTCCGGACGCTGACCGCGCAGCGCGATCAACCACCCGGGCAACAGGTACTCCGCGATCGTCATGCTGGCCGCCACCCGCAGCCGCGAGTCCCGCCGCCCCCGCAGCGCCTGTGCGCCCGCGTCGAAGGCCTCGGCCGCCTCCACCACCCGCCGGGCCCAGTCCGTGACCAGCGCGCCTTCGGCCGTCAGCGTCGAGCCACGCGGGGAGCGGTCCACCAGGGCGACGCCCAGCCGGGTCTCCATTGCCCGGATCCGGCTGCTCGCCGCGGGCTGGGTGATGCCCAGCCGCCGGGCCGCGCCGCTCAGGCTGCCCATCCGGGCCACCGCGAGCAGCAGCTCCAGTGCACCCAGGTCCGGTACGCGGTGTGCCAGCGGAATCGTGTTCTCCTCACCCATAACATCAGTTTATGGCCTTATAGAGAGGTGATCCCTGCCGCGCGTCCCGCCCCGGCGTGACGCTGGACCCATGGCCACCACCCTCGTGCGACCCCGCCCCCTCACCGAGCCCGCGCCCGCCGCCCACAAGGCACCTGCGCTGCGCCACCTCGGCCCCAACTGGTACGCCTCCGTCATGGGCACCGCGATGGTCGCCAACGCCGGTGCGACCCTCCCGTACCAGCTGCCCGGCCAGCGCGTGGCCTGCCAGCTCGTCTGGGCACTCTCCGCGGCCGCCCTCGCCGTCCTGCTGGTCGCCCGTGCCGGGCACTGGCTGCACCACCGCGACCAGGCCCGCGCCCACCTGCTCGACCCCGCCGTGGCCCCCTTCTACGGCTGCCTGTCCATGGCGCTGCTGGCCGTCGGCGGCGGCACCCTCATCGTCGGCAGGGACCTCGTCGGAACCGGCGCCGCCGTGGCCGCGGACACCGTGCTGTTCACCGCGGGCACGGCGATCGGCCTGGTCGCGGCTGTGGCCGTGCCCTACCTGATGGTGGTGCGCCACAAGGTCGAACCGGGGCAGGCGAGCCCGGTGTGGCTGCTCCCCCTCGTCGCCCCCATGGTCTCGGCCGCCCTCGGCCCGCTGCTGATCCCCCACCTGCCCGCCGGCCAGCCCCGCGAGGCCATGCTGCTCGCCTGCTACGCCATGTTCGGCACCAGCCTGCTCGCCACCCTGCTCGTGCTCCCCCTCATCTTCGGCCGGCTGGTCGTGGGCGGTCCCCTCCCCCTGGCCCTCACCCCCACCCTGTTCCTGGTCCTCGGTCCGCTCGGACAGTCCACCACCGCCGTGAACCAGCTCGCCGACATGGCCCCCGGGGCCGTCGGCGCCCCCTACGCCGACGCCCTCGCCGGCTTCGCGGTCGTCTACGGGGTGCCCGTGATGGGATTCGCCCTGCTCTGGCTGGCACTCGCCGGGTGCATGCTGGTGCGGGCGGCCCGGGGCGGCATGGGCTTCGCGATGACCTGGTGGGCGCTGACCTTCCCCGTGGGCACCTGTGTCACCGGCGCCGCCGGCCTGGCCCGCCACACCGGGCTCACCGCCCTCGGCTGGCTGGCCGCGGCACTCTTCCTCGCCCTGCTGACGGCCTGGCTCCTCGCCGCCGCCCACACCCTCCGGGGCCTGTTCACGGGCCGGCTGCTCGCCGGCTGACCGCCCCCTTGCGGGGGGGTGCCTCTATGTCTTTCGTCAAGGCACCTGTGTCGGGTTTCGGGTGGTTCGGGCTCGCTGAGGCTAAGCGGCGAGCTCGACGTCCGTCGGTGTCCGGGATTCGTAGAAGGTGCCGTCGCGGAGCATGGCGAACAGGACGCTGATGCGTTGGCGGGCGAGGCGGAGGAGGGCCTGGGTGTGGGTTTTGCCGCGTGCTCGTTGCTTGTCGTAGTAGGCGCGGGAGGCCGGGTCGGCGTTCATGCAGGCGAAGGCGGAGAGAAACATCGCCCGTTTGAGCTGCCGGTTTCCGCCTCGGGGTGCGTGTTCGCCATGGATCGAGGTCCCGGACTGCTTCGTGGTGGGGGCGAGGCCGGCGTAGGAGGCGAGGTGGGCGGCGGTGGGGAAGCTGGTGCCGTCGCCGACGGTGACCAGCAGGACGGCGGCGGTCCTGACGCCGACGCCGGGCATCGACGTCAGGACCGGGGAAAGAGGGTGAGCCTCCAGCAGGGCGTTGATCTGGGCTTCCATCGCCCGGCGCTGGGTGTGGACAGCGGCCAGCGAGGCGGCCAGGGAGGGGATGACGATGTCGAGGGTGCCGGTCCCGGGAACGACGACGGTCTGCTCGTCGAGCGCGTTGAAGACGTCGTCGATCAGCCTGGTGGCCATGCGCGGGGCCTTCGGGCGGATCAGCTCGACGAGTCTGCGGCGTCCGGCCTTGCGCAGGGCGGCTGGGGATCCGTAGCGCTCCAGCAGCCAGGTCACGGCCTGGTGGTCCAGGCGCGGGCCCAGGACGCGTTCCAGGCTGGGGTGGAACTGGGTGAGCAGGCCCCGTATCCGGTTGGAGGTGCGGGTGGCCTCGGCGGCCAGGTCCTGGTCGAAGCCGACGAGCACGGTCAGCTCGGCGGTGATCTGGTCGGTCAGCTCCAGCGAGCGCAGGGTGTGCGGCATCGTCCGGGCGGCGTCCGCGATGACGGCGGCGTCCTTGGCGTCGGTCTTGGCCTCGCCCGGGTAGAGGTCGGCGATCCGGCGCATCGCCAGTCCGGGCAGGTAGGCGACCTGGCAGCCCGCGTCGCGGGCGACGGTCAGTGGCAGGGCGCCGATGGAGGCGGGCTGGTCCACGATCACCAGCACGGTGCCGAACTTCGCGGTCAGCTTGTCGAAGACGGCCCGCAGCTTGGGCTCGCTGTTGGGCAGCTGCTTGTCGAAGACCTTCTTCCCGCCCGGGGTGAGCCCATGACCGTGATGGCTGCTCTTGCCGACGTCCAGGCCCAGGAACACGCCCACGTCTTCGATCTCGAACATCGTGCCCCTTCCCAGGGGGTGTTGACGGTGCCGGCCTCGGCTCGGGTGTCGTGCTCGCGCATCCACGTTATGCAGACCTGCCGCCCGCGAACTGTCCAGCATTGCGCCGGACCGGACGGTGGCCGGACCTCTGATCAGCGTCTCCGACGAACACCCCCGGACCCGGTGACACCACCCCCCAGGTCATGCCTTCGACAGGGGGCAACAGTCATGCCGGGCCCGGAGGCCAGCGGCCCCATTGCGGAACCGCAGAAAACATAACGGGACAGGCGGATCCGGGCGCGGTCCCGTCCTGGCCGAGATCGCCGTCACTCGCCGAGCCGGGGAGGCACTCCGCCGTGGCACCACCGCACCGGCACCGTCCCGCCCCGGCAACCGGCCACTCCGAGAGGAACCGAAGAGCGAGCCGAACCGCTCAGCGCGCGGCGGCCAGCGCGGCGGCCAGTACCGTCGGCGCGTCGGCCAGCGAGGGCCCGTACCAGGTCAGGTGCCTGCCGTCGACCAGGGCCGCCGGGAGGCCGGGGAAGGCCTCCGGGCCGTCCGCGGCCGTGAAGCGGTACGGCTCGTCCGGCAGCACCACCAGATCGCAGCCGGCCGCGGCCAGCTCCTCCACCGGGATCTTCGGGTACCGCTCCGCGTGCCCGGCGTAGACGTTGCGCACCCCGAGCCGTGCCAGCAGGTCGCCCGCGAAGGTGTCCCGGCCGAGCACCATCCACGGCCGCCGCCACACCGGTACGAAGGCCGTGAGCTCTCCCACCGGTTCCACGCGGGCCCACGCCGCCTCCGCGTCCGCCAGCCACGCCGGTCTCGGCAGTCCCAGCGCGCCCACCAGCACCCGGTCCAACTCCCGCAGCGCCTGGGGGAGGTCGCGGATCTCGGTGACGAGCACCTCCACGCCGGCGGCCCTCAGCGCGGCGAGGTCCGGTGCCCGGTTCTCCTCCTCGTTGGCGATCACCAGGTCCGGGCGGAGCTCCGCGATCCTGCGCACATCGGGGTTCTTCGTCCCCCCGATCCGCTCCACCGTCCCGAGGCCGCCGGGGTGCGTGCACCAGTCGGTGACCCCGACGAGCCGCCCGGGCGCGCTCACGGCCACCGCCTCGCTCAGCGACGGCACCAGCGACACGATCCGCCGCACGCCGGGGCTCACCGGCCGGGAGACGGGGGCTCGGACGTCGCGTGGATGTGCTCCCCCACGGCGACGACCAGGATCCGGGTGTCCTCGGTGACGGCCCGCCAGCGGTGGCGCACACCGCCGGACAGGAACAACGCGTCCCCGCTCTCCAGCCGGTACGCCCGCCCTTCGGCCTCCACCTGGCAAGCACCCTCGACCACGTACATCAGCTCGTCGTTGCGGTGCTGGTACTCGCGCCCGGCGTCCTGGTCCCCGGTGAACTCCATGGCGTGCAGCTGGTGATGCCCGCGTACGAGGGGCCGTACCCCCGGGACCGGGGTGAGCCCGGACTCGTCCCCGGCCCGTACGAGGTCCACGGTGCGCGCGGTGTCGGAGGCGGCGAGCAGCTCCACGGCCGTGGTCTCCAGCGCGTCGGCGACACGCTCCAGGGACCGCATGCTGGGCCGGGCGCGCTCGTTCTCTATCTGACTCAGGAAGGGCACCGACAGGCCGCTTCGCGCCGACACGGCGGCCAGCGTGAGGTGGAGCGCGCGGCGGCGCTTGCGCACGGCCACACCCACCCGCAGCGGTTCCTTGCCGTCCTTGTCCTTGCTCTTGTCGTCCCTGTCGTCCAGCGTGCCGCTCGGGCCGTCCGTGCCGTCCCTGTCGTTCATGTCGGGGCTGCCCTCCCCATGTCCGTCGCACATCGGTGTGCTGTAAGCACCTTACGCAGCAACCGGCTCCGGTTTCGCCCGCACGGACCTTCTCGTACTCGTCCGCTCACCGTGCGTGGCGCCTCGGGGTGGGCCGGGAGCCCGCCGGAGCGTCCCGGCCGCCGCCCCTGCGGCCGGGACGGCGGCGAAGCCGCTTGCGGCATCATCGTTCCCGTGACGACACGACGCCTGATGCTCCTGGACACCGCCTCCCTCTACTACCGCGCCTACTTCGGCGTACCGGACTCCGTGAAGGCCCCCGACGGCACCCCGGTCAACGCCGTGCGCGGGCTCCTCGACTTCATCGCCCGGCTGGTCCAGGACCACCAGCCGGACGACCTGGTGGCGTGCATGGACGCGGACTGGCGGCCGCACTGGCGGGTGGAGCTGATCCCCTCGTACAAAGCCCACCGCGTCGCCGTCGAGACCGCGACGGGCCCCGACGTGGAGGAGACTCCGGACACGCTCGCCCCGCAGGTGCCGATCATCGAAGCGGCGCTGGACGCCTTCGGCATCGCCCGGGTCGGCGTCGCCGGGTACGAGGCGGACGACGTGATCGGGACGCTCACCGCCCGCGCGACGGGACCGGTCGACATCGTCACGGGCGACCGGGACCTGTACCAGCTCGTGGACGACGCCCGGCAGCGGCGGGTGCTGTACCCGCTCAAGGGAGTGGGCACCCTACAGCTGACGGACGAGGCGTGGCTGCGGGAGAAGTACGGGGTGGACGGCCCCGGTTACGCGGACCTCGCCCTGCTGCGCGGCGACCCGAGCGACGGTCTGCCCGGCGTCCCCGGCATCGGCGAGAAGACGGCGGCGAAACTGCTCGACGCCTACGGCGACCTGGCCGGGATCATCGCGGCGGTCGACGACCCGAAGTCGAAGCTGACGCCCGCCCAGCGCAGGCGGCTGGACGAGTCCCGGCCGTACCTGGCGGTGGCACCGAAGGTGGTCAAGGTGGCCTCCGACGTGCCGCTTCCGCAGTTCGACGCCGCACTTCCGGCCGTCCCGGCGCAGCCCGAGCTGGTCGACGCACTAGCCCATCGGTGGGGATTGGGCGGTGCTGTGTCCCGCCTGGGCGGCGCCCTGCGCCGCTGAGGTGCTAACTTAGGTAAGGCTAAGTTTCATGGGAGTCAGGGGAGTCACCGTGGCAGAAGGACGCGGCCGCACCGTCGGCACCGCCGTTGTCGTACGCACCGAGCGGCTTTCGCCGCACATGGTGCGGATCGTGCTGGGCGGTGAGGGGCTGGCCGACTTCGGTGCGGGCGAGTACACCGACCACTACGTGAAACTCCTTTTCGCTCCCGAGGGTGTCACTTACCCCGCGCCCTGGGACCTGGAACGCATCCGCGGCGACTTTCCGCGGGCCCAGTGGCCGCGCCAGCGCGCCTACACCGTGCGCAACTGGGACCCGGCGCACCTGGAGCTGACGCTCGACTTCGTCGTCCACGGCGACGAGGGCCTGGCCGGCCCCTGGGCGGCTCGGGCCCAGCCGGGCGAGCTCGTGCGCTTCCTCGGCCCCGGCGGCGCCTACGCCCCGGACCCGGCGGCCGACTGGCACCTCCTGATCGGCGACGAGAGCGCGCTGCCGGCGATCGCCGCGGCGATGGAGCGGATGCCCGCGGGCGCGGACGTCCGCGCCTTCGTGGAGATCGACGGCCCGCAGGACGAGCTGAAGGTGGCCACCCCCGACGGCATCACCCCGGTCTGGCTCCACCGCGGTGACCGCCCGGTCGGCGAGGCCCTGGTCGAGGCCGTCCAGGCGCTGGAGTTCCCCTCCCCGGACGTCCACGCCTTCGTCCACGGCGAGGCCGGCTTCGTCAAGGACCTGCGCCGCCACCTCCGCCTGGAGCGCGGCATCGCACGCGAACGCCTGTCGATCTCGGGCTACTGGCGCCTGGGCGAGACGGACGAGGGCTGGCGCGCGATCAAGCGCGACTGGAACGCCACGGTCGAAGCCGAACAGGAACACCGCGCGGCGGCCTGACCCTCTCCGGGGCGGAGTCCGGGGTGCGGGGCGCGAGGCAGCCTCCTCGCGGCGGAGCCCCACCCCGCCCTCTCCCCCGGAGCCGCGGCGCGCGCGACGAGGCGTACCGCGGGAGAATGCTCGTATGCGTACGCTCCGCGCTCTCGGAGCGGCAGGGGCCGCGGCCCTCCTCACCGCCACGGCGGCCACGGCCGCACCGAGCCCGCCCCCCGCTCCCCGCCCTCAGCTCACGGACGCCGCCGTCGACGCGGCCGTCGCCCGCCTCGACGGCACGGTCACGGACCTGATGCGCCGCACCGGTGTCCCCGGCGTCGCGGTGGCCGTCGTCCACGACGACAAGGTCGTCCACCTCAAGGGCTTCGGCGTCCGCCGCACCGGCGAGAGCGCCACCGTCGGCCCCGACACCGTCTTCCAGCTCGCCTCGCTCTCCAAGCCCGTCTCCTCCACCGTCGTCGCCGGCGCCCTCGCCGACCCCGACGGGTGGGACCGCCACGCCTCCCTGCCCGGCTTCTCCCTGAAGGACCCTTGGGTGACCGGGCACGTCACCACCGCCGATCTGTTCTCCCACCGCAGCGGCCTGCCCGACCACGCCGGCGACCTTCTCGAAGACCTCGGCTACGACCAGTCGTACATCCTCGACCACCTGCGCCTGGAACCGCTCACCCCCTTCCGCGCGAGCTACGCCTACACCAACTTCGGCTTCACGGCCGCCGCCGAGGCGGTCGCCCGGGCCAAGGGCACCAGCTGGCAGAAGCTCGCCGACGACACCCTCTTCAAGCCCGCCGGCATGGGGGACACCAGCACCGAGTTCTCCGCCTTCGCCAACGCCCCCGACCGCGCCGCCACCCACGTCGAGGACCCCGACGGCACCTGGAGCCCCCGCTACGTACGCGACCCGGACGCCCAGGCCCCGGCCGGCGGTGTCAGCTCCACCGCCCGCGACATGTCCCGCTGGCTGCGGCTCCAGCTCGCCGACGGCACCCTGGACGGCAAGCGGATCATCCCCGCCGATGCGCTCGCCCGCACCCACGTGCCCGCGATCGTCTCGAATCCGCCCTCGACCCCCACCGCCCGCACCGGCTTCTACGGCCTCGGCTGGAACGTCTCGTACGACGACGCGGGACGACTGCGCCTGAGCCACTCCGGCGCCTTCGAACTCGGCGCGAACACCAACGTGACCATGCTCCCGCTGGAGCGGCTCGGCATCGTCGTCCTCACCAACGGCGCCCCCGTGGGCCTGGCCGACGCCGTCGCCCTGGACTTCTTCGACTTCGCCGAGCACGGCAAGGCCACCGCCGACTGGCTGGCGCTCGCCGGATCCCTGTACGCGCAGATGGACGCCGCGGGCCGGTCCGCCACCGACTACGCCCACCCGCCCGCCGGTGCGAAGCCGGCCCGCGACAGCGCCGCGTACACCGGCACCTACGACAACCCGTACTACGGCAGGGCCACCGTGACGGCAGACGACGACGGCGCCCTCACCCTCGCCCTCGGCCCGAAGCCCCTGCGGTTCCCGCTGACCCACTACGACGGCGACACCTTCAGCTTCGTGACCACGGGCGAGAACGCCGTCGGCCGTACCGGGGTGACCTTCGGGGACGGCACGCTCCGCGTCGAGTACCTCGACGCCAACCACCTGGGCACCTTCACCCGGCAGTAGCCGCATAGCCTGTCCTCCGATGAGACGCAGAACCCAGGCACCCCCCTCGCCCCTTCCCCAGCAGGCCGGTATCGACCCGGTCAGGCTCCGGCTGCCGCCCGACCCGGACCGGAGCTGGCCGGACCTCGGCAGCTACCTCACCGCCCGCTACGCCGGCACCCGCGGCGCGGAGTCCATGGCGCGGCTGCTGGCCGCGGGCCGGGTACTGGGCGCCGACGGGCAGGTGCTGTGCGCCGGGGACCCGTACGAGCCCGGCCGCTACCTGTGGTTCCACCGCGACATGGAGGCGGAACCCAGGGTGCCGTTCGCGGTCGGCGTGGTCCACCGGGACGAGCACCTCCTCGTCGTGGACAAACCACACTTCCTGGCGACCACCCCGCGCGGCAGCCACATCACCGAGACCGCCCTGGCCAGGCTGCGCGAGGAGCTCGCCCTGCCCGACCTCAGCCCCGCGCACCGCCTGGACCGGCTCACCGCCGGTCTGGTGATGTTCAGCGTCCGCCCCGAGGACCGCGGCGCCTACCAGCTGCTCTTCCAGCGGCGCGAGGTCCACAAGGAGTACGAGGCCGTCGCGCACCACGACCCGGCGCTCGCCTTCCCGCGCACCGTCCGCAGCCGCATCGAGAAGCTCCGCGGGGTGATCGCGGCGACCGAGGTCCCCGGCCCGCCCAACGCCGAGAGCCTCATCGAGCTCGTCGACGTCCGCGGCGCCCTGGGCCGCTACCGGCTCACCCCGCACACCGGCCGCACCCACCAGCTGCGGGTGCACATGAACAGCCTGGGCCTGCCCATCCTGGGCGATCCGGTGTACCCGGAGGTGACCGACCCGGCTCCGGACGACTACCGCCGACCCCTTCAACTCCTGGCCCGGGTGCTGGCGTTCACCGACCCGGTGACCGGAGCCGCCCACCGCTTCGAGAGCACCCGCACCCTCCGGGCCTGGCACGACCACCCCGGCTGGGACACCGGCGGCTAGGGCGTGCTGCCCAAGCCCACCGGCCCACAACGCCCGGCACCGGGACCCACTAACCGACCGAGCTGTAGGCCACGACCCCCCGCAGGAGCGCGTCCACGGCCTTGCGGGCGTTCTTCGCGACCGTACTTCCGCTGTCGCCATGGGCCGAGGGGGCGGCCGCCGCGATCTGCCCGAGCACGTCGATGACCTGCTTGCACCAGCGCACGAAGTCACCGGCGGGCATCTCGGCCTCGCGGAGCACCTCGTCCAGGCTCTTGTCGGAGGCCCACTGGTATGCCGCCCATGCGAAGCCGAGGTCCGGCTCGCGTTGGCCCACGCCCTCCGCCTGGTTGATGCGGTGTTCCTCCTCCAGCGCGTCCAGCCGGCCCCAGATGCGGACCATCTCACCGAGCGCCACCTTCGCCGCGCCACCGGGAACCTTCGGCGCGACCGCGTCGTCGGACTGCCGGGCCTCGAAGACCAACGCCGAGACGCAGGCGGCCAGTTCCGCCGGGCTCAGACCCTCCCAGATCCTGGCGCGCAGGCATTCGGAGGCCAGCAGGTCGAGCTCCCCGTACAGCCGGGCGAGCCGCTTGCCGTGCACGGTGACCTCGTCCTCACGCAGGTAGTCCAGCTCGGTCAGCAGCGCGTGGATCCGGTCGAAGGTGCGGGCAATGGTGTTGGTCCGGCCCTCGATCCGCCGCTCCAGCTGGTGGGTGTCCCGCTGGAGCCGGTGGTAGCGCTCCGCCCAGCGGGCGTGGTCCTCGCGCTCGTCGCAGCCGTGGCAGGGGTGCGCCCGCAGCTCGCTGCGCAGCCGGGCGATCTCGCGGTCGTCGGCGGCCGCCGCCCTGCCGCGGGAGCGCCGCTCCGGGGTGATGTGCCCGGCCTTGCTCCGCAGCTGGGAGGCGAGGTCCCGACGGGACTGCGGCGAGCGCGCGTTGAAGGTCTTGGGGATCCGCATCCGGTCCAGCGCCTCGACCGGGACCGGGAAGTCGATCGCGGCGAGCCGCTTGACCTGGCGCTCCGCGGTGAGCACCAGCGGGCGCGGGCCCTCGGCGTACTCGTGACCGCGGTGCCCGTGGACCCGTCCGGCCGGCACGCCCGGGTCCAGGACCAGGGCGAGGCCGGCGAACTTGCCCGTCGGAACGTGGATGATGTCGCCCGGCTTGAGCTTCTCCAGCGAACTGGCCGCCTGCACCCGTCGCTGGGCCGCGCCCTGCTTGGCCAGCTCCGTCTCACGGTCCTTGAGGTCGCGGCGCAGCTGCGCGTACTCCTCGAAGTTCCCCAGGTGGCAGGTCATGCCCTCGCGGTAGCCGGCCAGGCCCTCCTCGTTGCGCTGCACCTGCCGGGAGATCCCGACGACGGAGCGGTCCGCCTGGAACTGCGCGAAGGAGGTCTCCAGCAGCTCGCGCGAGCGGTGCCGCCCGAACTGGCTCACCAGGTTGACGGCCATGTTGTACGAGGGCTTGAAGCTGGAGCGCAGCGGATACGTGCGGGTGCCCGCGAGTCCGGCGAGCCCGGCCGGGTCCATGCCCCGCTGCCAGAGCACGACCGCGTGCCCCTCGACGTCGATGCCGCGCCGACCGGCCCGGCCGGTCAGCTGGGTGTACTCGCCGGGGGTGATGTCGGCGTGCTGCTCGCCGTTCCACTTGACCAGCTTCTCCAGGATCACCGTGCGCGCGGGCATGTTGATGCCCAGCGCCAGGGTCTCCGTGGCGAAGACGGCCTTCACCAGGCCGCGGACGAAGAGCTCCTCGACGACCTCCTTGAAGGTGGGCAGCATGCCCGCGTGGTGCGCGGCGATGCCCCGCTCCAGGCCTTCGAGCCACTCGTAGTAGCCCAGGACGTGGAGGTCCTCGGTGGGGATGGCGGCCGTGCGTGCCTCGACCAGCTCGCGGACCTTCAGCCGCGCGGACTCGTCGTTGAGGCGCAGGCCCGCGTACAGGCACTGCTGGACGGCCGCCTCGCAGCCGGCCCGGCTGAAGATGAAGTTGATGGCGGGCAGCAGCCCGTCGTTGTCCAGGCGGGCGATGACCTCGGGACGGGAGGGGGTCCAGATCCGGCCGCGGGAGCGCCGCTCGCGCTCGCGGTCCGCCTCGCGGACCATCTTGCCGCGCCGCCGGTCCTTGGGGTTGTAGGTGCGGCTGTTCTCCTCGCGCGCCATGCGCAGCAGGTCGGGGTTGACCTCGCGGCGCGCGGAGCCGCGGCCGCCGTGGTCGGACTCCTCCTCGAAGAGGTCGTAGATCCGGCGGCCGGCCATGACGTGCTGCCACAGCGGGACGGGCCGCTCCTCCGAGACGATCACCTCGGTGTCCCCGCGCACGGTGTCCAGCCAGTCGCCGAACTCCTCGGCGTTGGACACGGTCGCCGACAGGGAGACCAGGGTGACCGATGCGGGGAGGTGGATGATCACTTCCTCCCAGACGGCTCCGCGGAACCGGTCGGAGAGGTAGTGGACCTCGTCCATCACGACGTGGCCGAGGCCGAGCAGCGACTGCGAGCCCGCGTAGAGCATGTTGCGGAGCACCTCGGTGGTCATCACGACCACCGGCGCTTCGGAGTTGACGCTGTTGTCGCCCGTCAGCAGGCCCACCTTGTCGGCGCCGTAGCGCTTGACGAGATCGGCGTACTTCTGGTTCGAGAGCGCCTTGATCGGCGTCGTGTAGAAGCACTTGCGGCCCTGCGCGAGGGCCAGGTGCACGGCGAACTCGCCGACAATGGTCTTGCCCGAGCCGGTCGGGGCGGCGACGAGGACGCCCTTGCCGGCCTCCAGCGCCTTGCATGCCTCCACCTGGTACGCGTCCAGGTCGAAGTCGTACATCTCGCGGAAGGGGGCCAGGGCGGTGGCTTCTTCGGCGGCGCGGATCCGGGCAGCGGCGTACCGCTCGGCGGGTGAGAGTTCTTCGGTCATCTTGTTGTCGAGCCTACCCGCCGGGTCCGACAACAGTCGCGATCATTTGTGGGAGGAGCCGGACCCCCGCGCACGCCCCCGGCGGTCACCGGGAAGGCGCCGGAGCCCGTTCCCGGGCCGGGGCGCGCGCGGGGCCTTCGCGTCAGGTGGCGTCGTCGTAGCCGTTGATCCGCCGGCGTCCGCCGTCCGCCTGTCCGGGCAGCGCCGCGGGGGCCGGCACCGGATCCATCTCACCGATGGGCGCCGGGGTCAGGTCCAGCTGGGAGGCCTCGTCGTCGCTCAGTCCGGCGTCGGGGTCGTTGCGGCGGCGCCTGCGGTCGTTGAGGAGGCAGAGGCCCACGGCCGCGAAGTAGAGGGCCACGATGGGCAGGGCCAGTGCGAGCATGGTCGGCGGGTCGCCGGTGGGCGTCGCGAAGGCGGCGAAGATCGTGATGCCCAGGACCATGCCCCGCCACCAGCCGGCCAGCCGCTTGCCGGTGAGCACACCGGTGAAGTTCAGCAGGATCAGCAGCAGCGGCAGCTCGAAGGCCAGGCCGAAGACGATCACCATGCGGGTGACCAGGTCGAGGTAGTCGTCGACCGGGAGCAGGTTGCGCGCGTGGTCGGGCGTGAACTCAAGCATGATCGTCGCGGTCTGCGGGAGGATCTTGTACGCGAGGACGGCGCCGGCCAGGAACAGGGGTGCGCCGACCGCCACGAAGCTGCGCGCGTACTTCTTCTCGTGGCTGTGCAGACCGGGCGCGGCGAACGCCCACAGCTGGTACAGCCACACCGGGGCGGAGAGCACCACACCGGCCATCAGCGAGACCTTCAGGGCGATCGAGAACGCCGAGATCAGGCCGTTCACGGTCATGTCGGCGCAGGGGCGTCCGTTGCGCTGGGTCACCACACCGTTGGTGCAGCCGACGGAGTCCAGCATCGGCTTCAACAGGAAGTTGATGATCTCCCGGTAGAAGAAGGCAGCGACGATCGTGATCACGAGGATCGCCAGGACCGACTTCAGCAGGCGGTTACGCAGTTCGCGCAGGTGCTCGACGAGAGGCATGCGCCCTTCGGCGTCCTTTGCCTTTCGTTCTTGTTTCCCCTGCTTGCGGGCAGACTTGAGCAACCCACGTCCCTTGTCTCGTTGCAGATGACTGGCGTGAAGGGCGTCCCTCAGCCCTGGGCGGTGCGGTTCGGCTCGCTGACCGGCCGGGAGCTGGTGACGTCACCGGGCGCGGCCTGGATGGTGCGCGGGGCGACCGGCTGCTGGGCGGACTGGTCCGCGGCGGGAGCGGCGGCCGCGTCGTCGGCCTCGCCGTCCTTCTTCATGGCCTTGGCCTCGCTCTTGAGGATGCGGGCCGACTTGCCGAGGGAGCGAGCCATGTCGGGGAGCTTCTTGGCGCCGAACAGCAGGATGACGACTCCGAGAATGATGAAGATTTCCCAACCCCTGAGGTTGCCGAACATAGGTATCTTCCTTTTCTCCGAGGTTCACAGCACACCGGCACGGGCGCCATGGGACTGTCTCTACCGAGGATCGTAACCCCAGGGGGTTAACGCCCGGCAATCCCCCGGCATACCGGGTCTTGCGTCCTGGCCGGTTGTCAATCCCCCGGTCACACGGCTGTCGCGTGCGTCACGGCCGCGCGTCGGCGCCCGCCCGCGCCAGCCCCAGCGCCTCCCGCTCCAGGTCTGCGGACGCGGCGGTGATCCGGCGGCTGGCCAGCGCGACCTGCGCGGAGAGCCTGCGCACCTCCACGTATACGCGGACGGCCAGCACGGCGAGCACGGCGACTCCGAGGAAGCCCAGGGCAATTGCGAACATCGGCCACAGCATGGGGCCGAGCCTAGGCCACCGGCCCCTCACATGCTGCGCAGGGTGCTCACGCCGCCCCCGGTCAGCAGTTCCACGATGCGCTCACCGGCCGGCTTGCGGACGGCGGCACCGCATTCAGGACACGTGAAGGAGTAGAAGGTGGCCCTGCGGCTGCCGCCGATGGCCAGCCGCAGGGCGCCCGCGTCGAGCTCGAAGCGGGCGCGGCACTCGGGACAGGAGGCCTTGAAGGCGACCGGCCCGGACGTTGGCGACATCGTCCGCGCTCCCCTCAGACCTGTTCCCCGTACCCCGCGAGGGCCTCCCGGGCTGCGCTGCGCGCGCTGTCCGCCAGCTCGGCGGGAGCCACGATCCGGCCGTCGCGGCCCAGTCGCAGCGCGAGCCGGCGCAGCGAGGCCGGGTCCGGGCTGCGCAACGTGATGCGCAGGCCACCGTCCGCAAGCTCCTCCGCGGTGTCGTGCGGGTAGTACTCGGCGACCCAGCGCCCGCCCGGCCCGACCTCGACCACGACTTCCGGGTCCTCGGCGGCCGGCTGGACGAGGCCCTCGGACAGGTCGCGCGGCTCGATGGCGGGCGGCTCGGCCCGCTCGTCCAGCAGTCGGATTTCGGCCACCCGGTCGAGCCGGAAGGTACGCCGGGCCTCGGAGAGGTGGCACCAGCCCTCCATGTACGTGTGCCCGACCGCGAAGAGCCGGATCGGGTCGACCTCGCGCTCGGTGAGTTCGTCGCGCGCCGGGGAGTAGTAGCGCAGCCACAGCCGCCGGCGTTCCGCGATGGCGCGGTCGACGTCAGCGAAGACCCCGCCCTCGGACTCGAAGGTGACCGACAGCCGGGAGCTCGCCCCGGCCGCCTCGCCTGCGGCCGCCTCCAGCTTGGCGGTGGCCCGCAGCAGGGCGTCCCGGTCGCTCTCGCGCAGCCCGGGCAGGGTGGCCACCGCGCGTGCGGCCACCAGCAGCGCGGTCGCCTCGTCGGCGGCGAGCCGCAGCGGCTCGGCGGTGGACTCCCCCGAGGCATCAGGATTGCGCCACCAGATGCGCTCCCCGTCGGTGTCGATGTCGAGCAGGTCCCCGCCCCGGAAGCTGGTGCCGCACATGGGCAGCACATCGAGGTCCGAGATCAGCTCGTCCTCGGTGATGCCGAAGGCGCGCGCGACGTCGGCGACGTGCGCACCCGGGCGCTCGCGCAGGTACGTCACCAGGGACAGCATCCGGCGGGTCTGGTCGATGGCGTTGGCAGCCATGCTGGTACGTCTCCCCCTCAGGGCACGTCTGTGGATGTCGCGGTCTTGAGTGGTACGGCGGCCGGCCCCGCACCGCGGGCGGTACCCGGCCAGCGTGTCAGGCCCCGGCCACGGCCCGCAGCCGGTCCACCACGTCCGCCCGCAGATCGGCGGGGCCGACCACGACGACATCGGGACCGAACTCCACCAGCCAGGCGTCGAGCCCGTGCCCGTAGGGGATCTCCAGCTCGTCCCAGCCGTCCGTGCCCTCGCGTACCGCCGTGGCCTTGGCCCGCAGCGGGTAGCCCGCCCCGGCCCGCAGCCGGATCAGCGCGGAGCGCTCCGCGCTCTCCCCGGCCCAGCTCGCCACGGTCTCCCGTACCGTCACCACGTCCGGCACCTCCGCGGTGTACTTCGCCGCGCGCGAGCGGACCTTCCCGGTGATCCGCGAGAGCCGGAACACCCGCTCCGCCCCCCGGTCCCGGTCGTAGCCGGCCAGGTACCAGTGGCCGCGCCAGCACTCCAGCGCCCAGGGCTCCACCTGGCGGGTCTCGGGCCGGGCCGCGGTCGACTTGCGGTAGTCGAAGACCACCGGCCGACGGTCCCGGCAGGCCAGCATCAGCGGTTCGAAGGCGGCCTCGTGGACCGGGATGCGCGGCTCGATGGCGCTGTGCTGGCCCTCGTACGGGTTGTCCGCCTCCGGCATCCCGCCGGCCCGCAGCTTCTGCAGGGCGCCGCTGGCGGCTCCCGCGAGGCGGGCCTGCTGCCAGACCTTGGCGGCCAGCCCCAGGGCGGCGGCCTCCTCGGCGTCGAGGGAGACCGGAGGCAGCCGGTTGCTGTCCCGGCGGGCCAGATAGCCCGTCTCCCCCTCCAGGTTCTCCACCGTCTCGATCACCAGGCCGAGCTCGCGCAGGTCGTCCTTGTCCCGCTCGAACATCCGGTTGAAGGACTCGTCGTTGCCGGCTTCCATGTAGGCCTCGATGGAACCGCGCAGCTCGCGCTTGCTCAGCGGCCGGCGGGTCCCCAACAGACACAGCGCCAGATTCATCAGGCGCTCGGCCTTGGCAATCGCCATCGACGCCCATCCCCCGTTCTCGACACACACTCGTGACCGTTGACCGTACCGCCCCGGCGGTCCCGGACAAAAGCGAGGGCCCCCGCCTCACGGCGGGGGCCCATGCGCGCGACGCGGCCCGGTATCAGGCGGCCATCAGGTCGCAGACGAAGATCAGCGTCTCGCCCGGGGCGATCGCGCCGCCTGCGCCGCGGTCGCCGTAGGCGAGGTGCGCGGGGATCGTCAGCTTGCGGCGGCCGCCGACCTTCATGCCCTGGACGCCCTTGTCCCAGCCCGCGATGACCTGGCCGACACCGAGCTGGAACTGCAGCGCGGAGCCGCGGTTCCAGGAGGCGTCGAACTCCTCGCCGGTGGAGAACGCGACGCCCACGTAGTGGACGGAGACGCGCGAGCCGGCCGTGGCCTCGGCGCCGTCGCCCTCCCAGATGTCCTCGATGACGAGGTCGGTGGGGACCGGGCCCTCCGGGAAGTCGATCTCGGGCTTCTCGAGCTTCTCAGGCTTGCTGCTCACGGAACTGCTCCTCAAACTATGGGACAACCGGGACAGTCTTACATCACTGCGAGGATGTCGAGGCTGAAGACCAGCGTCGAGTTCGCCGGAATGGTCCCCTGCTCCTTGTCGCCGAAGCCCATGTCCGGGGGAATGACCAGCAGGATGCGGCTGCCGACCTTCTTGCCGACGATGCCGTCCTTGAGGCCCTTCACCTGGAGCTGCTCCAGCGGCCAGGTCACCGACTGGCCCGAGGTGTAGGTGCTCTCGAACGTCTTTTCGTCCTTCCACGTCTTGCCGTGGAACTTGACGGTGACGTTGTCCTTGTCCGTCACGGCCGGGCCGTCGCCCTCCAGGACGTACTCGGAGACCAGCTTCGACGGCGGGGTGGCGTCCTTCGGGACGGCCACGGAGACTTCCTTGCCGTCCGTGTTGGTACCGACCTTCGGCAGGTCCTTGTTGTCCTGGGGGACTTCCTTGCCGGTCGCCGAGGGCGGGACCGTGGCGCCCTTGAGGATGTCCACGACGAAGACGAGGGTGGCGTTCCCCTTGATCTTCGGGGGCGATCCCTGGGCCCCGTAACCGAGGTCCGGCGGGATCACCAGCTCGACGCGGCTGCCGACCTTCTGGCCCTCCAGGCCCTGGTCCCAGCCCTTGATGACGGCGCCCGCGCCGATCGTCACGTCGAACGGCTGCCCCTTGCCGAAGCTCTGGTCGAACGGCTCGGTGCCGTCCCAGACCTGGCCGTAGTAGTTGACCTGGGCGATGTCGCCCTTCTTCAGCACCTGGCCGGTGCCCTCCTTGACGGTCACCACCTTCAGCTCCTTGGGCGGCTCGCCCTTCCCCTTGGACAGGGTGGGGGTCTCCCCGAACTCGGCGCCCTTGGTGATCGCGGGCGCCCCGTTCTTCATCTGGGCGGAGTCGGAGCCGCTGTCGTCGCCACAGGCCGCTGTCGACAGCAGCAGAAGGGGTACGACAAGCAGGCCGGCAAGTCGGCGCACGGGTTCCTCAGATCTCTGACGGCTGGACGGTCGACCGCCACTCTAAGCCGTGCACTGGGCCCCGTACGAGAAACGTACGGGGCCCAGGTGGGATGCGGGGCGTCCGCCGGCCGCCTACATGCCGGCGATCAACTTCTCCACGCGGTCGTCGACGGACCGGAACGGGTCTTTGCACAGCACCGTCCGCTGCGCCTGGTCATTGAGCTTCAGGTGCACCCAGTCGACCGTGAAGTCCCGCCGCTGCTCCTGCGCCCGGCGAATGAAGTCGCCGCGCAGCCGGGCCCTGGTCGTCTGCGGAGGCACCGACTTGCCCTCGAAGATCTTGAGGTCGTTGCAGATCCGCGCCGCCTGCCCCTTGCGCTCCAGCAGGTAGTACAGCCCGCGCCGGCGGTGGATGTCGTGGTAGGCGAGGTCTATCTGAGCCACCCGCGGATTCGACATGGTCATGTTGTGCTTCTCCCGGTACCGCTCGATGAGCTGGTACTTCATGACCCAGTCGATCTCGGTGCCGATCCGGTCCAGGTCCTCCGCCTCGATCGCGTCCAGCGTGCGGCCCCACAGCTCCAGCACCTGGTCCACCACACCGGTGCGGATGCCCCGGCGCTCGGCGAAGTCCACGGCCTTGTCGTAGTACTCCCGCTGGATCTCCAGCGCGGAGGCCTCCCGGCCGCTGGCCAGCCGCACCTTGCGCTGGCCCGTGATGTCGTGGCTGACCTCGCGGATCGCCCGGATCGGATTCTCCAGGGTCAGGTCCCGCATCACCGTGCCCGCCTCGATCATGCGCAGCACCAGGTCGGTCGCCCCGACCTTCAGCAGCATGGTCGTCTCGGACATGTTCGAGTCGCCCACGATCACGTGCAGACGGCGGTAGCGCTCCGCGTCCGCGTGCGGCTCGTCGCGGGTGTTGATGATCGGCCGCGAACGCGTCGTCGCGGAGCTGACGCCCTCCCAGATGTGCTCAGCCCGCTGGCTCACGCAGTAGACCGCGCCCCGAGGGGTCTGCAGCACCTTGCCGGCCCCGCAGATCAGCTGCCGGGTGACGAGGAACGGAATGAGAATGTCCGCCAGGCGGGAGAATTCCCCGTGCCGGGCCACCAGGTAGTTCTCGTGGCAGCCGTACGAGTTGCCCGCCGAGTCGGTGTTGTTCTTGAAGAGATAGACGTCGCCCGCGATTCCCTCCTCGTGCAGGCGGCGCTCGGCGTCGACGAGCAGTCCTTCGAGAATGCGCTCGCCTGCTTTGTCGTGCGTGACCAGCTCGGTCACGTTGTCACATTCGGGAGTTGCATATTCCGGATGCGAACCCACGTCGAGGTACAGGCGGGCGCCGTTCCGCAGGAAGACATTGCTGCTGCGGCCCCATGACACGACACGGCGGAAGAGGTAGCGCGCCACTTCGTCAGGAGACAGTCGGCGCTGTCCCCTGAACGTGCACGTGACGCCGTACTCGTTCTCCAGCCCGAAAATGCGGCGGTCCATGACTGAACATTACGCCTTCTGCCCTCTTCTGAAACCGGGTTCGGAGCCGCCGTTTCGATCAGTTCCCCCGTGCGGGCCGCCAAGCACCCGGCGGGCGGGGGGTGAAAGCCGCCGGCGCGCCGCACCGGCGCGCCCGCCCGTCACTGCGCCGACCGGGCCTGCGGGGCCACCTCACCGGCCCCGTCCGGAACTCCCTGCGCCGAACCCGCCACCGCCCGACTGGGGACCGCAGTTGACATCACCCTCTGAGTCACCATCAGGACCAGCAGCGCCGCGCCGCCCGCGGCGCACGCCACGGCGAAGCCCCACGCGGTACCGCCCAGCTCCACCGCCGGCCCCGCGGCCGCCGTGCCGATCGCCGCGCCCACGCCGAAGAAGGTCACCAGCCACGAGAAGGCTTCCGTCACCGTGCCCACCGGCGCGTGCCGGTCCACCACGATGAACGCGCACGCCAGCGACGGCGCCAGGAACACGCCCGACAGCGCCGCCAGCGCCGTCATCGCCACCGGCCCCGGGGTCAGCAGCAGCGGCAGGTAGCAGACCGCCAGCAGCGCCACCAGCAGCCGCAGCCGCCGCTCGGGGGCGCCCGCCCACGGGCGCGCGCCGTAGAGCATGCCGCCGATCAGCGCGCCCAGCCCGAGCGCGGCCATCAGCCAGCCGTACACCGCCTCGCCGCCGTTGCCGTCCGCGTACGCCACGCCGGCCACGGTGATCGAGCCCAGCGCCATGCCCACGAAGAAGAAGGAGCCCAGCAGCGCCAGCAGCCCCTTCGACCGCAGTGCGCCCAGCCAGTGGGCCTCCCGGGGCTCCGAGCGCCACGTCCGCGACGGCTCGCTGGCCACGACCGACAGCGCACCGAGCACCCCGATCGCGTGCAGCGCCAGCAGCGCGCCGGCCGGCGACCACACCGACACGAACAGCGTCACCAGCAGCGGACCGACGGTGTACATGACCTCCTGGGCCACCGCATCCATCGCGTACGCCGCGTGCACCTTCTCCTCGCGACCCCCCAGCACACCGGGCCACAGGGCCCGCAGCCCGCCCTCCAGCGGCGGCGTGAAGAGGCCGCCGACCGCCACCGCGGCGTACGCCACGACCACCGACCCGGTGCCGGCGAGGGCCAGCCACGCCATGCCGAGCGCGGACAGCAGAGCCGCCGGCAGCTGTACTCGCGGCTGCCCGAGGAGGTCCACGGCACGTCCGAGCAGCGGCTGGCCCAGCGCGTTCGCCAGCCCGTACACCGCGGCCAGCGCCCCCGCGAGGCTGTAGCTGCCACCCTCCGCGCGCGTGAACAGCACGATCGCGATCGGCGCGGTGGCGTTCGGCAGCCTGCCGACGAGCGTGCCCGCCAAGAGCCTCGCGGCGTGCCGCGTCCCCAGCAGCTCCGCGTATCCCGCGGCCATGACTGCCCCCTTCTGCCCGGATCCCACCGGGGTAATACGTATAACGTGAGGAGTCATACGTACCATGGCCACTGTCCACGGGTCCACCCCGCGGACTCCGCAACCACCCCTGACCTCGCCCAGCAGGAGCCCCGTGTGACGAGACCCACCAGCCGGGACGTGGCCACCGCCGCCGGGGTCTCCCAGGCCACCGTCTCCCTCGTCCTGGGCGACAAGTGGCCCGGCCGCGTCTCCGAGCGCACCGCCGCCCTCGTCCGGGAGACCGCCACCCGGCTCGGCTACCGCCCCAATCTCGCCGCCCGCAACCTGCGCCTCGGCTCCACCCGCACCGCCCTCCTCGTCGTCCCGGCCCTCACCAACGAGTTCTTCGCCCGCGTCTACACCGGTGCCGCCCGTGTGGCCGCCGAACACGGCTTCGGCGTGGTCCTCTACCCGTCCCCCGACGGCACCGGCCCCGCCCGGGACCCCTTCGCCTCCGCCCGCGCCGCCCTCGACGGAGTCATCGCCTCGTCCATGGCCGCCCACGCGCTCCAGGCCATCGGCGGCGACGCCCTCCCCCTCGTCATGCTCGACAGCGACCCCCGTGCCGGCGGCGCCGCCGCCCACGTCAACCTCGCCATGGCCGACGGCATGCGCCAGGTCACCGAGCACCTCCTCGCCCTCGGCCACCGGCGCTTCCTGCACCTCGCCTCCGCCGTCGGCTCCTGGACCTTCGACACCCGCGCCGAAGCCCTCAGCGCCCTCCTGGGCCCCGGGACCGAGCTGCGCACCGTACGGTCCCCCCTCACCGCCGACGGCGCCCGTACGGCCATGGAAGCCGCCCTGGCGGCCCCCGAGGGACGCCCCACGGCCGTCGTCTGCGACGACGACATCCTCGCCGCCGGCGCCTGCAAGGCCGCCCGCCGCCTCGGCCTGAGCGTCCCCGGGGACCTCTCCGTCACCGGCTTCGACGACCTCGCCCTCGCCACCGCCGTCGAACCCGAACTCACCACGGTCCACCTGCCCGCCGAACAAGTCGGCGAGCAGGGCATGACCGCACTCCTCGCCGTCCTCGACGGCGATCGCTGGACCGCCCCCGACATCCCCGTCACCCTCGTCGTCCGTGACTCCACGGGACCGGCACCCACCCCCTGAACCGGCCGGACACGCCGAAGCCCCGGCCACCCCCCAGCGGGGGGCAACCGGGGCCGCGTACCCGGATCCTGGCCCGGCTCCCTACTCCGCGTCGTCCTCGGGAGCCTCGTCGTTCGACACGGCGTCCGCCTGCGCGGCCGCCGGCACGTCCGCCTCCAGCAGCCGCGCCAGCTGCCGTCCCCGGATCCGCTTGAACTTGCGCTGCTGGGACCGGGTCCGGTCCAGCACCGCCACCTCCAGCCGCTCCGCCGGAATCGCCTTGTCGGTGCCGTTGGCCTGGCTGGACAGCGCCGCGACCGCCAGCTTCAGCGCCTCCGAAAGGGTCATGCCGTCCTGGTGCCGTTGGTCGAGGTAGGTGCTGATCTGCTCGGCGTTGCCGCCGACCGCGACGGAGCCGTGCTCGTCCACGATCGAACCGTCGTGCGGCAGGCGGTAGATCTGGTCGCCGGCGGCCGTCGCACCGACCTCGGCCACCACCAGCTCCACCTCGTACGGCTTTTCACCGGCCGAGGAGAAGATCGTGCCGAGGGTCTGCGCGTACACGTTGGCCAGCCCACGGGCCGTCACGTCGTCACGGTCGTAGGTGTATCCGCGCAGATCCGCGTAGCGCACACCGCCGATCCGCAGGTTCTCGTACTCGTTGTACTTGCCGGCGGCCGCGAAACCGATCCGGTCGTAGATCTCGCTGAACTTGTGCAGCGCACGGGACGGGTTCTCGCCGACGAACACGATGCCGTCGGCGTACTGCAGCACGACAAGGCTGCGACCGCGGGCGATGCCCTTCCGGGCGTATTCCGCCCGGTCGGCCATGGCCTGCTGGGGTGACACATAGAACGGAGTCGACACCGGCTTTCCGTCCCTTTCTTCTGGGCGACGAGGTGACGGGCGGTCAGAGCAGGGCGGCGCGCGGGCCGTCGGGCTGCTCCAGGCGACGATCGGTGACAGACCGGGCGAGCGCCTGCGACTCGTCCTCGCCCAGCCTGCGGAAGCCCTCGTCGGTGATGACGGTGACGATCGGATAGATGTGGCGGTACAGGTCCGGCCCACCGGTCGCCGAGTCGTCGTCGGCGGCGTCGTAGAGCGCCTGCACCACCAGCGTGGTGGCCTGCTCCTCGGTCAGGTCAGGGCGGTAGAGCTTCTTCATCGAGCCCCGCGCGAAGATCGAACCGGACCCGGTCGCCGCGTAGCCGTGCTCCTCGGAACGGCCGCCGGTGACGTCGTAGGAGAAGATCCGGCCCTTCTCCTTGGCCTCGTCGTAGCCGGCGAAGAGGGGCACCACGGCCAGGCCCTGCATGGCCATGCCGAGGTTGCTCCGGATCATGGTGGAGAGCCGGTTGGCCTTGCCCTCCAGGGAGAGGGTCGTCCCCTCCACCTTCTCGAAGTGCTCCAGCTCCAACTGGAACAGCTTGACCATCTCCACGGCCAGGCCGGCCGTACCGGCGATGCCGACAGCGGAGTACTCGTCGGCCGGGAACACCTTCTCGATGTCCCGCTGCGCGATCATGTTCCCCATGGTCGCCCGCCGGTCGCCGGCGAGCACGACCCCGCCGGGGAAGGTGGCGGCCACGATGGTCGTCCCGTGCGGCGCCTCGACGACACCCTCCGGCAGCTTGCGGTTGCCGGGCAGCATCTCGGGCGAGTGCGCGCCCAGGAAGTCCATGAAGGACGACGACCCCGGCGTCAGGAAGGCTGCCGGTAGACGCCCTGTGCCACGATTGTTGGCTTCCACGCGTGTCCCTCCAAGTATGAGACGACCCGACGGGCTGCGTCGGGGTCGTCACCCAACTTGCCGATGGCCGTGTTGCAGTTGAAGCACAGTACGCCTCGGACCCTACCCGTCTTGTGGCAATGATCCACATGTACGGCCGGAGCCTTGAGACAGATGCAGCAGAGCCCGCCCTGAGCGGCGACCATCTCGTCCCGATCGGCCTCGGTCATGCCATATGAGCGCTTGAGATGGTCCGCCCGCCCCAGGGCGGTCCGGCACGCCTTGCATCGAGTGGATAACCCGTCAGAAGCACTTGCGTTCTTGTGCCATTCGCTGTGCGGCTTGATCTCGCCGCACAGTCGGCACAGCTTGTGCCCCGCCGGCACCTCCACGTGCTCCCTGACGGATTTACCCTCGGCTGCCTGGCGGCGCCTGTAGTGCTCCGCACTGTACGCCGCCACGCATTCACGACATCTGGGCTGGAGCCCATCGCTTCGATTCCGATCCGAAGCGAATCCGCTCAGTGGCAGGTCGCGGGCGCAGCCACGACACCACTTCGTTCCATGAGGCATGGAGCACACACTGGCGGACCCACCTTAGATTCGAAGGTCACTCGCCGCCTTTTTGTACGAAGCTCCGAACGAAGTCCTCCGCGTTTTCCTCGAGTACATCGTCAATCTCGTCAAGTACGGAGTCGACGTCGTCGGAGAGCTTTTCCTGGCGCTCCTTGAGGTCGGTCGATTCCTCGACCGCGGCCTCCTCGACCTCCTCGGTCGAGCGCGTCGCCTTCTGCTGTCCGCCGCCGGTGTCCTTGGTCGCCATGTCTACCTCACCCCGCTCGGTTCGCACGCTCATGTCGAGAGACCCCGGGATTCGGGATCTCTCAAGATCAGACCCTATGTCGGACCCTATAGGGAGGGCCCGGCATTCGTCCTCGTACTTTCACAACGTCCGGTTCTCCTCATGATTCCCGGACCGGCGGCCTTTCAGCCGCGCTCACTGCCCCGAAAGCACCCGGACCAGGTCCTCCGCCGTGCGGCAGCGGTCCAGGAGCTCCTTGACGTGGTTGCGGGTCCCCCGCAGGGGTTCCAGCGTCGGGACCCGCTGGAGCGAGTCCCGGCCCGGGAGATCGAAGATCACCGAGTCCCACGAGGCCGCGGCCACGTCGTCCGCGTACTGCTCCAGGCAGCGGCCGCGGAAGTAGGCCCGGGTGTCCTCCGGAGGCTTGCTCTGAGCCCGCTCCACCGCGGACTCGTCCACCAGCCGCTTCATCTTGCCGCGGGCCACCAGGCGGTTGTAGAGGCCCTTCTCGGGCCGTACGTCCGAGTACTGGAGGTCCACCAGGTGCAGCCGCGCCGCGTCCCAGTCGAGACCGTCCCGGCGCCGGTAGCCCTCCAGGATCTCCCGCTTGGCGATCCAGTCCAGCTCCCCCGACAGGCTCATGGGGTCGCTCTCCAGCCGGCCCAGCACGTCCTCCCAGCGGGCGAGGACATCCTTGGTCTGCTCGTCCGCGTCCGAGCCGAAACGCTCGTCCACGTACTTCCTGGCCAGCTCGAAGTACTCCATCTGGAGCTGCACGGCGGTCAGTGTCCGGCCGCTGCGCAGCGTGATCAGGTACTTCAGTCCGGGGTCGTGGGAGACGTGGTGGAGGGTGCGTACGGGCTGGTCGACGGCCAGGTCGACGCCGATGAACCCGTCCTCGATCATGGACAGGACGAGCGCCGTGGTGCCCAGCTTGAGGTAGGTGGAGATCTCCGAGAGGTTCGCGTCGCCGATGATCACGTGGAGCCGGCGGTACTTCTCGGCGTCGGAGTGCGGCTCGTCCCGGGTGTTGATGATGGGCCGCTTCAGGGTGGTCTCCAGGCCGACCTCGACCTCGAAGTAGTCCGCACGCTGGCTGATCTGGAAGCCGTGCTCGCGGCCGTCCTGGCCGATGCCCACGCGTCCCGCCCCGGTCACGACCTGGCGCGAGACGAAGAAGGGGGTCAGGTGGCGCACGATCTCCGAGAAGGGGGTCTCCCGCTTCATCAGGTAGTTCTCGTGCGTGCCGTAGGAGGCGCCCTTGTTGTCGGTGTTGTTCTTGTAGAGGTGGATCGGCTGGGCCCCGGGCAGCTGGGCGGCCCGTACGGCGGCCTCGGCCATGATCCGCTCGCCGGCCTTGTCCCAGAGCACGGCGTCCAGCGGGTTGGTGATCTCCGGGGAGCTGTACTCGGGGTGCGCGTGGTCGACGTAGAGACGTGCGCCGTTCGTCAGGATGACGTTGGCGAGGCCGATGTCCTCGTCGGTCAGCTGGCTGCTGTCGGCGGCCTCGCGGGCGAGGTCGAAGCCGCGGGCGTCCCGCAGCGGGTTCTCCTCCTCGAAGTCCCAGCGGGCGCGCCGCGCCCGGTGCATCGCCGCCGCGTAGGCGTTGACGATCTGGGACGAGGTGAGCATGGCATTGGCGTTCGGGTGACCGGGGACGGAGATCCCGTACTCCGTCTCGATCCCCATTACTCGCCGTACGGTCATGCGGCCCTCCTTGCCCGGCGGCGCCCCTGACGGGGGCGGCGCTCAAGTACCGCTGGTGCTCCGGTGCGTGTGACTGTGCGGTGCCCGTCCCCGCACTGCGCGACCGGCGGTATGGAAGAGCCTAGAACCACTGCGCGCTCGTGGGGAGATCATTTCCGTCATTGAATCTGCCCTGTCACCGGCTGGAATACGGCCGGTAAAGCGGTCGGTAAAGCAGTCGGCTGCGGACGCCCCGGGAGGGCATCCGCAGCCGCTCCGGGTCAGAGGTACTGACCGGTGTTCGCCACCGTGTCGATGGAGCGTCCGGTGTCCGCGCCCTGCTTTCCGGTGACGAGGGTGCGGATGAATACGATCCGCTCGCCCTTCTTGCCGGAGATCCGGGCCCAGTCGTCCGGGTTGGTGGTGTTGGGAAGGTCCTCGTTCTCCTTGAACTCGTCCACGCAGGCCTGGAGGAGGTGGGAGACCCGCAGACCCTTCTGGTTGTGTTCGAGGAAGGCCTTGATGGCCATCTTCTTGGCTCGGTCGACGATGTTCTGGATCATCGCGCCCGAGTTGAAGTCCTTGAAGTAGAGGACTTCCTTGTCGCCGTTGGCGTACGTGACCTCGAGGAAGCGGTTCTCCTCGGTTTCGGCGTACATCTGCTCGACGACGGTCTGAATCATGCTGTGGACGGTGCCGGCCGTGGAACCCTGGTGTTCGGACAGGTCGTCCGTGTGCAGGGGCAGCGAGGCCTTGAGGTACTTCGCGAAGATGTCCTTCGCCGCCTCGGCGTCCGGACGCTCGATCTTGATCTTCACGTCGAGCCGGCCGGGGCGCAGGATCGCCGGGTCGATCATGTCCTCGCGGTTGGAGGCGCCGATGACGATGACGTTCTCCAGGCCCTCCACGCCGTCGATCTCGGCGAGGAGCTGCGGGACGATGGTGTTCTCGACGTCCGAGCTGACACCGGATCCGCGGGTGCGGAAGAGGGATTCCATCTCGTCGAAGAAGACGATGACGGGGGTTCCCTCGCTGGCCTTCTCACGGGCCCGCTGGAAGACCAGGCGGATGTGCCGCTCGGTCTCGCCGACGTACTTGTTGAGGAGCTCGGGGCCCTTGATGTTCAGGAAGTACGACTTCCCCTGGGCCTGTCCGGTCACCTCGGCGACCTTCTTGGCAAGGGAGTTGGCGACGGCCTTGGCGATGAGCGTCTTGCCGCAGCCGGGCGGGCCGTAGAGCAGGATGCCCTTCGGGGGCCGCAGTTCGTGTTCCTTGAACAGGTCGGGGTAGAGGTACGGGAGCTCGACCGCGTCGCGGATCAGCTCGATCTGGTCGCCCAGGCCGCCGATCTTGTCGTAGTCGATGTCGGGCACCTCTTCGAGGACCAGGTCCTCGACCTCGCTCTTGGGGACCACCTCGTAGACGTAGCCGGAGCGGGGTTCGAGCAGGAGGGCGTCGCCGGGGCGGATGGTGATGTCCAGGAGCGGCTCGGCGAGCCTCACCACCCGTTCCTCGTCGGTGTGCCCCACCACCAGGGCGCGCTCGCCGTCCTCGAGGATCTCCTTGAGGGTGACGATGTCCCCGGCCCGCTCGAATTCCATGGCCTCGACCACGTTGAGGGCCTCGTTGAGCATGACCTCCTGGCCGCGCCGGAGGTCTTCCGGGTCGACGCTGGGGCTCACGTTCACACGGAGCTTCCGGCCTCCGGTGAAGATGTCGACGGTGCCGTCCTCGTTCGCCTGGAGGAACACACCGAAGCCTGCCGGCGGCTGTGCGAGCTGGTCGACCTCCTCCTTGAGGGCCACGATCTGGTCCCGGGCCTCACGGAGGGTATTCGCCAGCCGTTCGTTCTGTGCGGAGACGCCGGCCAGATTCGTCTGGAGCTCGACGATCCGCTCTTCGAGAATCCTCGTGTGTCGCGGAGAGTCGGCGAGCTTACGTCGCAGGACGGCGATTTCCTGCTCGAGATAGGCAACCTGGCCGGCGGGGTCCTCGGACCCTCGCGCGGGCCGGATGCCGCGGTTGATGTCGTCGTCGTGGGCTGCCACGGTCCTCACCTCCTCCAAGGGGAGCTGGACGCTTCCTGACCCTACCTGGGCTGGTGGTGATTGAAACCCCTAGATCACAAAGACGATAGAGGTGTGTCCGATCTTCACCCTTGCGTACTCCCTCACGCCAAGGAAATACCCACCCATCAAACTCGGGAAGCCGCCGGTTGTAAGGTCGAAGTGTTCAACACCCGTCAGGGCCCGCGCGACTTGTTGCGGGTCGTGACCGGGATGGATCACTCACCGCAGGAAACGGCAGGAGATATGACCGTGCAGCAGGACGCTCCGACGGGCGGCGCCGGCGGGACCGGCGAGCCGCTCGAGGTCTGGATCGACCAGGACCTCTGCACCGGGGACGGCATCTGCGCGCAGTACGCGCCCGAGGTGTTCGAGCTGGACATCGACGGTCTGGCGTACGTGAAGAGCGCGGACGACGAGCTGCTGCAGGAGGCGGGGGCGACCACGCCGGTGCCGCTGCCGCTCCTCCAGGACGTGGTCGACTCGGCGAAGGAATGCCCGGGTGACTGCATCCACGTAAGGCGCGTTTCGGACGGGGTGGAGGTCTTCGGCCCGGACGCGGAGTGACGTTTCAAACACTCCTGGCGGCCGAGTCCGTCAGCTCCTGGCGGAATTTTCCGTCGCTCCAGCGCCACTTGGCGAGCTGCTTCTTGTCGGGGCAGCAGCGCGGGACCTCGGGGCCCGAGTAGCCGAGGAGGCTCGCGGTGACGGTCCGGTCGCGCACGGTCAGTTCCGTGGCGGTCCGGCGCTGGGGGGTGTCCAGGAGGGTGGCCACGACGCGGGGGCGGGAGCCCTCGGCCGGCCCCTGGGTGAGTACGTAGATCGCGTGCGGCGGGGTGCCGGAGCCCGCGTCGCAGCGGACGGCCGCCACGGTCTCGGGGCGGCCGTCGCCGTCGAGGTCGCCCTGGGCGGTGGCGGTGACGGTCTGCGACGCGCCCTTGCAGTCGAGGGGGTAGGTGACGGCCGCGGCGTCGGGGGCGACGGCCTGCGGGCCCTCCCCCGCGGGCTCCCGCCCGGCCGCCGGGCTGCCCGTGGCCGGCTGTACGAGTCCCGCTGCGGCTATGACGGCGGCCATCGCGGTGGCCGTGGTGAGCCAGTGGAGGAGCCTGGTCCGGGTGTGGGCCAGGGGGTCCGGGGTTGCCAGCGTGGCGGGGGTGTGCAGCACGCGGGGTGTCTCCTGTGCGAAGGGTGACGGGGAGCCAGCATCGTGCCACACCTCACACGGGGGTGGAACGGCAGGGTCCGGGTCGGTACGAAGGCGACGCGGAGACAACGAAAAGGCGCTGCGGCGCAGTTCCCCCGGTGTCGGGGGAACTGCGCCGCAGCGCCGTCGTGTTGGGGCTGCCGCGGGGGTGGAGGGACCCTACGCGGAGCGGTCGCTGCCGGGACCTTCGTAGTCCTCGCCGTAGGCGCCCTTGGCGGGGCGGCGGCGGCGCATGGGGGGCTCGACGCCGTCCGCGAGGCGGCGGGCGGTGACGAGGAAGCCGGTGTGGCCGATCATGCGGTGGTCCGGGCGGACCGCGAGGCCTTCGACGTGCCAGTTGCGGATCATCGACTCCCACGGCTGCGGCTCGGCGAAGCAGCCGATCTCGCGGATGGACTCGACGGTCTTGGACAGCTGGGTGGTGGTGGCCACGTAACAGCAGAGGATGCCGCCGGGGACGAGGGCCTTGGAGACGGCCTCCAGGCACTCCCAGGGGGCCAGCATGTCCAGGATGACGCGGTCGACGTCGGTGTCGGACAGGTTGTCCTGGAGGTCGCCGACGGTGAGCTGCCAGGCCGGGTGGGGTCCGCCGAAGTAGCGTTCCACGTTGGCGGTGGCGATCTCGGCGAAGTCCGCACGGCGCTCGTAGCTGTGGAGCATGCCCTGGTCGCCGATGGCGCGCAGCAGGAAGCTGCTCAGGGAGCCGGATCCCACGCCCGCCTCCACGACGCGTGCGCCGGGGAAGATGTCGGCGAAGGCCAGGATCTGGCCTGCGTCCTTGGGGTAGACCACGGCGGCGCCGCGGGGCATGGACAGGACGTAGTCGGGGAGCAGGGGGCGCAGCGCGAGGTACGCGACGTTCCCCGTGGTACGGACAACACTGCCTTCGGGAGCACCGATCAGCTCGTCGTGGGGGAAGGAACCCTTGTGGGTGTGGAAGTTCTTCCCGGCTTCGAGCGTGAACGTGTAGTGGCGGCCCTTGGGGTCGGTGAGCTGAACCTGGTCCCCGACCTTGAAGGGCCCGCGTCGGCGGGCGGCACCGGTCGGTTCGGACATGTGACCAGTGTATTGGCTTCAGGACCGGGGCCGTGCCATGGCCTTCACGAAGGCCTTCTCGACGTCGAGGGTGGACAGGACGCCGTAGATGGCGCCGTCGGGTTCGAGGACGAGGTATTCGGTGGCGGGGGCGGCGCGGAGGTGGTCGAGGAGTTCTTCGCCGGTGAGTTCCGCGGAAACCTTCATGCCGTCGGTGAGGTCCTGGGCGAGGGTGCTGACGGCGACCCAGGGCCGGCGGTGTTCGGGTACGGAGGCGATGGCGCTCTCGCGGACGATGGCGGTGGCGTCTCCATGACCGTCGACGACGACGAGGGCGCGGGCTCCGGCCTCGTTCGCGCGGCGGAGGGCTTCGGAGAGGGGCGTGGCGCTCTCGACGGGGATGGCGCGCCGGGTGAGGCTGCGGGCGCGCAGCTCGGGGAGGTGTTCGCGCAGCCGGGCCATGCGCAGGCTGTTGCCGGCTCCGGTCCAGATGATGGCGGCCAGGATGGCGGCGAGGAGGGCGTCCATGACGGTGTCCATGCCGCCGATCTCCTCGGTGCGGTTGCCGAGGAGTCCGGTGTGGGTGAGCAGGGGCAGGCCGAGCAGGACGGCGACGGCGAGGGCGCGGCCGACCCAGGCGGCGGCGATGGTGCCGGCCATGGGTTTGCCGGTGATGCCCCAGATGACGGCGCGGAGCATGCGGCCGCCGTCGAGGGGCAGGCCGGGGAGCAGGTTGAAGGCCGCGACGAGCAGGTTGGAGATCATCAGGCCGGCGAGGAGTACGCCGGGGACGGTCGCGGGGTCGACGGCCTTCATGCCGAGGTAGAAGCCGCCGGCGAGGAGGAGGGAGAGCAGCGGGCCGACGGAAGCGAGGACGAACTCGCGGCCGGGGGTCTCGGACTCCTTCTCGATCTCCGAGACGCCTCCGAAGAACTGGAGCTGGATGCGGCGTACGGGGAGTTTGAAGCGGAGGGCGGCGACGGTGTGCGCGAGTTCGTGGACGAGGACCGAGGCGTAGAAGGCGACCGCGAAGAAGAGGGAGACCAGGTAGCGGACGGGTCCGAGGTCGGGCAGGACGCGGTCGAGCTGGTCCCCGAAGACCCAGGTGATGAGGGCGGCGACGAGGAACCAGCTGGGAGAGACGTAGACGGGCACGCCGAAGGGGCGGCCCATGAGGAGTCCGCCGCCCGGTCCCGGGCGCCGGTCATCGCGCCCGCCGGTCTGGTCGGTGTCTGCCACGTCTGTCCTTCGTTCGGTGCTGGGGGTTCATGTGTGGTTCTGGTCGCGTTCGGGACGGTGTGCGCGGTGCCCGGTGATGCTCCGATCATGCAGTGCGAGGGGGCCCGGCGTCGATGGTATGCGCGTGCTGTCCGTGGCGGGTCGTAGGGTTTTGTGCATGACGACGAGCCCCGGTGCCGTGCCTGGCGCGGCCGAAGCCGCGAGCCCCAGTGCTGCGGCACCCTCTTCGCTCTCTCCTTCCCGGGCGAGCGATTTCATGCAGTGCCCGCTGCTGTACCGGTTCCGGGTGATCGACAAGCTGCCGGAGAAGCCGAGCGCGGCGGCCACCCGGGGCACGCTGGTGCACGCGGTGCTGGAGCGGCTCTTCGATCATCCCGCGCAGGAGCGGACGGCGCCACGGGCGAAGGAGCTGGTCCCGGGGCAGTGGGACCGGCTGCTCCGCTCGCGGCCGGAGCTGGCCGAGCTGTTCCCGGAGGGCGATGAGGGGGCGGCACTGGCGCGGTGGCTGACGGAGGCGGAGGCGCTGGTCGAGCGCTGGTTCACGCTGGAGGACCCGACGCGGCTGGAGACGGTGGAGCGGGAGTTCTTCGTGGAGACGGAGCTGGAGTCGGGGCTGCGGCTGCGCGGGATCATCGACCGGGTGGACGTGGCGCCGACGGGTGAGGTGCGGATCGTCGACTACAAGACGGGGAAGGCGCCGCGGCCGGAGTACGCCGAGGGTGCGCTGTTCCAGATGAAGTTCTACGCGCTGGTGGTGTGGCGGCTGAAGCGGGTCGTGCCGCGGCGGCTGCAGCTGGTGTACCTGGGCAGCGGGGACGTGCTGACGTACGACCCGGTGGTGGCGGACCTGGAGCGGGTGGAGCGCAAGCTGCTGGCGCTGTGGGAAGCCATCCGGGAGGCGACGCTGACGGGTGAGTGGCGGCCGCGGCCGACCAAGCTGTGCGGCTGGTGCGACCACCAGGCGTCGTGTCCGGAGTTCGGCGGCACTCCCCCGGTGTACCCGCTGCCGGTCGTGCCGCGGCCGGCCGGGGCTCCGGAGAGTTAGGCCGGGCACCGCAGGGCCGGGCACCGCAGGGCCGGGCACCGCGGGGCCGTGTACCGCAGGGCCGGCGCGCCCGGTCCGGCCGCCGGGCTCCGGGGCCGGGGCGGCCCGGCCGGGGGCGGGATTCCTTGATCGTCGGGTCAGGGCAGAATGGGCGTGCCCGCCGAAGCCGTCCGACGAATACGAGGTATCGCCCGTGGCCATCCGCGTTCTGCTGGTCGACGACCAGCCACTGTTGCGCACCGGTTTCCGGATGATCCTGGAGGCGGAGCAGGACCTGGCGGTGGTCGGCGAGGCCGGGGACGGCCTGCAGGCGCTGGACCAGGTGCGGGCGCTGCAGCCGGACGTGGTGCTGATGGACATCCGGATGCCGCGGATGGACGGGGTCGAGGCGACGCGCCGGATCACTGGTCCGGGCCGGGACGGTCCGGCGAAGGTGCTGGTGCTGACCACGTTCGATCTGGACGAGTACGTGGTGGAGGCGCTGCGGGCGGGGGCGAGCGGGTTCCTGCTGAAGGACGCGCCGGCGGGCGAGCTGGTGCAGGCGATCCGGGTGGTGGCGGCGGGCGAGGCGATGCTCGCGCCGAGCATCACGCGGCGGCTGCTGGACAAGTACGCGGGGCACCTGCCGTCGGGCGAGGACCGCGTCCCGGACACTCTGGGGACGCTGACCGAGCGCGAGCTGGAGGTGCTGAAGCTGGTGGCGCGGGGCCTGTCGAACGCGGAGATCGCCGCGGACCTGTTCGTGAGCGAGACGACGGTCAAGACGCACGTGGGGCACGTCCTGACGAAGCTGGGGCTGCGCGACCGGGTGCAGGCGGCGGTGTACGCGTACGAGAGCGGTCTGGTGCGCCCCGGGGCTCAGTAGCCCCGTGCCCGTTCCCGGCGGTCGCGGCGGCGGCCGCCGGAACCGCCGGGAACGGGCACGGGGCCGCACGCGCGGGGAACCCTGCGCGTGCGGCCCCGTGCTGTGTCCGGGGGCGGCCCGGATCAGCCCTTGCTGATCTCCCAGAAGCGGAAGACGGTGGAGGCGTCCAGGGACCACTGCAGGCCGTTCACGTTCTGGCGGGTGACGGCGTACTGCTTGCCCTGCCAGAGCGGGAGGATCGGGAGCTCGTCGGCGACGATGTCCTGGAGCCGGTCGTAGTCGGTGTTGGCCGCGGTGCGGTCGGACTTCGCGGAGGTCGACGGGATGATCGTCCCGGTGATCTCCTTGTTGTCGTAGTTGTTGTTGAGGACGTTGCCCGGGCCGAAGAACGGCTGGGTGAAGTTGTCCGCGTCCGGGTAGTCGGGGACCCAGCCCTTGACGTAGATCCCGTACTTGCCCGCCTGGATGTCCTTCTCGTACTGCTCGTACTCGACGGACTTGACGTCGGCCTCGAAGAGGCCGCTGTCGTTGAGCTGCTTGGCGATGACCTCGAACTGCTGGTCGGTGGAGGGGCCGTAGCGGGACGGGGTCGAGTACAGGGTGACCTTGACCTTGCCGTTGATGTTCGCGGCCTTGAGGACGGCCTTGGCCTTCTCGGGCTGCGGGGTGCCGCCGTAGCGGTCGAAGAACGGCGTCGTGTGGCCGGCGATGCCGGTCGGCACGATGGAGTAGAGCGCGGTGGCGGTGCCGGCGTAGACGTCCTTGACGAGGGCTTCGCGGTCCACGAGGTAGGCGATGGCCTTGCGGACGGGGAGCTTGCCGACGACCGGGTCGTTCACGTTGAAGACCATGTGCTCGACTTCGGCGCCGGTGCCCTGGACGACGTCGACCCTGTCGTCGCCGGTCTTGGTGGAGGCGAGGGCGGCGATGTCCTTGGCGGCGAGGCCGCGGAAGGCGAAGTCGACGTCCCCGTTCTCCAGGACGGTCTTGAGACCGGCCTGGTCGCCGTTGAAGAACTTCAGCGTGACGCCGGTGTTCTTGGCCTTGGCCTTGCCGGTGTAGGAGCCGTTGACCGAGAAGGTGGCGCTCTTGTCGCTGAAGGAGTCGAGCTTGTAGACGCCGGAGCCGACGGCCTTGTTGTCGGTGCGGAGCTTGTCGGCCGGGTACTCACGGTGGTCGACGATGGAGCCCGCACCCGAGGCGATCTTGCTCGGGAAGGTGGCGTCGGAGTTCTTCAGGCGGAAGACGACGGTCTGGTCGTCGGGGGCGTCGATGCCGGCGATCGAGGCGAGCATGACGGCGGGGCCGTTCTCGTCGTTGATCTTCAGCGTGCGCTCGAAGGAGTACTTGACGTCCTTCGAGGTGAGCTCGTTGCCGTTGCTGAACTTCAGGTCGGGCTTGAGGGTGCACTTGAAGAGCTTGCTGTCGCCGCCCTCGAAGCCGCAGCTCTGCGCCGCGTCGGGCTCGGGGGTGGTGCCGCCCTTGGGGAAGCTGAGCAGCGACTGGAAGACGTTGTTGAAGAGCAGCCAGGAGCCCGGGTCGTAGCCGGACGCCGGGTCGGTGGACTTCACCTTGTCGGATATGCCCATGACCACGCCCTTGCCGCTGCCGGCATTGGAGCCATCGGTCGAACCGCAACCGCTGAGCAGCGCGGCAGCGGTGGCCGCGCCGAGCGGGGCCACCAGCCACTGGTTACGTCGATTCACGCGAACGTCCTTCACAGTCGAACTGTTTCGTTGCGCCGGCCCGCGACATCCGCTGCCGGTCTCTGCCTTGCTCAGCCGCTTACGCCGCGGCCGAGCTCCCACAACTGGAGGTCGGAGATGGCGTTGACCGACCACTCCACTCCGGTGATCCCGTCGCGCGCGGCGACGTACTGCTTGCCCTGCCACAGGGGCAGGACGGGTACGTCCTCGGCGACGATGTCCTGCATCTCCGTGATCGCGGGGGCGGCGACGTTACGGTCGACCGCGCGCCGGGATTCGGGGAGGAGCCTGGTGCGCACCGCGCTGTTGGCGTACGGCGTGCCCAGGAAGTTGTCCTGCTCCAGGAACGGGGCGAGGAAGTTGTCGGCGTCGGGGTAGTCGGGGAACCAGCCGAGCCCGTAGGCGGCGTGGTCGCCCTTCTTCTGCGCGGGGCGGAAGTCCGCCCACTCGCTGCCCTGGACGGTGATGTCGAACAGCTGGGTGGAGTTGAGCTGGGCCTTGAGGGCCTCGAACTCGGCCGCGGTGCCGTCGCCGTAGTGGTCGTTGGTGTAGTGCAGGGTCAGCTTGACCGGGGTCTTGATCCCGGCCTCCTTCAGCAGCGCGGCGGCCTTGGGCGTGTTGGCGTCGCCGTACTTGTTGTAGAAGGAGTTGACGTGGCCGGTCACGCTGGTGGGGACCAGCGAGTAGAGCGGCTGGGCGGACTTGCCGTAGACCTTGGAGATCAGCGCGCTGCGATCGACGGCGGCGGCGAGCGCCTGGCGCACGGCCTTGTCCTTGACGACGGGCGCGTCGGTGTTGAAGCCGAGGTAGCGGATCTCCAGGCCGGGCATCGGGACCAGCTTGACGCCCTTGGGCGGCTTGACGCTGAGCTCGGTGATCTGGGCGGGCGACAGGGTGCGGGAGACCATGTGGATCTTCCCGTCCGTGAGGGCCTTGCCCATGGCTTGGGAGTCGGGATAGGTGCGCAGCTCGACCTTGTCGTTCTGCAGCTTGATGTCGCCCTTGTAGCGGGGGTTCTTGCTGAAGACGGCACGGACGAGGCGGTTCTCCTTGACCTCGGCCTTCATGGTGTAGGGGCCGGAGCCGTCCACCACGAAGCCCTCGCGGAGCTTCTTGGCGTCGTAGTCCTTCTCGCTGACGATGCCGGCGGCGGGGGTGGAGAGCTTGAAGGGGAAGGTCGCGTCCGGGGTCTTCAGGTGGAACACGACGGTGTCCTCGCCCTTGACCTCGACGTTGTCGAGGGTGGAGAGCAGCGAGGAGGGGCCGTTCTCGTCCTTGATGGCGAGCACGCGGTCGATGGAGAACTTGACGTCCCGGGCGGTGAGCGGGTCCCCGCTGGCGAACGTGAGCCCGGGGCGCAGCGTGCAGCGGTAGCTCTCGTTGCGGGAGTCGGTGAAGCGGCAGGCGGAGGCCGCCTCGGGGACGGGCTGACCTCCACCGCGCGGGGTGTGCATGAGCGTCTGGACGGTCTGGCGCAGGATGTTCCAGGCGCCGGCGTCGTAGGCGTAGGCGGGGTCGAAGGGGGCGGGGGCGAACTCTGCGGCCTCGAACCGGTCGGTGGTCCCGACGACGATCGCCGCGGATCCTGCTCCTCCGCCGCTCGCGGTGCCGCATGCGGCCAGCGCGGGGGTGAGCAGTCCGGCCGCGGCCGTCAGCACCATGGTCTTGCGGTTCATGCTGGAAGTACTCCCTGTAACCGGCACTTGCTCAAAGCGGCGTGAAGGGCACTTCGCGGCGGTCGCCCGTTCTGGGCGGAACGATCGGGCCGGTGGTTGTGACGATCGGTCCACGCGGTCCGGCACAGGGGTGTGTGTCCGGGACGCGGCTGGGTGCGGCGCAGTGCCCGGATCGACACTAGTGGTCCAGGGCGGGATGGCTGGAACTGGCCGGACTTGATGCGTAATCGCACCGTGATCGGAGCGAACTGCCTGTTCACAGGCAGGGCTCCGCAGATTCGGTCAGGGGCTGATCAATGCGGACACATGGGAAGCCCAAAGGGCCCCCTGACAGGCCCGTCGAGGGCGTGGCGCGTGACCAAGGTCACCCTGCGCAACGGCCTCATAGGGGATGGAATTTCAGCCTCCAGGCCCCCCGACGGAAGATCCTTCCGTCGAGACGCAACCCAACGCCATTCCATTCGGCACGGAGCGTACTCAGAGGATTCCGGTGCGTGGTGATGCATACCGATGTAGGTCACTGCATGCCGATGTGTCCCGTTGGGTCGGCGGGCACCGGACCGGAGTCGGTCCGGGCGGCCGGGCCGGCTCCGGTCGTCACTCTCAGTTCATGGGGGCGACGAGGGAGCGCAGGAACGCCAGGTCGACGTCCTCCAGCGAGCGGACGACCGTACGCCCCGGAGCCGGTTCGATCACGCCGACCGACGGGACGGCCACGACCTGGCAGCCGGCGGCCTCCGCGGCCGCCACACCGGTGCGGGTGTCCTCGATGACCGCGCAACGTGAGGGGTGGGCACCCAGCGTGCGGGCCGCGAGCAGGTACGGGTCGGGGTGCGGCTTGGTGCGGGCGACTTCGTCGCCGGCGACCGTCATGGTGAAGCGGTCGCGGCCGAGGGTGAGCAGGACCTGGTCGATGACCCGGCGGTGGGAGGCGGAGACGAGGGCGGTGGGCACGTTGTGCCGGGCCAGTTCGGCCAGCAGCCGCTCGGCGCCCGGCATGAGCGGGACCCGGTCGGCGATGCGGGCCTCGAAGCGCTCGTTGAGCAGGACGCTCAGCTCGGCGACGGTGATGGCGGCGCCGGTGGCCTCGATCAGGAAGCCGGCACTCCGCGTCATCGGCCCGCCGACGACCTCGTCCCGCCAGGCGTCCTCAAGCCGGTGCCCGAGCTCCCGGAAGACCTCCGCCTCGACCTCCCACCAGAAGCCCTCGGTGTCGACCAGGGTGCCGTCCATGTCGAGCAGCACCGCCTGCAGGGCCGAACCGTCGGCCGTGCGGGTGACCGGGGCGGGAACGGTGCTCGTCATGCGCGTGCCTCTCGGAAGGGACGAGAAAGCCGGTCGCCTCTTCCCGCGGGGGCACCCCCCGGGGAACAGGCGACCGGCCTGTATGGGACCGACAAGTGTACGTCGCCGGAGCTCAGCGTGCGTTGAAATACTTGGCTTCGGGGTGGTGAATCACGATGGCGTCCGTCGACTGCTCCGGGTGGAGCTGGAACTCCTCCGAGAGGTGGACGCCGATCCGCTCCGGCTGGAGGAGCTCGGCGATCTTCGCGCGGTCCTCCAGGTCGGGGCAGGCGCCGTAGCCGAGGGAGAAGCGGGCACCGCGGTATTTGAGGTCGAACATGTCCTCGACCTTCGCCGGGTCTTCCCCGCCGAATCCGAGCTCGGCGCGCACGCGGGCGTGCCAGTACTCGGCCATGGCCTCGGCGAGCTGGACGGACAGGCCGTGCAGCTCCAGGTACTCGCGGTAGGAGTCGGACTCGAACAGCCGGGCCGTCGCCTCGCCGATCTTCGAGCCGACCGTGACCACCTGGAGGCCGACGACGTCGGTCTCGCCGGACTCCTCCGGGCGGAAGAAGTCCGCGAGGCACAGGCGGCGGCCGCGGCGCTGGCGCGGGAAGGTGAAGCGGGTCCGCTCGTTGCCGGCGTCGTCGAGGATGATCAGGTCCTCGCCCTTGGAGACGCAGGGGAAGTAGCCGTAGACGACGGCCGCCTCCAGCAGGTTCTCGGTGTGCAGCTTCTCCAGCAGGCCGCGCAGCCGCGGGCGGCCCTCGTTCTCGACGAGCTCCTCGTACGTGGCGCCGCCGGCGCGGGCCTGCTTGAGGCCCCACTGGCCCTTGAAGAGGGCGCCCTCGTCCAGCCAGGAGGCGTAGTCCTTGAGCGGGATGCCCTTGACCACTCGGGTGCCCCAGAAGGGCGGGGCGGGCACCGGGTTGTCGACGGCCACGTCGGAACGGCCGCCGGGCTCCTCCGGCTCCTCGACCTGGAGCGCGGGGGTGTCCCGCTTGGCGACGCGGCGCTGCTTCAGCTCGGGCAGGGTGGCGCCGGGCACGCCGCGCTTGACGGCGATGAGGGCGTCCATGAGGCGCAGGCCCTCGAAGGCGTCGCGGGCGTAGCGGACCTCGCCCTCGTAGATCTCGTGGAGGTCCTGCTCGACGTAGGCGCGGGTGAGGGCGGCGCCGCCGAGGATCACCGGGTAGTCGGCGGCCAGCTTGCGCTGGTTCAGCTCCTCCAGGTTCTCCTTCATGATCACGGTGGACTTCACGAGCAGGCCGGACATGCCGATGACGTCGGCCTTGTGCTCCTGGGCGGCTTCCAGGATCGCGGAGACGGGCTGCTTGATGCCGATGTTGACGACGTTGTAGCCGTTGTTGGTCAGGATGATGTCGACGAGGTTCTTGCCGATGTCGTGGACGTCGCCGCGGACGGTGGCGAGGACGATCGTGCCCTTGCCCTCGTCGTCCGTCTTCTCCATGTGCGGTTCCAGGTAGGCCACCGCCGACTTCATCACCTCGGCGGACTGCAGGACGAAGGGGAGCTGCATCTGGCCGGAGCCGAAGAGCTCGCCGACGACCTTCATGCCCTCCAGGAGGGTGTCGTTGACGATGTCGAGCGCGGGGCGGGTTCGGAGGGCCTCGTCCAGGTCGGCCTCCAGGCCGTTCTTCTCGCCGTCGATGATCCGCCGCTGCAGGCGCTCCTCCAGGGGCAGCGCGAGGAGTTCCTCGGCGCGGCCCGCCTTGAGGGACTTGGTGTTGACGCCCTCGAAGAGGGCCATCAGCTTCTGCAGCGGGTCGTAGCCCTCGGTGCGCCGGTCGTAGATCAGGTCGAGGGCGGTGGAGACCTGCTCCTCGTCGAACCGGGCGATCGGCAGGATCTTCGACGCGTGGACGATGGCGGAGTCGAGGCCGGCCTTGACGCACTCGTCGAGGAAGACGGAGTTCAGCAGGACGCGGGCGGCCGGGTTCAGGCCGAAGGAGATGTTCGACAGGCCCAGGGTGGTCTGGACGTCGGGGTGGCGGCGCTTGAGCTCGCGGATCGACTCGATCGTGGCGATGCCGTCGCGGCGGGACTCCTCCTGGCCGGTGCAGATGGTGAAGGTCAGCGTGTCGATGAGGATGTCCGACTCGCGGATGCCCCAGTTCGCCGTCAGATCCTCGATGAGGCGTTCGGCGATGGCCACCTTGTGCTCGACGGTGCGGGCCTGGCCCTCCTCGTCGATGGTCAGCGCGATGAGCGCGGCGCCGTGCTCCTGGGCCAGCCGGGTGACCTTGGCGAAACGGGACTCGGGGCCGTCGCCGTCCTCGTAGTTCACCGAGTTGATGACCGCGCGGCCGCCGAGCTTCTCCAGGCCCGCCTTGATCACCGGCACCTCGGTGGAGTCCAGGACGACCGGCAGGGTGGAGGCGGTGGCGAAGCGGCCGGCGAGCTCCTCCATGTCGGCGACGCCGTCGCGGCCGACGTAGTCCACGCAGAGGTCGAGCATGTGCGCGCCCTCGCGGATCTGGTCGCGGGCCATCTCGACGCAGTCGTCCCAGCGGGCCTCCAGCATGGCCTCGCGGAACTTCTTGGAGCCGTTGGCGTTGGTGCGCTCGCCGATCGCCATGTACGAGGTGTCCTGGCGGAAGGACACGGTCTGGTAGAGCGAGGCGGCACCGGGCTCGGGCCGCGGATCGCGCGGGACGACCGCCGTGCCGCGGACCCGCTGCACGACCTGGCGCAGGTGCTCGGGGGTGGTGCCGCAGCAGCCGCCGACCAGGGACAGGCCGTACTCGCGGACGAAGGTCTCCTGGGCGTCGGCGAGCTCGGGAGCGGTCAGCGGGTAGTGCGCGCCCTCCTTGGTCAGGACGGGCAGACCGGCGTTGGGCATGCAGGAGAGCGGGATGCGGGCGTTGCGCGCGAGGTAGCGCAGGTGCTCGCTCATCTCGGCGGGGCCGGTGGCGCAGTTCAGGCCGATCATGTCGATGCCGAGCGGCTCCAGCGCGGTCAGGGCCGCGCCGATCTCGGAGCCCAGCAGCATGGTGCCGGTGGTCTCGACGGTGACGGAGCAGATCAGCGGGACCGTGACGCCGAGCGCCTCCATGGCCCGGCGGGCGCCGATGATGGAGGACTTGGTCTGCAGGAGGTCCTGGGTGGTCTCGACGAGCAGTGCGTCGGCACCGCCGGCGAGCAGGCCCTCGGCGTTGGTCTGGTAGGCGTCGCGGATCTGCGCGTAGGTGATGTGGCCGAGCGTGGGCAGCTTGGTGCCGGGGCCCATGGAACCGAGCACCCAGCGCTGCTGTCCGGTGGAGGCGGTGAAGGAGTCGGCGGCCTCGCGGGCGATGCGTGCGCCGGCCTCCGAGAGCTCGAAGTTGCGTTCGGCGATGTCGTACTCGGCGAGGGCCGCGTAGTTCGCACCGAAGGTGTTGGTCTCGACGCAGTCCACGCCCACCGAGAAGTACGCCTCGTGCACCGTGCGGACGATGTCGGGACGGGTGATGTTGAGGACCTCGTTGCAGCCTTCGAGCTGCTGGAAGTCCTCCAGGGTGGGGTCCTGCGCCTGGAGCATCGTCCCCATGGCTCCGTCGGCGACGACCACGCGGGTCGCGAGCGCCTCCCGGAGGGCGTCGGCCCTGGTCTGGGTGGCGGCGGGCGGGTTCGGCAACGAGGCCATGGAGTGCTCCCTGGGATGCGACGGCTGTCGGCTTTGCGCCCCCGCTGTGTCAGGGGCGCACGCGGCCAGGGTAACCGCGAGGCACCGGCCCCGGTGCGGGTGTCCCACGTGGCGGACTGCATTCTGTGGCGGGAACGTGGCGCGGATGTCCCGGTGACCGTACGGCGAACAGATCTCCGACGGTGCGCAAGGTCGACATCGACCGATACTGTTCAGCATTGTCGAACCACGTCAAGATGGTCAGTAGTAACGAAGGTCAGCAGGAGGCTGCGCGATGGCACGGAACATCCAGTCGCTCGAACGAGCCGCTGCGATGCTGCGACTCCTGGCGGGCGGCGAACGCCGGCTGGGCCTCTCCGACGTGGCCTCGTCGCTGGGCCTGGCCAAGGGAACGGCCCACGGCATCCTGCGCACCCTCCAGGCGGAGGGCTTCGTGGAGCAGGACCCGGCCTCCGGCCGCTACCAGCTGGGCGCGGAGCTGCTGCGCCTGGGCAACAGCTACCTCGACGTCCACGAGCTGCGCGCCCGCGCCCTGGTGTGGACGGACGACCTGGCCCGGGCGAGCGGCGAGAGCGTGTACGTCGGCGTGCTCCACCAGAGCGGGGTGCTGATCATGCACCACGTGTTCCGGCCCGACGACAGCCGCCAGGTGCTGGAGGTCGGGGCCATGCAGCCGCTGCACTCCACCGCCCTGGGCAAGGTGCTGTCGGCGTACGACCCGGTCGCGCACACCCAGGCGCTGGAGGTGGAGCGCGACGCGTTCACCCCCCGCACCGTCACCGACGCCACCGGCTTCGAGGAGGTCCTGGGCCTGACCCGGGCGCGCGGATGGGCCGCGGACGTCGAGGAGACGTGGGAGGGGGTCGCCTCGGTAGCGGCGCCGATCCACGACCGGCGCCGCATGCCCGTGGGCGCGGTGGCGGTGGCGGGCGCCGTGGAGCGGGTCTGCGGCGAGGGCGGCGAGCCCCGCGCGGCCCTGGTGGCCTCGGTGCGCGACTGTGCGCGCGCGGTTTCACGCGATCTCGGCGCAGGCCGGTTCTGACCTCCCTTTAGCAGGCTTCGGCCACCACCTGGCCCTCTTATGCCCATTTTTCGCCACATCCCGACCTTCGAATGGCTGGATTTGGCTGATCGCACCTACGGGTAACGATCCGACACATTGGCCCGACCGACCCTTGACGCGTTCTTCACCTGGGCGGAAAACTGCCGTTCATCGGTCGGCATTGTCGAACACCTACCGGCAATACGCGCTAGGATGCGACAAGGCCAAGGACCGGTGCAGCACTCACCGAGTGCGCGGAACCACCGGAGGGACCCGGTGTCCGCCCACCCCTGGACGTACGTAAGGAGTCGCGGGTGTCCAGCTCCGACATCTTCATCGGCGAGACCATCGGTACCGCCCTGCTCACCCTGCTCGGTGGCGGCGTCTGCGCCGCCGTGACGCTCAAGAGCTCCAAGGCCCGCAATGCGGGCTGGCTCGCGATCACCTTCGGCTGGGGCTTCGCCGTCCTCATCGCGGCCTACGTGTCCGCACCGCTCTCCGGTGCGCACCTCAACCCGGCGGTCACCGTCGGCCTCGCCGTCAAGACCGGCGAGTGGGGCGACACCCCCGTCTACTTCGCCGGCCAGCTGCTGGGCGCCATGCTCGGCGCGGTCCTGATGTGGATCACCTACTACGGCCAGTTCCGCGTGCACCTCGCCGACCCCGAGCACATCCGCGACGCCAAGCTCGGCCCGGAGGGCCCGCACCCGCACGACGTGGCCGGCCCCGTGCTCGGCATCTTCTCCACGGGCCCCGAGATCCGCAACGTCGTGCAGAACCTCACGACCGAGATCATCGGCACCGCCGTCCTGGTCCTGGCGATCCTGACCCAGGGCCTCCAGGACGACGGCAAGGGCCTCGGCGTCATAGGCGTCCTGATCACGTCCTTCGTGGTCGTCGGCATCGGCCTCTCCCTGGGCGGCCCGACCGGCTACGCCATCAACCCGGTCCGCGACCTCGGCCCCCGCATCGTCCACGCCCTGCTGCCGCTCCCCAACAAGGGCGGCTCCGACTGGGGATACTCCTGGATCCCGGTGGTCGGCCCGCTCGCCGGTGCCGCACTCGCCGGCGGTCTCTACAACATCGCGTTCGCCTGATCAGCACATGCCGCGCTCGTAAGATCCGCACCGCACTCCTGATTCCGCCTACTCACCAGACCTGCCAGGAGCAGCCATCATGACCAGCAGCACCGGCCCCTTCATCGCCGCGATCGACCAGGGCACCACCTCCTCCCGCTGCATCGTCTTCGACCGCGACGGCCGGATCGTCGCCGTCGACCAGAAGGAGCACGAGCAGATCTTCCCGAAGCCGGGCTGGGTGGAGCACGACGCCACCGAGATCTGGACCAACGTCCAGGAGGTCGTCGCCGGCGCCATCGCCAAGGCCGAGATCACCTCCGCCGACGTCAAGGCGATCGGCATCACCAACCAGCGCGAGACCACCGTCCTGTGGGACAAGAACACCGGTGAGCCGGTCCACAACGCGCTCGTGTGGCAGGACACCCGCACCGACGCCCTGTGCAAGGAGCTCGGCCGCAACGTCGGCCAGGACCGCTTCCGCCGCGAGACCGGCCTGCCGCTGGCGAGCTACTTCGCGGGTCCGAAGGTCCGCTGGCTGCTCGACAACGTCGAGGGCCTGCGCGAGCGCGCCGAGGCAGGCGACATCCTCTTCGGCACCATGGACTCCTGGGTCATCTGGAACCTCACCGGTGGCGCCCAGGGCGGTGCGCACGTCACGGACGTCACCAACGCCTCGCGCACCATGCTGATGAACCTGCACACCCTGGCCTGGGACGAGAAGATCGCGGAGTCGATGGGCGTCCCGCTCAACGTGCTCCCCGAGATCAAGTCCTCCGCCGAGGTCTACGGCCACGTCAAGGAGGGCGTCCTCGCCGGTGTCCCGGTCGCCTCGGCGCTCGGCGACCAGCAGGCCGCGCTGTTCGGCCAGACCTGCTTCGCCGAGGGCGAGGCCAAGTCCACCTACGGCACCGGCACGTTCATGCTCATGAACACCGGCGACAAGATCATCAACTCCTACAGCGGCCTGCTGACCACGGTCGGCTACCAGATCGGCGACCAGAAGCCGGTCTACGCCCTGGAGGGCTCCATCGCCGTCACCGGCTCGCTCGTCCAGTGGATGCGCGACCAGATGGGCCTGATCAAGTCCGCGGCCGAGATCGAGACCCTGGCCCTCTCCGTGGAGGACAACGGCGGCGCCTACTTCGTGCCGGCCTTCTCCGGCCTGTTCGCCCCGTACTGGCGCTCCGACGCCCGTGGTGTGATCGCCGGCCTCACCCGGTACGTCACCAAGGCGCACATCGCCCGTGCCGTCCTGGAGGCCACCGCCTGGCAGACCCGTGAGATCACCGACGCCATGACCAAGGACTCGGGCGTCGAGCTCGCGGCCCTGAAGGTCGACGGCGGCATGACCTCCAACAACTTGCTGATGCAGACGCTCTCGGACTTCCTGGACGCCCCCGTGGTGCGCCCGATGGTCGCCGAGACGACCTGCCTCGGCGCCGCCTACGCCGCCGGCCTGGCCGTCGGCTTCTGGCCCGACACCGACGCCCTGCGCGCCAACTGGCGCCGGGCGGCGGAGTGGACCCCGCGGATGCCCGCCGAGCAGCGGGAGCGCGAGTACAAGAGCTGGCTCAAGGCCGTCGAGCGGTCCATGGGCTGGGTCGACGACGAAGACGCCAGCTGATCCGCACCAGCTGAGTCAATCGACGAGGAGCGATAAGAGACATGAGCACCCTGCAGAGCGTCCCCGCACTGGGTACGCACCCGACCGCCGGCGCGAACGCGAGCCGTGCCGAGACCCGCGAGCAGCTGGCGAAGGCCACGTACGACCTGCTGGTCATCGGTGGTGGAATCCTGGGCACCTCGGTGGCCTGGCACGCCGCGCAGTCGGGGCTGCGGGTTGCCATGGTGGACGCCGGCGACTTCGCCGGCGCCACCTCCTCGGCCTCCTCCAAGCTGGTCCACGGCGGCCTGCGCTACCTGCAGACCGGCGCGGTCAAGCTGGTCGCGGAGAACCACCACGAGCGGCGGGTGCTGGCCAAGGACGTGGCCCCGCACCTGGTCAACCCGCTCACCTTCTACCTGCCGGTCTACAAGGGCGGCCCGGTGGGTGCGGCCAAGCTGGGCGCGGGCGTCTTCGCCTACTCCGCCCTCTCGGCCTTCGGCGACGGCATGGGCAAGGTCATATCCCCGGCCCGTGCCGTCGCCGACAACCCCGGCCTGAAGACCGACAACCTCAAGGCCGTCGCGGTCTACTACGACCACCAGATGAACGACTCCCGCGTCGCCGTCATGACGGTGCGCGCGGCCGTCGAGTCGGGCGCGGTCGTCCTCAACCACGCCGAGGTCACCGGCCTGCGCAAGACGCAGGGCCGGGTCACCGGCGCCGAGCTCAAGGACCGCCTGGACGGCACCGAGTTCGGGATCGACGCGCGCGTGGTGCTGAACGCCACCGGCCCGTGGGTGGACCACCTGCGGCGCATGGAGGACAAGCACTCGATGCCGTCGATCCGCCTCTCCAAGGGCGCGCACATCGTCATGAAGCGCAAGTCGCCGTGGAAGGCCGCCATGGCCACCCCGATCGACAAGTACCGCATCACCTTCGCCCTCCCCTGGGAGGACCAGCTGCTGCTCGGCACCACCGACGAGGTGTACGAGGGCGACCCGGCGGACGTGCGCGCCACCGAGTCCGACATCCAGCAGATCCTGGACGAGGCGGCCTTCTCGGTGAAGGACGCCGACCTCGACCGCTCGCTGATGACCTACGCCTTCGCGGGCCTGCGCGTGCTGCCCGGCGGCCCCGGCGGCGTCGAGAAGGCCAAGCGCGAGACCGTCGTCTCCGAGGGCGCGGGCGGCATGCTGTCGGTCGCCGGCGGCAAGTGGACCACGTACCGCCACATCGGCCGGGTCGTCATGGACAAGCTCGCAAAGCTCCCGGGCAGCCCGCTGACCGAGGACATGGAGCCCGTGAAGTCCCTGGTGCGCCGGATCGCGCTGCCGGGTGTCGCCAACCCGAACGCGGTCGCGCACCGGCTGCTGGTGGACCGTGAGCCCGGCACCCGGATGGACCCGCTGACCGCGCGCCACCTGGCCTCGCACTACGGCTCCCTGGCCTTCGACATCGCACGCCTCGCGAACGAGGACCCGGCCCTGGCCGAGCGGATCCACCCGGACGGTCCGGAGATCTGGGCGCAGGTCGCCTACGCCCGCGACCACGAGTGGGCCGAGACGGTCGACGACGTGCTGCGCCGCCGTACGACGGTGACCATCCGCGGCCTGGACGACGACTCCGTCAAGGCCCGGGTCGAGGAGATGCTGGCCCGCAAGGCATAGCTCTCCCGCAGGTGGGGAAGAGGGGCGGTTCCGAGGGGAACCGCCCCTCTGTCGTGGGCTGTGGCGGGTGTCCCGTCAAGGCTTAGGCTGACCCACGTACGCAAGGAACTTGGGAAGGAGACCTGGGTGATCGAGCTTGAGGGCGTGCCCGAGCTGATCGACCCGGTCATGGTGGCCGCGTTCGAGGGCTGGAACGACGCGGGAGACGCGGCCTCCGGTGCGGTCGCACACCTGGACCGGGAGTGGAAGGGCGAGGTCTTCGCGGCTCTGGACGCCGAGGACTACTACGACTTCCAGGTCAACCGGCCGACGGTGTGGCTGGACAACGGGGTACGGAAGATCACGTGGCCGACGACCCGGCTCTCGGTGGTGCGGATCGGCGGGGCCAAGCCGCGCGACCTGGTGCTGGTGCGCGGCATCGAACCGTCCATGCGGTGGCGGTCGTTCTGCAACGAGATCCTCGGCTTCGCGCACGAGCTGGGCGTCGAGATGGTGGTCATCCTCGGGGCGCTCCTCGGGGACACCCCGCACACCCGGCCGGTGCCGGTGAGCGGGGTCACCTCGGACGCGGACCTGGCGCGGACCATGGACCTGGAGGAGACCAAGTACGAGGGCCCCACGGGCATCGTGGGCATCCTCCAGGAGGCCTGTACGCACGCGGGGGTGCCGGCGGTGTCGCTGTGGGCCGCGGTGCCGCACTACGTGTCGCAGCCGCCGAACCCGAAGGCGACGCTGGCCCTCCTGAACCGGCTGGAGGACCTGATCGACATCAGGATCCCGCTGGGCGAGCTCCCGGAGGACGCCCGCGCGTGGCAGCTGGGCGTGGACCAACTGGCCGCCGAGGACAGCGAGGTGGCGGAGTACGTGCAGAGCCTGGAGGAGGCGCGGGACACCGCCGACCTGCCGGAGGCCTCGGGCGACGCGATCGCACGGGAGTTCGAGAGGTACCTGCGGCGACGGGACCCCGCGGCGGGCCCGGCCGCGGAGCCTGGCGACGGCTCGTACCTGCGGGACACGAGCGGGGGTCCGCCCCGTCCCCCGAAGCGCAGGCCGGACACCTCCGGGGAGGATCCGGAGCCGCCGGCCGGCCCGTCCGCCGGCGGGGACGAGACGCCGGACGCGTGATCCGCGGGGCGGGGTGCGGGGCCGCCGCCGTGCGGAGCCGCCCCCGCCCCGCCCTCCACCGGGTCCCGGCGGCGCCGGGACCCTCGGACAGCGCGATGCCCCCGGCCGGGACCGGGGGCATCGGCGGGCTTGGCCGCGAAGGCTACAGGGCCACGCCCAGGAGGGCGTCCACGGTCCGGGAGACCAGGCCGGGGGCCGACGCATCGTCGCCGTCGGTGGCGTTCTGCAGCTCCACCCAGCGGTCTACGGCGGCCAGGGCCGCGGGGGCGTCCAGGTCGTTCGCAAGGGCCTCGCGGACCTCTTCGAGGACCGCGTCCGCGGGGATGCCGTCCGGCCGGGACACCGCCGCGCGCCACCGCTCCAGCCGGGCCACGGCCTCGTCGAGGACGGCGTCGGTCCACTCCCAGTCCGCCCGGTAGTGGTGCGAGAGCAGGGCCAGGCGGATCGCCGCCGGGTCCACCCCGGCCCGGCGCAGCGCCGAGACGAAGACGAGGTTGCCCTTCGACTTCGACATCTTCTGGCCGTGCAGGGCGACCATGCCGGCGTGGACGTACGCCTTGGCCATCGGGAACTCGCCCGTCAGCGCCTGGGCGTGCGAGGCACCCATCTCGTGGTGCGGGAAGGCCAGGTCGGAGCCGCCGCCCTGGATGTCGAAGCCCATGCCCAGGTGTTCCAGGGCGATCGCGACGCACTCGATGTGCCAGCCGGGCCGGCCGCGGCCCAGCGAGCCGCCGTCCCAGCTCGGCTCGCCCGGACGCGCCGCCATCCACAGCATCGGGTCCAGCGGGTTCTTCTTGCCCGCGCGGTCGGGGTCACCGCCCCGCTCCGCCGAAAGGAGCCGCATCGCCTCGGCGTCGAGGTGGGAGACACCGCCGAAGTGCGGGTCGGCCTCCACCGAGAAGTAGATGTCGCCCTCCAGCTCGTACGCGGCTCCCGCGTCCCGCAGCCGCTCGACCAGCGGCACGATGCCGGGTATGGCCTCGACGGCTCCGATGTAGTGCTGCGGCGGCAGCATCCTGAGGGCCGTCATGTCCTCGCGGAAGAGCGCGGTCTCGCGCTCGGCCAGCTCGGTCCAGTCGTGGCCGTCGCGCAGCGCCCGCTCCAGGAGCGGGTCGTCCACGTCCGTGACGTTCTGGACGTAGTGGACCTGCCGCTTGGTGTCGAGCCACACGCGCTGCACGAGGTCGAACGCGTTGTAGGTCGCCGCGTGACCGATGTGGGTCGCGTCGTACGGGGTGATGCCGCAGACGTAGATGCGGGCGACGGGACCGGGGGCGAGGGTGATCGTCCCCTGGGTCGCGGTGTCGTGGATCTGGAGGTCGCGGCCCTTGCCGGGAAGGGCGGGGACCTCAGAAGCGGGCCAGGCATGCATGTGTCGAGCCTAACCGGACGGATGTTCCGGAAACGAACTGGACCTGCACTGTTGTCTTGATCAGCACTCTTGCGGTGCGGCCGGTTCTGTGCGTGTCGCCATGGCCGGTTCAGACCGGTGGCCACGGGATCGCCGGCCACTGCCCGGACGGCTGCGGGTGCTTCCCGGTGCGCAGCAGGTGCGCCACCCGGGCCCGTACGGCGGCCAGCTCGGGCTCGGTGATCAGTTCGGCCAGCCGGGTGGCGAGCGGCGCTCCCTCGGCCAGTTCCGCGGTCAGCACGGCGAGGGCCTGGCGGGCCTCGTCCGTCAGCGGCTCCCCCGCCCAGCCCCACAGCAGGGTGCGCAGCTTGTCCTCGGTGTGGAAGGTCACGCCGTGGTCGATGGCGTAGATCCGTCCGTCGGGGGCCGGCAGCAGGTGCCCGCCCTTGCGGTCGCCGTTGTTGATCACGGCGTCGAGGACGGCGAGCCGGCGCAGCCGCGGGTCGTCGGCGTGGACGAGCAGGGCGGTACGGCCTTCGCCGACGTCGGCGAAGGCCACGGGCTTCCACCCCTCGCCGGCCTCCTCGCCCTCGACGAGCGCGAGGAGCTCTTCCTGCGGGGAGCCCTCCTGCGGCCGCCGGGACTCGATCCACTGCTGGACCATGCCCTCGCCGTAGGGGCCGTCCCGCAGCACGGTGGCGGGCACCAGCCCCCATCCGGTGGCTTCGGAGACCAGATAGGCCGCGACCTCCCGCTGGGCGAGGTTCCCGTCGGGGAAGTCCCACAGCGGGCGCTCCCCCTTGACCGGCTTGTAGACGCAGTCGGCGCTCACCCCGTCGTACGTGACGGTGCACAGCAGGACGGCGTTGGACGCCTCGCGGATCCGGCCGACGACGGTCAGCTCGCCCCTGGCGAGCAGTTCCTCCATGTGCCCCCGCCCGTGCTCCCGCATGTCCCCCTGACCCGTCACGCCTGGCGCCGGTAGCCGTTCTGGCGCGGGCACACGTGCCCCTCCGGGTCCAGCGGCAGACTGCACAGCGGACACGGCGGGCGGCCGGCGTTGACCACGTCCAGGGCGCGTTTGGCGAAGGCGCGGGCCTGGGCGCCGGTGAGGCGGACCCGCAGCATCGGCGGGCCGTTCTCCTCGTCCTGGAGCAGCCGCTCCTCCGCCTCGGCGAGGTCCTCGTCGGACTCGGCGTCGAGCTCCACCAGGGCCTGGGCCTCGACGATCATCCGCTGCTCCTCGCCGTCCCAGGCCAGGGCCATGGTGCCGACGCGGAACTCCTCCTCGACGGGGACGTCCAGCGGGGCGGTGTCGGCGGCCTCCGCGGGGGCCATGGCCGGGACCGGGGCGTTTCCGCCGGTGCGCCGCACGACCTCGTCCAGCAGCTCGTCCATCCGCTCGGCCAGTGCGGCGACCTGGGTCTTCTCCAGGGAGACACTGGTGACGCGGGGGCCGGAGGAGGCCTGCAGGAAGAACGTACGGCGTCCCGGCAAGCCGACCGTGCCGGCCACGAAGCGGTCCGGCGGGTCGTAGAGGAACACCTGACGGGGCACGTCCAGTCTCCAAGTCTCGGCGGCGGGGGCGGGTATGCGCCCTTGTGTGAGCCCGTCCACCCTACTGCGCCGGGCGATCACGCCGCGCCCGCGCCGCCCCCCACGACGGCGTTCCCGGAGTCTTCGGCGTCCTTGTCGGAGGCGACCGGTTCCGGTGCGGCCGGTCGCCGCACGAGGGAGCCGAGGTCCCCGGTGTCGCCGAGCCGGAACACGAACGGGCGGGTCGGCGTGTAGCGGATCGCCGTCACCGAGCAGGGATCGACGTGGATGCGCTGGAAGAGGTCCAGGTGCATGCCCAGGGCGTCCGCGACGAGGGACTTGATGATGTCGCCGTGCGAGCACATCAGGAAGACGGCGTCACCGCCCTCCCGCTCCTCGATCCGGGCGTTCCACTCCCGTACGGCGTCCACGGCGCGCGCCTGCATGGCCCGCATGGACTCCCCGCCGGGGAAGGCGGCCGCCGAAGGGTGCTGTTGCACGATCTTCATCAGCGGTTCCTCGGAGAGTTCCGAGAGTTTGCGTCCGGACCAGTCGCCGTAGTGGCACTCGCCGATCCGCTCGTCGGTGTGGAGTTCCAGCTCGGGCCGGGCGGCCAGCAGGGGTGCCAGGGTCTCCCGGCAGCGCTGCAGCGGGCTGGTGACGGCGGCGGCGAGGGGCACGCCCGCCAACCGTCCGGGGAGCGCGGCTGCCTGCTCGGCGCCCCGCTCGTCGAGGGCCACGCCGGGAGTCCACCCGGCGAGCAGCCCTGCGGTGTTGGCGGTGGACCGCCCGTGTCGTACGAGGATCAGCGTGGCCATGGGGGCCAGCGTAGGCGCTGCCGGAGGGGTGCGGGCCCGTCGGCGGCGGGGGAGAATGTTCGGCGTGATTGTCGACTGCGCGATCTACCGGGACGGTCGCCGCGCCGAGGGTCCCCAGGACTTCTCGGACGCTCTGGACCAAGCCCGGACGAGCGGTGACGCCTTCCTGTGGATCGGCACGTACGAGCCGACGGAAGCGGAGTTCGATCACGTCCGCCGGGAGTTCGGCCTGCACCCGCTGGCGGTGGAGGACGCCCTCAAGGCCCACCAGCGCCCCAAGCTGGAGGTGTACGACGACTCGCTGTTCGTGGTGCTGAAGCCGGTGCTGTACGACGAGGCGACCGACACCGTGTCCGCGGGCGAACTGATGCTGTTCATCGGCGACTGCTTCGTCGTCACGGTCCGGCACGGCGAGGGGGCCCCGCTGACCGCCGTGCGCCACCGGCTGGAGCATGAGCCGGACGTACTGCGGCACGGCCCGACGGCCGTGCTGTACGCGGTCGCCGACGCGGTGGTGGACCACTACATCGAGGTGGCGGCCGAACTCCAGTCGGACCTGGAGGAGCTGGAGGCTGAGGTCTTCACCCCGAACGCCCCGGACACCAGGAACACGGCCGCCCGGATCTACGGTTTCAAGCGGCAGGTGCTGGAGTTCCGGCGGGCGACGAACCCGCTGCTGGCGCCGATGGAACGGCTGGCCTTCGGCGAGGTGCCCTTCGTCCACGAACACGCCCGGCCGTTCTTCCGCGACGTCGCCGACCACCTCACCAAGGCGAGCGAGTACATCGAGGGCCTGGACCGGCTGCTGTCGGACGCGCTGGCCGCGCACCTCGCCCAGACGGGTCTGCGGCAGAACGACGACGTGCGGAAGATCTCGGCCTGGGCGGCGATCGCGGCCGTCCCGACGATGGTCGCCGGGATCTACGGGATGAACTTCGCCCACATGCCCGAGCTGCGCCAGTGGTGGGGCTATCCGGCGGTGCTGGCCCTCATGGCGGGCGCCTGCCTGGGCCTGCACCGGATGTTCCGGCGCCGGGGCTGGCTGTAGGCCGGACGGACGGCACCCGTCGTGGCCGCACAGGTCAAAGATCGAGCTAGGCGTACTCGGGGCTGGTGGCGGGCCCGCCCCCGAGGGCGTCACGACGCTCGGGCATCCGCAGGTCGACCATCCGGTGCCAGCCGCTGAAGCGCTCGTATGCGTACATCGCGCGGATGCCGGCGGCCAGCAGGGCCGCCTTCGGCGCGGGCCAGTGCAGCAGCCGTCCCATGTGGTCCATCACCGCGAGGCTCACGTCGCGGTAGACGGAGATCTCGGCGAGCGCGCTCTCGCGCAGCACCCGCTGGATGGTCCGGCCGTGGCCGGCGCGGGCCAGCCGCAGCAGTTCCTCGTGGCAGTAGGCGAGGTGGTTGTCCTCGTCGTTGCTGATCATGTGGATGGCCTTGCCCACGACGGGGTGGTCGCCGAAGTACTTGACCAGCATGTCCATCTGGTCGGCGGCGCGCTGTTCGGTGACCCGGCTGTGCGCGAGGTAGACGACGATGTCCTCGTCGCTCAGCGCCTGCTGGCGACGCAGTTTGTCGTGGGCCAGGCCGATCCCGCGGCGCTCCAGCAGCATCGTGTAGTCGGTCTCCGGCGGGACGGGGACGGCTTCCAGGCCCCGTTTGCGGAGCAGGGCGTGGAAGATCCGGCCGTGCTTGTCCTCGTCGGCGCCGTGCCGGGTGATCTTGGGGGCGAGGTCGCGCATGGAGTCCGGCACCAGGGCCGCGATGCGGGCGTTCTCCCAGCCGCCCTGGGCTTCCCCGCTGGCGGCGATGGAGCAGAACAGCTGGAAGGAGTCGTCGTTGTCGACGATCTCCTGGAACAGGCTGCGGGCAGAGAGCATGCAACGAGTCAAACGCCGGTCCACGGGCCGGGCAACCGAGAGGTGGCACGACTCGCCCGAATGAACGAACCTCCCGCCCGGGCCGGTGTGCGTAACCCCGCGGGCGTCCGGCCCGTTGTGGGGTGTGTCGGCCGTGGCGGGGAAGACCCCCCGAGCCCCCACCACGGCCGCAGGACTTTCCGGCGGCAGCCGGCTCAGGCCAGGCCTGCGCGCTCCATGGCCTCGGTACCGGCGCGCAGGGCGGCGATCCGCTCGTCCAGGGTGAAGCCGGCCGGTGCCAGCGTGAGGGTGGTGACCCCGGCCTCGGCGTAGGCCCGCATCCCGTCGGCGATCCGCTCGACCGGGCCGAGCAACGTGGTGGAGTCGATCAGCGAGTGGGGGACGGCCTCGGCCGCGCCGTTCTTGTCGCCGGCCAGGTACTTGTCCTGGATCTCGGCGGCCTCCTTCTCGTAGCCCATGCGCTGGGCCAGCTGGTTGTAGAAGTTCTGCTTCCGACTGCCCATACCGCCCACGTACAGGGCGGTGTACGGCCGGAACATGTCGGCGAGGGCGGTCACGTCGTCGCCGAGCGCCAGCGGCACGGTCGGGCAGACGTCGAAGCCGTCCATCGTCAGCCCGGCCTTCTCGCGGCCCGCCCGGATGTGGGTGAGCGCGGTGGCCTCCAGGTGCTCGGCGGCCGGGAAGATCAGCAGGGCGCCGTCGGCGATCTCGCCGGTCTGCTGCAGGTTCTTCGGCCCGATGGCGGCGATGTAGAGCGGGATGTGCTCGCGCTCGGGGTGCACGGTCAGCTTGATCGGCTTGCCCGGGCCGCCCGGCAGCGGCAGGGTCCAGTGCTCGCCCTCGTAGCTCAGCCGCTCGCGCGACATGGCCTTGCGCACGATCTCCACGTACTCGCGGGTGCGGGCGAGCGGCTTGTCGAACTTGACGCCGTACCAGCCCTCCGAAACCTGGGGGCCGGAGACGCCGAGGCCGAGCCGGAAGCGGCCCTTGGTGAGCGAGTCGAGGGTGGCCGCGGTCATCGCGGTCATGGCCGGCTGCCGGGCGGGGATCTGCAGGATCGCCGAGCCGACGTCGATGCGCTCGGTCTGGGCGGCGACCCAGGCGAGGACGGTCGGGGCGTCCGAGCCGTAGGCCTCCGCCGCCCAGCAGACGTCGTAGCCGAGGCGGTCGGCCTCCTGGGCGACGGCGAGGTTGTCGGCGTCCATGCCGGCGCCCCAGTAACCGAGATTGATGCCGAGCCGCATGTTGTCGTCCCCTTACCGGTGTACCGATCAGTAACGTTGATGTGCGGGGACTGTAGCGCGCCCGAGTGCTCCACGTCAGCGCCCCAGTAGTCTCAGCGCTCATGGAGCAGAGGCATCTCGGCCGCACCGGACTGCGCGTCTCCCGGATCGGCCTCGGCACCCTCACCTGGGGCCGCGACACCGGCGAGGAAGCCGCCGCCGAACAGGTGAAGACCTTCTGGGAGGCCGGCGGCACCCTGGTCGACACCGCCGACGTGTACGGCGGCGGGGAGGCCGAGTACCTCCTCGGGCGGCTGGTGGGCGGGCTCGTCCCGCGCCGGGACCTGGTGATCGCGACCAAGGCGGGCAGCGTGCCGGACCCGGACCGGCGCTTCGACGGCTCGCGGGGCCGTCTGCTCGCCGCCTTGGACGATTCGCTGGACCGGCTGGGCACCGACTACGTCGACCTGTGGCAGGTGCACGCCTTCGATCCGGCGACACCGCTGGAGGAGACCCTGCAAGCCCTGGACCTGGCGGTGAGCAGCGGCCGGGCCCGGTACGCGGGAGTGGCCGGCTTCTGCGGCTGGCAGTTGGCGAAGGCGGCGACTTGGCAGCTCGCGGCGCCCGGGGTGCGCACCCGGATCGCCGCGACGCAGATGGAGTACTCCCTGCTGCAGCGCGGGATCGAGCGGGAGGTGCTGCCCGCGGCCCTGGACCTGGGGGTCGGCCTGCTGCCCTCCTCCCCGCTGGGCCGCGGAGTGCTGACGGGCAAGTACCGGGACGGTACGCCGGCCGACTCCCGGGGCGCCTCGCCGTCCCTGGCCGCGCTGGTGGAGCCGTACCTGGACGATGCGGCGGGCCGGATCGTGGACGCGGTGGTGACGGCGGCGCAGGGTCTGGCCGTGACCCCGCTCCAGGTGGCCCTGGCATGGGTCCGGGACCGGCCGGGGGTGGTCGCGCCGATCGTCGGCGCGCGCACGTCGGCGCAGCTCGCGGCGGCTCTGTCGGTGGAGGCGCTTAGTCTTCCGGAGGAGATCCGCCGGGCGCTGGACGACGTGTCGGCGCCGGAGCACCGCTATCCCGATCAGGACTGGAGCACGCTGTGAGTACGGACCGTCAGGCCGATCCCGCCACCGCTGCCGCGGACGACCCGGCCGGCCCCGCCGCACCGCAGGGCGAGACCGGAACGGATGAAGCCGGTACGGACGAAGCCGGTACGGACGAAGCCCGCGCCGGCTCGGACGAGCCGGCCGGGACTGCCGCACCGCACGGCGAGGACGGCCAGGGGGCGGAGCCGCCGGCGGACGGCCCGGCCGGTGGCGGTGGCCCGGCGGCGGAGCCCTCGGGGGCGGGCAGCGACGGGGTGGGGGGAAGCCCCGCGGGGCCCACCGCGACCCCCGGGCCGGAGGCGCCCGCGACGGCCGACGACACCGCTGAGCCCGCCGCGGGCGGCGGGCTCAGCGAGGCCCAGGCGGAACTGGCCGCGCAGAAGATCGAGCGGGAGCGCATCGCCCGGCGCAAGGCCGAGCGGGAGCGCCCCGTAGAGGCCGGCGCGAAGCTCAGCGGGAAGGCCGCCGACCTGCTGGCCGCCGTACGGGCCGTGGAGAGCGGCGAGAAGCCCGCCCCCGCGTACTTCGACGAGGCGCCGAGCGCACCCCGCAAGGCGGCCCCGGTGCCCCCGTCCCCGCGCCCGGCCGCTCCGGCGCCGGCGCCGGCCTCCGTACCCGCCGCCGACGTAGTCGAGGCGGTGCGCGCGGTCCTGGCCCGCGGTGGCGCTCCCGAGTCGCTGGCCGCCCCCGTGGCGGCAGCCCTGGGCGACGCGGCGGCGCAGGAGCTCGCGGAGAACCCGTGGCGGCTGCTGGCGGTCCCCGCCGTACGGCCGACGCAGGCCGACTGCTTCGCCCGCACGCTGCTGGGCGACGGGGCCGGTCCCGGGGACGAGCGCCGCACGGGGGTCCTGGTGGGCTGGCTGCTGGAGCAGGCGGGCCTGAAGGGGCACACCGCGCTGGAGGCCCCGGTCCTGGAGAAGGCTCTGGCCCAGTACGGCGTGCCGGACCCGGCCGAGGCGCTGGAGCGGGCCGTCGCGGAGGCCTCGGTGCTGGTTTTCCACGAGCCCCTCGGCCCGCCGACGGAGGAGGGCGAGGAGCAGCCGGTACGGATCCTCGTGGGCCTGGAGGGCGCCGCGATGGCCGAGGAGAGCCTGGCCGACGGCCTGGCCCGGCTGTCCGGCACCTTCGGCGGCCCGGCGGACTGGGAGCAGGCCGCCGCGGCGGCGCCGGACCGGTCTTCCGGCGAGCTGATCCGCGCGGTCGCGGGCCACGCCCTGGTCACCCACACGGGTGGTGAGGCGGCCCGGGCCGAGCCCCTCGCGCTGGCCGCGGCGGCCCGCGGGCTGGGTCTGCGGGTCTGCGTGGCCGCGCACGCGCCCGGCGGCCCGGACTCGGTGACCGTGGCCGGCCTGCTGTCCGGCCTGGAGGGGCCCGGACGGGACGCGGACGGACAGTTCCCGGTGGACCTGCTGGTCGTGCTGGACGCGCCACAGCTGGACGTGGAGGCGGCGGCCGCGCTGGTCGAGGGCGTTCCGGACGGAGCCCGGCTGGTCCTGTCCGGAGACCCCGGAGTGCTCGGCTCCGCGGGGGCGGGGCGGGTGTTCGCCGATCTGCTGGCTGCGCGTACCTGCCCGCAGCTGGTCTCCCGCACGCCGGATCCGGGTCCCCTCGGAGAGCTCGTCTCCGGCGTGGGGATCGGGGAGCTGAACCAGGTGGAGGCGCCTGGCAAGGAGGTCGTCATCGTCCCCGTGCGGGACGCCGGGGAGGCGGTGCACCGCGCGGTGCAGCTCGTGGCCGAGTCGGTGCCGCGGGCCTTCGGGATCCCGGCGGACGGCGTCCAGGTGATCGTTCCCGGGCACGGCGGCTCCGCCGGGACCCGGGCGTTGAACGCCGCGCTCAAGGAGCGCCTCAATCCCGGCCCGGGCCGGTTCGGCGGCTTCGACCCCGGCGACCGCGTGGTCCACGTGCCGTCCCCCGGCCGGGCCCTCCCGGCCCGTGTGGTGTCGGCCGACGCCCAGGGGCTGCACCTGGACCGTGCGGGCGCGCCGATCGTGGTACCCAAGGAGCTCGTCGAGTCCCAGGTGCGGCACGGCTGGGCGGTGACGGCACATCAGGCGGTCGGCGCGCGCTGGCCCGCCGTGGTCGTGGTGCTGCCGGGTGACGCGGCGCAGGCGCTGTCGCGGGACTGGGTCTACACGGCGTTCGGTCGGGCCGAGCGGCACCTGTCGGTGGTGCACGGCGTCGACCAGGCACTGCCGCGCGCGGTCGCCGAGGTGCTGCCCAAGCCGCGCACGACGCGGCTGGCGGGTCTGCTGAAGGCCCTCGCAGCGGCGGGCGAGCACGCGGAGCAGTAGTCGGCCGTGTCCTCCCGCCCCGGGGCGGGAGGACACGGTGGCGGCCCGCGCCCGGAGCGCGGTCCCGGAGGTCAGGCGGGAGCCAGGCCGGGCCGGGCGGTCTCGCCCTCGCCTTCGGCGTCCTCGAACCCGTCCACCTCCTCGTCGAAGACGGAGCTGACGTCGAACCGGTGCAGGACGTCCTGCGGGTCGATGTGCCCGAAGGGCGAGCCCAGCCACTCCCCCGGTTCCGCCATGTCCTCCGAGGCGGCGATCCAGAGCGTGGAGTCGCCCTCCTCCAACCCGAAGTCCTTGGAGCGGGAGGCGATCTCGTCCGGTTCGTACTCCCCGAAGATCACACCGAGGGCGTCGGCGGTGCCGCCGTCGCGGACGAAGTCGGCGTCCCGGTCGTGCGCGGCGACGCGCTCGGCCTGGGCGATCATGCGCGCCGGTTCGACGACGGCGTAGTCGCGGCGGATGAGCACGCTGAAGGCGGCGGGTTCGGCGGGGCCGGTGTACGGGACGCCGTCCTCGGGCGTCGGGATCTCGAAGGGCGTGACCTCGTCGTAGCGGTCGTAGAGGAGTTCGTCGTACTCCTCGGCGGCGGCGGCGAGTTCGTTGAAGGCGGCGTAGACGTCCGGATCCTCGTCCCCGATCCTGCGCTCGACCGCGGCGAGGTGGCGGTCGAGCGCGGCCTTGACCGCCTCGGCGGCGGCGCGGACCTCGGCAACAGTGGGCAGAGCGGCATCAGACATAGAGCAGACGCTATCCGTAGCGGGGCTCTGCCCGCACAATAGATGCGATGCCGGAATACGAATTTGTCGACGTGTACGTGCCCCGCGGGGTTCCTCGCAAGGAAGCCACCCGCCTGCTGACCGACCATGCCGAGTACGGGAACTGGGAGATCGACCGGCTGAGCCTGCACCGGGACGGCAGCCGCCGCGTGCGACTGCGCCGCCGGATCATCCGTCAGGTCCGCGCCACCTGGTGAACGCGGGCCCCGGGGGCGGGGCCCGCGTGGTGAGCGACCGTCAGGCGGCGTTCCGGGAACGCCGGTAGAGCACGGTGCCGGCCAGCAGCAGGCCACCCGCGATCGGGAGGCCCGCGGTCAGCACGTCACCGGATCCGGTGGCGGCGAGGCCGGGGGTCACCTCGGTGCCGGTACCCGTGCCGGGGTGCGTGACGGGGGTGACGGAACCGGTTCCGGGGTTGCCCGGGTTCTCAGGAGTTCCGGGGTTGCCCGGGATACCGGGGTTCTCCGGGGTACCGGGGCTGCCCGGGTTCTCCGGGGTACCGGGGTTTCCGGGGGTTCCCGGGTGGTCGTCGCACGGTTCGTCGCCATCACCCGGGTGACCGGGATTCCCGGGGTGACCGGGGTGGCCCGGGTGACCGGGGTGGCCCGGCCTGCCGTGGCCCGAGCCGTTGGCGCAGTGGTTCCCGAAGGCCGGGTTGAGGCCTCCCACCACGGTCACCGTGTTCCCGCAGGCGTTCACCGGTGCGTCAACGGGCGCCTGGACAGCGTTCCCGGACAGCAGGCCCGGAGAGTTCTTCGCATGCCCCGCAGCCCCGGAGTCCGCGTGTGCGTAACCCCCGCCCAGTGCGAGGACACCCCCCGCGGCAGCGATGGTGATCAGGGTCTTCCTGGTGACCTGTGCCGGTCGTCGCATCTGTACTCGTCCCCTGGTGTGTACGTGTCGGTCGGGGCCCGCAGGGCCCGACCGTCCAGGCTCCCCCGCCTGGTACGCCGATGAGTGGTTCTGGTTCCGGACCGTAAAAGCCCGGTGGCCCCGGAGCGCTGGATTGCGTTCCGGGGCCGAAGACTTCAGACGCGTCAGGCGTTGACGCAGGTGTTGCCGAAGGCCGGGTTCAGCAGGCCGATGACGGACACGGTGTTGCCGCAGACGTTGACCGGGACGTGAACCGGGACCTGGACGACGTTGCCGGACAGGACACCCGGGGAGCCGATGGCCGCACCCTGGGCACCCGCGTCGGCGACGGCCATACCCGCACCCGCGAGAACCAGACCACCGGTGGCAGCCGCAGCGGCGACAACCTTCTTGAGCATTGTTCCTCCTAGTAGGCAAAGTGCGGTCCCAGCCGCGGACCGCACCACCTGTAACGAGGAGGGATCACCGGGGCTACGAGCGTATGAGTGCATTCACTCTTCCCAGTGGAATGCGCACACCTTCTCGAATCTCAGGCGTTGTCGATGAACCGGTCGAGCACGCGCACCCCGAACTTCAGACCTTCCACCGGAACCCGCTCGTCCACACCGTGGAACATGCCGGCGAAGTCCAGCTCCGGGGGCAGCTGCAGCGGCGCGAAGCCGAAGCAGCGGATGCCGAGGTCGTCGAAGGACTTGGCGTCCGTGCCGCCCGAGAGCATGTACGGCACCGCCCGCGCGATCGGGTCCTCCGCCTTCAGCGCGCCCTGCATCGCGTCCACCAGCCGGCCGTCGAAGTCCGTCTCCAGCGCCCTGTCGCCGTGCACGTCCTCCCGCTTCACGCGGGGGCCGAGGATGCGGTCCAGATCGGCGAAGAACTCCTCCTCGTAGCCCGGCAGGAAGCGGCCGTCGACGTGGGCCGTGGCCTGGCCGGGGATGACGTTGACCTTGTAGCCGGCGCCGAGCATCGTCGGTGCCGCCGAATTGCGCAGGGTCGCGCCCACCATCTTGGCGATGCCGCCGAGCTTGGCGAGCGTGGCGTCCATGTCGTCCGGGTCCAGGGGGGTGCCGAGCGCGTCGGAGAGCTCGTCCAGGAAGGACCGTACGGTCTTGGTCACGCGCACCGGCCACTGGTGGCGGCCGAGCCGGCCCACGGCCTCGCACAGTTCCGTGATGGCGTTGTCGTTGTTGGTCATGGAGCCGTGGCCCGCGGTGCCCTCCACCGTCAGGCGCATCCAGTGCATGCCCTTCTGGGCGGTCTCCACGAGGTAGAGCCGGAGGTTCTCGTTCACCGTGAAGGAGAAGCCCCCGACCTCGCCGATCGCCTCCGTGACGCCCTCGAAGAGGCCCGGATGCTGGTCGACGAGGTGCCGCGCCCCGTAGATGCCGCCCGCCTCCTCGTCGGCGAGGAAGGCCAGCACGATGTCCCGCGGGGGCTTACGGCCGCTGCGCATCCGGTCGCGGACGACGGCCAGCGTCATCGCGTCCATGTCCTTCATGTCGACTGCGCCGCGGCCCCACACGCAGCCGTCGGCGATCTCGCCCGAGAACGGGTCGTACGTCCAGTCCGCGGCGTTCGCCGGAACCACGTCGGTGTGCCCGTGGATCAGCAGCGCGGGTCGCGAGGGGTCCTCCCCCTCGATCCGCGCCACCGTCGAGGCGCGCCCCTTGTGCGATTCGAAGATCTGCGGCTCCAGCCCGACCTCGGCGAGCTTCTCGGCGACCCACTCCGCCGCCTTGCGCTCCCCGGGGCCCGAGTGGTCTCCGTAGTTGCTGGTGTCGATCCGGATGAGGTCCCGACAGAGGTCGACGACCTCGTCCTCGCCGGAGACGGTCTTGCCCGCGCTCGCCTGGCTCACGCTGCTTCCTCCCACTGATCCACGCAGTACCGAACATTCCCATCCTCCCGCCCCGGGCCGCTCTCCCCAAGGGCGCTCCTCGGCCGTCGGGGGGTGCGGTCGAGGACCCCCCGCCGTTTGGTACTGTTTCCCCTGTCGGAACGGCCCGCGAGGGCCGGACGGCACACACCCGGTCCGGGTGGCGGAATGGCAGACGCGCTAGCTTGAGGTGCTAGTGCCCTTTATCGGGCGTGGGGGTTCAAGTCCCCCCTCGGACACCAGCTGAGACCCCACTTCACGTGGGGTTTTCTGCTTTCCGGGCGGCGGCGTGACCGACCACGTGACCCATGGTCCAGCGAGCCCCTGGTCAGACCGTGCAAGACGGGCCGTGTCGGTCCACACCGGAGGGCGCGAGCTTCCGCGCTCCGTCCTTGCTCCGCCCCTACGCGGATGCCCGTAGTGGGCCGTGGTGTAGTGCTCCGCGCGCGGGCGTCGTGCGCCGTGCGGGCGGGAACGGGCCGTGAGCCCCCGTCCACGTCTGCCCATGACGGCCCTGCCTCGCCGACCTCGCTGCCACCGATACGCCGATACGCCGATATGGGGAATCCCCGGGGCATCGGAGCGCAGACCGCACATCGAAACGTTACGGGGGCGTCGGCACCGGCTATCCCGCCGGATGTACGTCCGCTGTCCTCGCGGTCACGCGCCGAGCGATGACCAAGCCACGGGGGCAGCCCGGTCATCCAGGAGTCGTTGTGTCCCCATCCATGCTGTCGAGGCCGCCCGCCACCCTGGGCGAGCCGGGCTCCGGGGCGCATCCCCCGCGCCGAGCGCTGCGGGGCTGCGTGGCCGTACTGGCCGCCATGGGCGTCATGGCCCTGCCCGTAGCCCTGGCGAGCCCTGCCCAGGCCGCAGCGTACGTCCCTTGCGGGAACGTTTCCGCGCTGAATGCCGCCATCGTGCAGGGCAACGCCGCATCCAGCGCCTTCACCATCGCCCTGGCGCCGGGCTGCACCTACACCCTGGACAGTGCCTTCGGTGGTAACACCGGGCTCACCCCGGTCACGGGGAACATCAAGGTCGCGGGCTCCCGCTCGACCATCGCCCGCAGCAGCAGCGCGGCGACGAACTTCCGCGTCATGGAGGTCGGGACCGGGGCCAGCCTCAGTCTCACCGGCGTCACCCTGGCCAATGGCCATCTCCCCGGCGAGCTCGGGGGCGGCGTGCTGAACAACGGCACGCTCACCCTCAACTCCAGTACCGTGCGCGACAGTTTTGGCACCTACGGTGGCGGCATCGCAAGCATCGGCCCTCTCCTCACCCTCAACTCCAGCGCGGTGCGGAACAACTCCGCCGGCTTCGGCGGCGGCGTGCTCCTCGGCGGCCTCGGCAGCAAGTTGGTCGCGAACTCCGGCACCGTGCGGGACAACAGTGCAAGCAACTACGCCGGTGGGGTCGGTACCGGTGGCCCCGATCAGGAGATCGTCCTGCGCTCCGTCACGATCAAGGGCAACACCTCGCCAGGTTTGGGCGGGGGGCTCGCCATCGGTGCGCCCGGTAACACGATCGACGCCATCGGAGGCTCCATCACCGACAACACCGGACGCATCGGTGGGGGATTGGGCGTCGGGGCCCCGGGCTCCCAGGTCCGGCTCTCGGGTGTGACCATCGCCCGCAACGAGGCGACCAGCCTCGGCGCAGGCATGTACACCACGGGGCCGCTCAGGATGTCCGGCGGGTCGCTTCGCGACAACACCTCCGCAGGGACCGGCGGAGGCCTCCACTACGACGGTGGGGACACCGCCACGCTCGTCGGCGTCACCGTCAGAGGAAATTCCGCCACCGACGGCGGTGGCATCTACACGACGTCCACGGTCACCGCAGTCGGAAGCCGATTCTCCAACAACACGCCGAACAACTGCGCCCCGGCCAACACCGTCGCCGGGTGCAACAACTGAGGCACCAGCACCCGCCCGGCAGTGACGGGCCGGGCGGTGGAGCTGCCGGCGGACCTCGGCGCGCCCGGTGGGCGGCGCCGTCGGTCAGGTGGTGCTGAAGAGTCAGGCGCAGAGGTCGAAGCGCCGGGTCGAGGCTCGCCGCGTTCAGCTCCGCCGCAGCGCTGAAGCACCAGCTCCCCCTTGTCCTCGTCCGTTCATACGGTGGGGGAACCCGCTGCCCCGCGTTTAGGTCAATCCCGATGAACCGTAGCCCCACGACTGCCTCCGGCGTCGCGGCTCACGCCAACGTGCACGAGCTTCGTTGCGGCGGCGTCTGAGCGTCAGGGCCAATGATCGTTCACAGGGCCCTTGTGGGGCGGTTCTCGGCCGCCTGGAGGGCTCGGGCCCGAGGGTTGGCCACGTGACCGACGCATGACCAACACCAGGCGGGAACAGGCAGAAGTGCCAGGTAACCGTGCCCGACCGCAGCCACGATGGAGTGACCTCGGGGGGCACGTTTCCCCAGGTCAGAAGGCAAAGGGGCTGGTGCCCGAGTGGAGAGTTCGAGCCGCCCCTCGGACACCGACGGAAGGACCCCGCTTCAGCGGGGTCCTTCTTCGTTCACGGGCACGGCCGACGGCCGCACCGGGTGCGCGGCGGCGGGCCCGGAATGTTTGGTAGTGTTTCGCTCGTCGCAACGCCCCGTGAAGGCGGACGGCACACACCCGGTCCGGGTGGCGGAATGGCAGACGCGCTAGCTTGAGGTGCTAGTGCCCTTTATCGGGCGTGGGGGTTCAAGTCCCCCCTCGGACACAACAGCGAGAGGCCGGTCGGGAGAAATCCCGGCCGGCCTCTCGTGCGTCCTGGACCCCGCGCCGGACGGGCCCGGTCCGGTGGCGCCGCCCCCGGCCGGCCGCCGCCCGGGGGCGTGCGGAGCGCAACGGGCCCCCGTACCGGCGGTGGCCGGCACGAGGGCCCCGGGCGCCTCAGGAGAGGTCAGTCCCGGCCGGCGGCCAGTGCGGCCACTCGGCCGCGGACCAGGAACCAGCCGCCCACCAGAGCAGCAGCGATGGCCGGGACGAGCATGACCGTGGTGCGGCCGACGCCGCCGTCGCTCCACATCAGCACCAGGACCGTGGCGAGGAAGAGCAGGGTCACGACCTGGGTGTAGGGGGCCCAGGGCAGGCGGTACGACGGGCGGGAGACCAGACCGTTCTGCGAGCGGCGCCAGAAGAAGAGCGAACAGAGCATGACCATGCCCCAGGTGCCCAGGATGCCGATGGAGGCGAGGTTGAGGACGATTTCGAAGGCCTCGCCGGGCATCCAGTAGTTCAGGCCGACGCCCGCGACGCCGAAGGCGGCGGTGAACAGGACACCCCCGTAGGGGACCTTGCCCTTGTTCATGACGCCGGTGAACTTCGGGGCCGAGCCGGACAGGGCCATCGAGCGCAGGATGCGGCCGGTCGAGTACAGGCCCGAGTTCAGCGAGGAGAGGGCCGCGGTGAGGACGACCAGGTTCATGATGCCGGCGGTGCCCGGGATGCCGAGCTTGTCGAAGACGGTGACGAACGGGGACTGGTCGGCGGAGTAGGCGGTGTACGGGAGCAGCAGGGCCAGCAGCACGACCGAGCCGACGTAGAAGACGCCGACGCGCCACATGATGGAGTTGATCGCCTTCGGCATGATCTTCTCCGGGTTCTCGGTCTCGCCCGCGGCGACGCCGCACAGCTCGACGGAGGCGTACGCGAAGACGACGCCCTGGACCACTAGGAGCATCGGCAGCACGCCGGAGGGGAAGAGGCCCCCGCTGTCGGTGATCGTCGTGAGGCCGGGGGTGTGGCCGTCGATCGGGTGGCTGGTGGCGACCAGGTAGATGGCCACCAGCATGAAGATCACCAGGGCGCTGACCTTGACGATGGAGAACCAGAACTCCATCTCGCCGAAGTACTTCACCGAGATCAGGTTGGCGGTGAGGACGATGGCGAGCGCGATGAACGCGAGGACCCACTGGGGGACGTCGGTGAACGCGGACCAGTAGTGGGCGAACACGGCGGCGGCTGTGATGTCGGCCACGGTGGTGGTGGACCAGTTCAGGAAGTACAGCCAGCCGGCGGTGTAGGCGCCCTTCTCGCCCATGAACTCACGGGCGTAGGAGACGAAGGCGCCCGAGGAGGGCCGGTAGAGGACGAGCTCGCCGAGGGCGCGGACCACGAAGAAGGCGAAGACGCCGCACACCGCGTAAGCGATCGCGAGGGAGGGGCCGGCACCGGCGAGGCGGCCGCCGGCGCCGAGGAACAGGCCGGTGCCTATCGCTCCGCCGATCGCGATCATGTTGATGTGGCGGGACTTGAGGTCCTTGCTGTACCCCTCGTCACCGGCGTCGACATGGCGGGAGGACGCCGGGGCGGGTGCCTCGGTCATGGTGCGGTCGGTCATGTATGACGTCGCCTTCGTGGGTGGGACAGGCAGCCCGGACGGCCTCGCAGGGGAGCTGGGTGGTGTCCCCTGTGGTGGCTTCCGGGTGATTTGATCGCCATAGGAGACCACGAGGCCGGGCCCGCCACCAAAATCACCCCCTGCATGCGGAAGCCCCCGACGACCTTGGAAACGGGCGCCAGGGGCTTCATAGAGGCTGGAAAAAGAGGTCAGTCGCCGGGTGTGCCCTCAGCCGCCTGGTCGAGGCGGAAGGCTTCGTTGCCGAGGCCGATCCGGGCGTGGACCTCGGGGCGGCTGCGGCGCAGGAGGACTCCGTACAGCAGGCCGACCACGACGGCGGCCCCGATGATGCCCGGCAGGACCCAGCTGAGCGCCGAGCCCTCCTCGGCGCCGACCAGGACGCCGAAGTCCTTGACGGTGTAGACGGCGATGGCGAGCAGGGCGAGGCCGGCGCCGGCGGCCGCGACGAGCCGCCAGACCTGGGCGCCCGCGGTGCCGCGGCGGACGAAGAAGGCGATCACGGCGACGGAGGCGGCGGCCATGAGGAGCGTCACACCGAGGGCCCCGACACTGCCCATCCAGGTGAACAGGTGCAGGACGGGTGCGGTGGGGTCGCCGGCCGGGAGGTCGTCGGTGACCGCGAAGGCGAGGACGACCAGGGTCGCGATGCCGGTCTGCAGGAGCGAGCCGGTGGCGGGCGCACCGGTGCCCGCGTTGGTACGGCCGAAGGCTGCGGGGAGGAGGCCCTCGCGGCCCATGGCGAAGGCGTAGCGGGCGACGACGTTGTGGAAGCTGAGCATGGCGGCGAACATGCCGGTCACGAAGAGGACGTGCAGGACGTCGGTGAAGGCGGTGCCGAGCCGCGCCTCGGTGAGCTGGAAGAGCAGGCCGGGGCCGGCTTCGGCCGCGGTCCCGACGACCTCGCGGGGGCCGGTGGCGACGGTGAGGGCCCAGGCGCTGAAGGCGAAGAAGAGGGCGACGAAGCCGACCGCGAGGAACATCACGCGGGAGACGACGATGTGCGGCCGGCTGGTCTCCTCGGCGTACACCGGGGACTGCTCGAACCCGACGAAGGCGGCGATGCAGAAGCACAGGGCGGTGCCGAGGCCGGGCCCGCTGAGGGTCTCGGGATTGAACGCGTGGAGCGAGAGGCCTTCGGGCCCCGGCTCGGCGAGGGCGGCGGCGTCGAAGATGACGACGAGGGCGCACTCGATCAGGAGGAGGACGCCGAGGACCTTGGCATTGAGGTCGATCTTGAGCCAGCCGAGGGCGCCGGTGACGGCGACCGCGAGCAGGGCCGGGATCCACCACGCGAGCTCGATGTCCAGGTAGGTCGCGAAGAGGCCGGAGATCTCGAAGCCGAGGATGCCGTAGACGCCGACCTGCATGGCGCTGTACGCGACGAGGGCGACGAGCGAGGCGGCGGCACCGGCGGTGGGGCCCAGGCCGCGGGCGATGTAGGCGTAGAAGGCGCCGGCGTTGTGGACGTGGCGGCTCATCTCGGCGTAGCCGACGCTGAACAGCGCAAGGACGAGGCCCAGGATCACGAAGAGCAGGGGCTGGCCGACCACGCCCATCAGCCCGAAAGTCGTGGGCATGACACCCGCGACGACCATCAGGGGGGCACTCGCGGCGAGTACGGAGAGCAGCAGGCCGGCCGTGCCGAGGCGGTCGGCGCGCAGTGCGCGGTCCTGGCCCTTGTACGTGCGTATCTCGGCCGGTTCCTGGAGCGTGGTGGATCTGCCCGTCGGCATGGCGGCGTCCTTTCGGGGGCGCGGTTCTTTCGGGGGCGGGTGGGGGGAGGCGGACGGCCGGGCCGGGGCCGCGGGGGACCGTGACGGGTCAGGCGGTGCCGAGCGCCACGTTGCGCGCTGCGAGGAAGGCCTTGTGGGGGTCGCGGTCGGGATAGGACCAGGGGGCTCGGGTGGCATGGCTGCCGATGCGGTGGAAGAGCGCGGCGGCCTCGGCCGGGCGGCCTTCGCAGAGTTTGGCGTGGGCGAGGAAGTTGAGGTCGACCCGGTTGCGGGGGTGGTCGTCGCGCTCCCACTCCAGCCACCAGTCGAAGGCCGAGCGCAGCACCTGGCGGGCGCGGCGGCCCTCCCAGTGTGCGGCGGCCGATTCGGCCGTGTGGCCGCGGCCGGCGGCGAGCACCCGGTAGCGCTCGGCGTGCGCGACGACGGGGAGCACGGCCAGCGGGGAGTCCGCCGGGGACTCCTCGGCGGCCCAGGCGGCGAAGTCGTAGACCTCGTGGAGCGGATCCTGGCCGGGCGCGAGGGTGCGTTCGGCCAGCTTCGCCACCATCAGGTGGTGGGCGTGGTGGTGCTCGGGGTGACGGGCCCGGACCTGGTCGAAGTGGCGGCTGAACTCCTCCTCGCTGCCGAAGGTCCGGGAGAGCAGGAGCAGCCCGAGCCAGGGGGTGGGGTCGTCGGGAAGCAGCACGGCGGCACGGCGGCAGGCTTCCTCGGCCTCGGCCGGGGTGCCCTTGTGGCGCAGGGCGGTGAAGACGGCGGCGCAGGCGAGGAGGGTGGCGGCGTCGGCGCTGTCCGGTTCGGCGAGCAGCCACTCGCGGGCCCATGCGGTGGCCGCCGGGGTCTGGGCGAGGACGACGACGCGGTGGCCCCTGCGGTCCCAGTCGTCGCCGGTGCCGACGAGGAGGGAACGGACCCTGGCCCACCGCCCCTGAGTGAACTGGGAACGCACGTCGATGAGTTCGGCATCGCAGAGGGCCGGGTCGAAGAGCTGGGCGTCCCGCTTGCGGGTGCGGCCGAGGGGCGGCGGAGGCGGGGACATCCGCGGGATTTCCCTCCAGGACGCGGGCGGACGGGGGTCGGGGCGGCGGGGCCTCCCCCGCGCGCAAGGGGCACGCACGGTCGGGGCGGCCGACCGGTGAGGTCGGGGGGTCGTGCCGGTGGAGCCCCGTGGGGCTCCGGAGGACTGCGGAGGACTGCGGAGGACTGCGGTGGCGTTGCTCGGAGTCTCCGGCGCGCGGGCGGAATTTCGTCGGAACTCCGTTGAGCACTCCGGTGATCACGCACAGCAAACCGTTACGCGCAGCTCCGAGTCAAGGTCCGGTCCAGTGCGTGGCGGGTTTCAACTGCTGTGGCGATCGTGCCAGTTGGGCCGACGATATTCGTTCCGGCCGGCGACGGGAGGCACCCTAGGGTGGCCGTATGACGGCATATGACGATCTTCCCCCGTACCTGCTCGGGTTCCCCGGCCCGTTGCGCGACCAGTTGGTCGCGGCCGTGCTGAGCGGGGCGAAGACCAGCACCACCGGCCTGCTGGCGGAGTACGAGGCGGAACGGGAGCCGCTACCGCGGCCCGGCGCGCGGTCGCTGCTGGTCGACTCCGGCGGGCGCGGGGTGGCGGTGGTGGAGGTGACGGCCGTGGAGGTGCTGCGGCTCGCCGACGTGGGGATGGGGCACGCTCTCGACGAGGGAGAGGGGTACACGTCGGTGGCCGAATGGCGTACGGCGCACGAGGAGTTCTGGCACAGCGAGCCGGTGCGCACGGTGATCGGCGACCCGGGGTTCACGGTCGACGACGACACCCTCGTGGTCGCGGAACGGTTCCGGGTCGCCGAACGGCTGCCCTGACGCTCCCGGCACACGAGCTGTCTGGCGCGGCTGCCGAGCACGGCGGTGGGAGTCGGCCTCGGCAGCCCTCCCGCGCGGGAGCCGGCCTCAGCCCACCGCCCGTGCCGCGGCCCGGCCCGCGGCACGGCCCGAGAAGACGCACCCGCCGAGGAAGGTGCCCTCCAGGGCCCGGTAGCCGTGCACCCCGCCGCCGCCGAAGCCGGCCGCCTCGCCCGCGGCGTAGAGGCCGGGGAGCGGCTCGCCCGTCCCGGTCAGGACCCGCGAGGAGAGGTCGGTCTCCAGGCCGCCCAGGGACTTGCGGGTCAGGATGGAGAGCCGTACCGCGATCAGCGGGCCGGCCTTCGGGTCGAGGATCCGGTGCGGGGCGGCGGTGCGGATCAGCTTGTCGCCGAGGTACCGGCGGGCCCCGCGGATCGCCGTCACCTGGAGATCCTTGGTGAAGGGGTTGGCGACCTCCCGGTCGCGGGCCGTGATCGCGCGCCGCACGGCGGCCTCGTCGAGGAGGTCCTCCCCGGTGACCGCGTTCATGCCGCGCACCAGGGCGGACAGGTCGCGTTCGACGACGAAGTCGGCGCCGTGCTCCATGAAGGCCCTGACCGGGCCGGGTACGGCCTGGCGCGCGCGGGTGATGACGCCGCGCACCGACCGGCCGGTGAGGTCGGGGTTCTGCTCGGAGCCGGAGAGGGCGAACTCCTTCCCGATGATGCGCTCGTTGAGCACGAACCAGGTGTGGTCGTGGCCCGTCCGCATGATGTGGTCGAGCGTGCCGAGGGTGTCGAAGCCCGGGAAGAGCGGTACGGGCAGCCGTCTGCCCGTGGCGTCCAGCCAGAGCGGGGACGGGCCGGGGAGGATGCGGATCCCGTGCCGGGCCCAGATCGGGTCCCAGTTCCGGATGCCCTCGGTGTAGTGCCACATCCGGTCCTTGTTGATGTGGCTGGCGCCCGCCGCCTCCGCGATCCCCAGCATGAGGCCGTCGACGTGCGCGGGTACGCCGGAGAGCATCCGTGCGGGCGGAGTGCCGAGCCGGGCAGGCCACTGCGCGCGCACGAGGTCGTGGTTGCCGCCGATGCCGCCGCTGGTGACGATCACGGCCTGGGCCCGCAGGGAGAAGGTTCCGGCGGCCTCGCGGCTGCTGGCGGTGCCTCGCGCGGCGTCGGAGGGTTCGAGGATCTCCCCGGTCACGGTGTCCAGGGCGCCGGCGGTGGCGGCCAGACCGGTCACCCGGTGGCGGAACGCCAGCCGGACCAGGCCGCGGGCCACACCCTCCCGGACCCGCCGCTCGAACGGCTCCACCAGCCCGGGCCCGGTGCCCCAGGTGATGTGGAAGCGCGGGACGGAGTTGCCGTGGCCGTCCGCGTCGTAGCCGCCGCGCTCGGCCCAGCCGACGACGGGGAAGAAGCGGACTCCCCGCGCGTGCAGCCAGCGGCGCTTCTCCCCGGCCGCGAAGTCGACGTAGGCCCCGGCCCAGCGGCGCGGCCAGGCGTCCTCCTCGCGGTCGAACCCGGCGGTGCCGAGCCAGTCCTGGAGGGCGAGGTCCCGACTGTCCCTGATCCGCATCCGGCGCTGCTCGGGCGAGTCCACGAGGAACATCCCGCCGAAGGACCAGTGCGCCTGGCCCCCGATGGACTGTTCCGGCTCCTGGTCGAGCAGGACCACCTTGCGGCCCGCGTCGACGAGCTCGGCGGTGGCCACCAGGCCCGCGAGCCCGGCTCCGATCACGATCACGTCTGCGTCGTACGTCATGCGGACACCCGTCCTCCGTCGATGGTGGGGCAGATCCTTTGCTACGGAGCGGTAACCAGTCAACAGCGGTGGTTGGATGGGCCCGTGAGTGCCGCTGATGAAGTACTGGACGTGGTGGACCGGGACGACCGGGTCCTCGGGCAGGCCCCGCGGGGCGAGGTGTACGCCCGCGGCCTGATCCACCGCTGTGTGTTCGTGCTGGCCAGGGACGCGGAGGAGCGGATCTTCGTGCACCGGCGGACCGCTTCGAAGCTCGTCTTCCCCTCGCACTACGACATGTTCGTGGGCGGGGTGGTGGGCGCCGGCGAGAGCTACGCCGAGGCCGCGCTGCGGGAGGCCGAGGAGGAGCTCGGGGTGCGGGGGCTGGCACAGCCGGAACCGCTGTTCAGGTTCCTGTACGAGGGCCCGGGCGGGGCTTGGTGGTCGTCCGTGCACGAGGTGCGGTGCGAGCTGCCGGTGGCCCCGCAGGGCTCGGAGGTGGCCTGGCACTCCTTCCTGACGCGGGAGGAGCTGGACCGGCGGATCGGGAGCGGGCAGTGGCCCTGGGTGCCGGACGGGTTGGAGGCCTACCGGCGGCTGCGGGCGTATCGCGGCTCCCGCCAGTAGATTGATCCGGTGATCGACTTCGTCAAGGACGTACGCCTGTGGTTCGCACCGTCGCGGCTGAAGGATGAGGGCGACACCCCCGACTACCGCTTCTCGCTGGCCAACGAGCGCACGTTCCTCGCCTGGATCCGGACCGCCCTGGCGCTGGTCGGCGGCGGTTTCGCCGTCGACCAGTTCCTGCCCGACCTGCGCTGGGGGGTGCGCGTGGGCATGGCCTTCGCGCTCCTCGCGGTCGGCGCGGCCTGCGCGCTGCGGGCGGTGAACCACTGGGTGCGCTGCGAGCGGGCGATGCGGCGGCACGAGGACCTGCCGCTGTCGCGGTTCCCGGTGGTGCTGAGCCTGGGCGTGGGGCTGGTCGCGGTGGCGATGGTGGTGGTCGTGCTGCTGGGCTGGACGTCCGGGCGGTGAGCGTCCCGGGGGTGGATCGCGACGCCGGGCTCCAGCCCGAGCGGACCCGGCTGGCGTGGCGGCGTACGACGCTGGCGTCCTCGGTGGTGGCGGTGCTGGCCCTGCGGCAGGCGCTGCGCGGGCCGGGGTCGCCGTCGGAACTGGCCGGGGCCGCGTTGATCGTGTTGGTCTGGCTGGCGTTCCTGTGGGTGGCGCACCGCAGGATCCGGGCCTTGGCCACCGGCCGGCCGCGGGTGCTGGACCCCGGGTCGGCGCTGTCCGTGGTGGCGTGCACGGTGGCGCTGGCGGCGTTCGCGGTGGCGGTCATCCTCTGAGCCGTCGGCCCCATCATCACACTTCCCCCGATCAAGCGGGACACAACAGGTGACAGCCGACCATTCGCACTAGTCTCGGCGCCATGACGACCCTCCACCACGAACACCCCACGCACCAGCACGCCCACGGCGCGGACTGCGGCCACCGGGCGGTCCCGCACGGCGACCACGTCGACTACGCGCACGACGGCCACCTGCACCGGGAGCACTCGGGGCACTGGGACGAGTGCGAGCCGACCGGGCACACCGCGCACGAGGGCCACGCCCACACCCACGGCACGGGCTGCGGGCACGACACGGTCCAGCACGGCGACCACGTCGACTACCTGCACGACGGACACCGCCACGCCGCACACGACGGGCACTACGACGACCACTGATCTGCGAGGCCGTCACCGGCCCGCTCCCCCGGCCCACCAGGGGTGACCGGTGGCGGCACCCGCCCTCCCCCCGTGCGGCGACGACTGACAGGATGCCGACCGTCCGTCAAAGCGACCCGGGGAGAGCGCAGATGCCCGTCGACGACCCGTACCTCGTCCAGCCCGCACCGGGGGTGTACGCCTACGTGCAGCCCGACGGAGGATGGTGCCTGAACAACGCCGGCTTCGTCAGCGACGGCGGCCGGACCCTGCTCATCGACACCGCCGCCACCGAGCGGCGCGCACTGGCGCTGCGTGACGCGATCGCGGCGGCCGGGGTGCCGCTCCCCCGGACGGTGGTGAACACCCACCACCACGGCGACCACACCTACGGCAACTGCGTCTTCACCCCCGGGGCGCTGATCCTCGGGCACGACGCCGCTCGGGCCGAGCAGCTCGCCGCGGGCCACCAGCTGGAGATGATCTGGCCGGCGACGGACTTCGGGGCGATAGACATCACCGCCCCCGACCTGACCTACAGCGACCGGGCGACCGTGCACGTGGGCTCGACCGAGGTGCGGGTCGTCCACCCGGGGGTCGCGCACACCACCGGGGACTCGGTCGTGTGGGTGCCCGAGCACCGGGTGGTCTTCACCGGGGACCTGGTCTTCGCCGGGGGCACGCCGTTCCTTGCGATGGGCTCGCTCGCCGGCTCCCTGCGGGCCCTGGAGCTGCTGCGGTCACTGGACGCGGAGACCGTCGTACCGGGCCACGGACCGCTGACGGACCCGTCGTCCTACGACTCCACCGAGCGCTACCTGCGGTACGTGGCCGAAGTCTCCCGGGAGGGGCGGGCCGGGGGGCTGACCCCGCTGGAGGTGGCCCGGCAGGCCGACCTCGGCGAGTTCGCGGCCTGGCGGGAGAGCGAGCGGCTGGTGGCCAACGTGCACCGGGCCTACGCGGAGCTGGCCGGGGAGCCGGAGGGTGCGCCGCTGGACATACCGGCGGTGCTCGCGGACATGACGGTGATGAACGGCGGTACGCCGATCCTGTGCCACGCGTGAGTCCGGCGAGTCCGGCGGGCCGGAGTCGATCCTCCGGCCCGCCCACTGGACGGCATACCGACTGGTCGGCATGATTGCCTGCGATGGTGCGCCGACGCACCACCGCACGTCCCCACCGACTCTCCGCACGGAGGTGCGCACATGACCTCAGCCCCGGCCGACCCGCCAGGCCTGGATCTGGAGCGGCTGCGCGGCCATCTCGACCGGGTCCGACCGGGACTCGCGGCCGCTGCGCTGCGCGGCCGGCTGATCGAGGGAGGCCGGTCGAATCTCACGTACGAGATCACCGACGGGACCGGCCGCTGGGTGGTGCGCCGGCCGCCGCTCGGCCATGTGCTGGCCACCGCCCACGACATGCGCCGCGAGCACCGGGTCATCGCGGCGCTGCACGGAACGGCCGTGCCGGTCCCGGAGCCGGTGCTGCTGTGCGAGGACGAGGAGGTGCTCGGGGCGCCGTTCTACGTCATGGAGTACGTGGACGGGGTGCCGTACCGCACGGCCGGCGAACTCGCCGCCATCGGCCCGGAGCGGACCCGGCGGGCGGTGCTCGGACTGGTGGACACGCTGGTCGACCTGCACGCGGTGGATCCGGAGGCGGTGGGCCTGGGCGACTTCGGCCGGCCGGAGGGTTTCCTCGACCGGCAGCTGCGCCGCTGGGGCAAGCAGCTCGCGGCCTCGCGGGGGCGTGAGCTCGCCGGGATCGACGAGCTGCACGGCGCGCTGGGCCGCAGGCTGCCCGGCTCCCCCGCCCCGACCGTGGTGCACGGGGACTACCGCCTGGACAACGTGCTGATCGACGGGACCCCGTCCGGCACCGACACGATCCGGGCGGTGCTGGACTGGGAGATGTCCACGCTCGGCGATCCGCTGACCGACCTCGGGCTGCTGGTGATGTACAGCTCCGATCTGGGACTGGCCGGATCCCCCGTCAGCACGACGAGCGGAGCCCCCGGCCACCCGGCTCCCGCGGAACTGGTCGAGCGGTACGCCGCGCGCTCCGGGCGGGACACCGGGGCCATCGCCTGGTACACGGCCTTCGCCTGGTTCAAGCTCGCGGTGATCCTCGAGGGCATCCACTACCGCTACACGCTCGGGCAGACCGTCGGCGCGGGCTTCGACCGGATCGGCGAGCTGGTTCCGGTCTTCATCGAGCACGGACTGACCACCCTCCAGGAACTGCAGGAAGGCTGAGGCACCCCGCATGGATTTCGCATTCGACGACCGGACCGAGGAACTCCGCGAGCGGCTGCTCGCGTTCATGGAGGAGTACGTCCACCCGGCGGAAGCCGTCGCCGCCGAGCAGCGCGCACGGTTGGCCTCGCCCTGGGACACCCCGGCCGTCCTCGGTGAGCTGAAGGCCGAGGCGCGCCGCCAGGGCCTGTGGAATCTCTTCCTCCCGGACCCGGAGTACGGTGCGGGGCTGACCAACCTCCAGTACGCACCGCTGGCGGAGATCACCGGCCGCAGCCCGCACCTGGCGCCCACTGCGACCAACTGCGCGGCCCCCGACACCGGGAACATGGAGCTGCTGGCGCAGTTCGGGAGCGAGGAGCAGAAGAAGCAGTGGCTGGAGCCCCTGCTGGAAGGCGCGATCCGCTCCGCCTTCGCGATGACGGAGCCCGAGGTGGCCTCCTCGGACGCGACGAACATCGAGACCCGGATCGAACGGGACGGTGACGCGTATGTGGTCACGGGCCGCAAGTGGTTCATCTCCGGCGCCATGAACCCGGACTGCAAGATCTTCATCGTGATGGGCAAGACCGACCCGGACGGCGCCGATCCGCGCCGTCAGCAGTCGATGGTCCTGGTCCCCCGGGACACCCCGGGGGTCGAAGTGCGGCGGGCCATGACGGTGTACGGGTACGAGGACCACGACCACGGCGGCCACGCCGAAGTGGTGTTCGACGGGGTACGGATCCCCGCGGCGAACCTGATCGGGGAGGAGGGCGGCGGCTTCGCCATCGCCCAGGCGCGGCTCGGCCCGGGACGCATCCACCACTGCATGCGGCTGATCGGGATGGCGGAGCGGGCCATCGAGCTGATGTGCCGGCGGGCGGTGGAGCGGACGGCCTTCGGCAAGCCGCTGGCCGCGCAGGGCGTCGTGCAGAACTGGATCGCCGACGCGCGGGTCGCGGTGGAGCAGTTGCGGCTGCTGGTGCTCAAGACGGCCTGGCTGATGGACACGGTCGGGAACCGGGGCGCCCACACCGAGATCCAGGCCATCAAGATCGCGACCCCGCGGGCGGTGGTACGGATCCTGGACGACGCGGTGCAGCTGCACGGCGCGGGCGGGGTGAGCCAGGACTTCCCCCTGGCCGAGCTGTGGGCCGCGGCCCGCACCCTGCGCCTGGCCGACGGTCCGGACGAGGTGCACCAGCGCTCCCTGGCCCGCCGCGAACTGAAGCGGTACCTCTAGCCTCGGGCCGGCCCCGGGCGCAGCAGGGCCTCCACGCGCCGGCCCGCCACCCGCCCGGGCCCCGGGCCGGCCGGATCGTGGCCGGGCCGGGCGCGGCGTGCGCACCGGCCCGCGCCGCGGCCCGCGCACCGGCCTCAGCGGGCCGTGACGCGGCCCGCCGCCGCGGAGATCACCTCGTCCAGCACGTCGCGGGAGCGGATCAGCTCGCCGATCATCCGGTCGATCCGCTCCCGTTCGGCAGCGAGCTCGGCCACCAGCGCAGGGGTCGCACGCACCGACGGGCCGCCGTCCTCGTCCCGCATGCAGGGGAGGATCTGCCCGATCTTCGTGCTGTTGAGGCCGGCCGCGTAGAGCTCCTGGATGCGGATGACCCGGTCCACCGCCCGCTCGGGGAAGTCCCGGTGCCCGCCGGGCGTGCGGTCGGCGGCCAGCAGGCCCTGTGCCTCGTAGTAGCGCAGCGAGCGCTCGCCCACGCCGGTGCGCGCCGCCAGTTCTCCGATCCGCACGGTCCCCCCAGGCCTTGAACCTGACACCAGTGTCAGGTTTTACGGTACCCGGCATGACGCAGAAGACACTTTTCGCCCCCGCCCGACTCGGCGGGCTGGAGCTCCCCAACCGCCTCGTGATGGCCCCGCTGACGCGCAATCGCGCCGGCGCCGACGGGGTCCCCGGCGCCCTCATGGCCACGTACTACGCGCAGCGCGCCTCGGCCGGCCTGATCATCGCCGAGGCCGCCGCACCGAACGCCGTCGGCCAGACCTATCCGCACATCCCCGGCATCCACACCCCGGCGCAGATCGCCGGCTGGCGCCGGGTCACCGGCGCGGTGCACACGGCAGGCGGGCGGATGTTCCTCCAGCTCCAGCACGGCGGCCGGGTCGGCCACCCGGACACCAGCGGGCACGTCCCGCTGGCCCCGTCGGCCGTACGCTTCCCCGAGCAGCTGCACACCCCCGGCGGGCTCCAGGACGCGCTGACGCCCCGGGAGATGACGGACGAGGACATCAGGGCCACCGTGGCCGACTTCGCGAAGGCGGCGCGCAACGCCGTCGACGCCGGGTTCGCCGGGGTGGAGGTGCACTCCGCCAACGGCCACCTGCTCCACCAGTTCCTCGCACGGAACACCAACCGGCGCACCGACCGGTGGGGCGGGTCCGCCGAAGGCCGCATCCGCTTCACCGTCGAGGTGGTGCGGGCGGTGATCGGGGCCGTCGGGGCGGACCGGGTCGGCGTCCGCATCTCGCCGGGACTCGGCGTCAACGGCATCGAGGAGGGCGACACCGAGGCTCTCTACCCGGCGCTGGTCGAGGCACTGGCGCAGCTCGGCCCGGTCTATCTGCACCAGGTGTACGCCGACCCGGCCGCTCCCCTCTTCGGCGGGATCCGCCGCGCCTGGCCGGGCACGCTGATCGCCAACCCGGCACTGACCCGCGAGGAGGTGGCGACCGACGCCGGAATGCGCAGGGGCGAGCGGCTGCTGGCCGCGGGCGCCGACCTGATCGCGCTGGGCCGGGGCTTCCTCGCCAACCCCGACCTCGTGGAACGGCTGCGCGGGGGTGCTCCGCTCAACGCGCTCCGGCCGGAGTTCTTCATGTACGTCCAGGGCGCCGAAGGGTACACCGACTATCCCGCGCTGGACGCCTCGGGGATCAGGGCCGCAGCGCCCTCAGCAGCAGGTCCGCGAGGTGGTCGGCGACCTGCTGCGGTGTGAGCGGACCATCGGCCCGGTACCAGGTGGACAGGTGGTGCACGGAGCCGAAGTGGTAGTCCACCACCAGGTCGGCGGGGGTGGCGGTGGAGAACACGCCGGTCCGCTGACCCTCCTCGATGAGTGCCCGGAAGCGCTCGTGGTAGCGCCGGCGCTCCGCCCGTACCTGCTTGAACTTCTCCGGGCTGAGCTGGTGCATCGACCGGAAGAAGATCATGGCGTCGTCGAGGTTCTCGATGGTGGTGACGACGACGTCGGCTGCCGCGGCCCGCAGCCTTTCCTCGACGGGGGCGTCGGACGAGGCCACCGCGTCGAGGCGCTGCTGCTGGAGGCGCAGCATCCGCGCGTACACCTCGTGCAGCAGGTCGTCCTTGGACCCGAAGTAGTGGTAGAGCGCGCCCTTGGTGACCCCGGCAGCCTCCACGATCTCCTGGACGGAGGTGCGGTCGTAGCCGCGCTCGGCGAACAGCCGGGTGGCGACGGCCAGCAGCCGCTGCGGTACCGGGGCTTCGTGGGTGCCTGCGGGTTCCGTGGTCCTGGCCGCCATGCTGCTGACCTTCCTTTTCTCGTTCCTGCCTGGTCGCTGCGACCAGCTGTACGACCGTCCGACTGTTTTCAGCCGCGATCGCGCAGTTCGCGTCGCAGGATCTTGCCACTGGTCGTCTTCGGAAGGACAGGCAGGATCTCGACCTGGCGCGGGTATTTGTACGCGGCGATGCGTGCGGCACAGTACGCGGACAGCTCGTCGGGCTCGGTCGAGGCCCCCGGGCGCAGGCTCACGTAGGCCTTGACGCTCTCCCCGCGGTAGGGGTCGGGGACGCCGACCACGGCGGCCTCGCGCACGGCGGGGTGGGTGTAGAGCACGTCCTCGACCTCGCGGGGCCAGACCTTGAAGCCGGACGCGTTGATCATGTCGTTCTTGCGGTCGACCACGTAGAGCCAGCCGTCCGGGTCCATGAAGCCGACGTCCCCGGTGCGCAGTTCGCCGTCCGGGAAGGCCTCGGCGGATTCCGCGGGCAGGCCCCAGTAGCCGGGTACGACCTGGGGGCCGCGGACGGCGATCTCTCCGGTCTCGCCGAGGGGCAGCTCGTCCCCGTGCTCTCCGAGGATCCGTACGAGCGTGTCGGTGCCGGGCAGGCCCACGGAGAGGGTCCCGGAGGCTGGATCGACCGGCGCTTCGAGGTGCACGGGCACGCTGGCGCAGGGGGCGGTGCACTCGGTGAGGCCGTAGCCGTTGCGGAGGTAGAACCCGAAGGCGGCGCGGAGGCGTTCGACGAGTGCGGGCGGGAGCGGCGCGCCACCGGAGGAGACCACCTGGAAGGAGGCGAAGTGGCCCGGGGTGGCGGCGGGGTGGGCGGCGAGGGCCATGAAGGCGGTGGCCGGGCCGACGGTGTAGGCGGGCCGGTGTTCCAGGAAGGCGTCGAGGACGGCGCCGGCGTCGAAGCGGTGGGCCAGGACGAGGGTGCCGGCGTTGACGAAGCAGGCGGCGAGCTCGCAGACCATGCCGGTGATGTGGAAGAGGGGTGCGAGGGCGAAGTAGCCGGCTCCCTCGGCGATGGGGTGGGAGGTGACCTGCCGTACGGCGTTGTAGGTGAGGGCGCCGTGCGGGTTCATGGCGCCCTTGGGGGTGCCGCTGGTGCCGGAGGTGTAGCTGATGAGGGCGGTGTCCGCGGCGGTGAGGTCCGGGCCGTGCGGAGCGGGCCGGCCGCCACGGGCCACGGTGGCGAGGTCCGCGGCGACGGGACCGGCGGCGTCCGCGAGGGGATCCGCGGTGTCCGCAGCGGCGGGCAGCTCACCGCCGGACACCGGGTCCGGCGCGACCGCTTGTGCGGGCAGGAGCGGACGGTCGGGGCCCGGGGTCGCGGCGGTGCCGGTGACCGGTGCGGGGCCGAAGACGCGCGGGTCGTTCCTGGTCTGGAAGTCCCGGGCCGAGGTGGTCAGCACGCACCGCACGGCGCTGCCCCGCACCGCCCGGCGAAGGTACGCCGTCCAGGCACGGTCGTCGCACACCAGCGCGGCGGCCCCGGAGTCGTGCAGGGCGTGGCCGACCTCGCCGGCCTTGTACATGGGGTTGAGGGGCACCACGACCGCCCCGGCCTTCCAGGCGCCGAGGACGGCGAGCACGAAGTGCGGGGTGTTCTGGAGCATGACCGCGACCCGGTCACCGCGGCGGACGCCCCGCGCCGCGAGGTGGCCCGCGATCGAGTCGGAGAGCGCATCGGCCTCGGCGTAGCCGACCCGGCCGTCGAAGTAGGCGAGCGCGGTGCGTTCGGGAGCGCGGGCCACGGCCTCCCGGAAGGCGTGCAGGACGGTGGGCGGTGGTGCGACGGGCGCCAGCTGGGCCGGGGAGAGCAGTCCGCGCCAGGGCCGGGAGGCGGAGGCGGGGGGCGGGATCGGAGTCGGGCCGGCGGCGGGGGTCACCTGGTCTCCCATGTCTGCTGGAGGTGGTTCATGCGGCTCAGCCAGCGGTCCGGGTCGGTGGCGCGGGCAGCGTGGTGGTCGGCGACCTCGGGGTGCGGGAGGATCAAGAAACGGCCCTTCTCCATGCCGTCGAACAGCGCGTCCGCGACCGCTTCCGGCTCGATCGCGGTCGGCGCGAGGACGAGTTCGCCCGCCGAGCCCGCGGCGGTCAGCATGTCGGTGCGCACTCCTTGCGGACAGACGGCATGGACCTGGACACCGCGGTGCCGGTAGGTCAGCGAGAGCCATTCCGCGAAGGCGAGCGCACCGTGCTTGGTGACACTGTACGGGGCGGCTCCGATCATGCTGAGCAGTCCCGCGGCCGAGACGGTGGAGACGAAGCGGCCGCTCCCCCGCTCCAGCCAGTCGGGCAGCAGCAGCCGGGCGGCGCGGACGTGGGCCATCACGTTGACGTTCCAGGCGGCTTCCCAGACGGCATCGTCGGCGTCCGCGCCGCCGCCCGCGGCGAGTCCGGCGTTGGCGCAGTAGACGTCGATCGTCCCGCCGAGCGCTTCGCGGGCCTCGGCCGCGACCTGCGAGGCGTCGCCGGGCACGGGGATCGCCCGGGCGCCGATGGCGCCCGCGACGGCCGCGGCCTTGGCGGGGTCGAGGTCGTTGACGACCACCGTGGCGCCTTCGGCCGCGAAGCGGTGGGCGAGCGCGGCGCCGATGCCGCCGCCCGCGCCGGTGACGACGACTCGCTGGTCCTGGTACGCGCTCACGGGATCACACCTCTCATGCGGCGGGTTTGCGGATCCGGGCAGACTAACCAGTCGGTATGTCGAGGCGGAAGGGGCTCGGTGCCTAGCGTGGCCGGATGACGCTGTCGCGACGCGGGGTGCTGGGGCTGGCCGGAGCCGTGGGATCGGCGGGTGCTGCGGGCGCCCTGGGCACGGCGGGGACCGGCGGGTCCGCCGCGCCGCGGGCGGCGGGACGGGTGCGCACCGGCTTCGAGCGGCTCGCGGCAGGCGGGTACGCCCTCCTGGCCGGGCAGAAGGTCGGGGTGGTCACGAACCCGACCGGGATCACCCCCGACGCACGCCACCTGGTGGACGTGCTGCACGCGGACGACCGGGTCGACCTCGTTGCGGTGTTCGGGCCCGAACACGGCTTCCGCGGGACGGCGCAGGCCGGGAACTCCGAGGGAGCCTCGCGGGACCCGGCGACCGGGCTGCCCGTGTACGACACGTACGGCAAGAGCGGGCAGCAACTCGCCGACGTGTTCGCGGCGGCCGGGGTCGACACCGTCGTCTTCGACATCCAGGACGTCGGGGCCCGCTTCTACACCTACATCTGGACCCTCTACGACTGCATGCGGGCGGCCGCCCTCGCGGACCGGACGGTGGTGGTCCTGGACCGGCCGAACCCGGTGGGCGGCCTGCGGGCCGCGGGCCCGGTGCTGGAGCGGCCGTACGCGAGCTTCGTGGGCCGGGAGCCGATCGCCCTCGCCCACGGGATGACGGCGGCGGAGCTGGCCCGGCTCTTCAACGGCGAGTTCCTGGCCGCCGGTCCGGCCCCCGCCGGACCGGTGCGGCTGAAGACGGTGGCGATGTCCGGGTGGCGGCGCGGATCCTTCTTCGGGGAGACCGGACTGCCCTGGGTGCCGCCGAGCCCGAACATGCCGACACCGGACACGGCCCTCGCGTACGCCGGCACCTGCCTGTTCGAGGGGACGAACCTCTCGGAGGGGCGAGGGACGACCACGCCCTTCGAGGTCCTGGGGGCGGAGGGCATCGACCGGAGGTGGGCGGAGGCGGCGAACGGGCTGGGGCTACCCGGCGTGTGGTTCCGGGAGGCGTACTTCACCCCGGCGTTCTCCAAGCACGCGGGGAAGCTGTGCGGCGGGGTCCGGCTGATCGTGCACGACCGGGAGGCCTTCGACCCGGTACGGTCCGGTATCGGGCTGCTGGTGACCGCTCGCCGGGTGTGGAGCGGTTTCGGCTGGCGCGCGGACCACTGGATCGACCGGCTGACCGGCTCGGACCGGGTGCGCAGGCTGGTGGACGCGGGCGCCGGGGTGGCGGAGGTCGCGGGCGACTGGACGGCCGGGCTGGCCCGCTTCGAGGCGGTGCGCGCGCAGTACCTGCTCTACTCCTGAACCGGCCGCGCCGGAGGGCTGGCCGGACGGGCACCGCAGCGGGATGCTGACCGCACCGGAGGCACGGCGTGAAGGGGGACGTCATGACGGACATCGGTGGCGGATTCGGCTTCGGAGCGGGAACCGGGATCGGAGTGGGGCCGTACGCGGAGCTGACCTTCGACTCCGAGGGTGACGTGGACCGCGCCGCGCAGGGGACGGTGTCCCGGATGGAGGCGACGGACGTTCTGGTCTTCGCGCACGGCTGGAACAGCGACCGGTCCACGGCCACCCGGCTCTACGACCGGTTCTTCGCACCCTTCCCCGCCCTGGTGGGGCAGGGGGTACGGCTGGGGTACGTGGGTGTCGTGTGGCCCTCGATGCGGTTCTCCGACGAGCCGATACCCGACTTCGAGGCGGCCGGCGCCCTCGCGGAGCCGACCTACGGCTGCGCGCTGGACCCTCTCACCCGGCAGGCGCTCGGGGAGTTCTGGCCCGGACGGCGCACGGAGCTGGACCGGTTGGCGGAACTGCTGGCGGAGCAGCCGGAATCGGCGGTGGCGCTCATCGAGTTCGGCGCGCTGGTCAGGGAGCTGGCCGGCCTCGACGGGGTGCACGCGGTGACGGCTCCTGCGGTACCGGCGATCTTCGCGGACGACGTGCTGGAGGTCTGCCGGGCCCTCTCGCACGCCCTGGCCCGGGCCGGCGCCGCGGCCGCCGGCACCGGCGGGCCGGGCCTGACCATCGGCGGCGGCCTGCGCGGGCTGTGGGGCGGCGCCAAGGAACTGCTGCGACAGGCCACCTACTACACGATGAAGAAGAGGGCCGGTGTGGTCGGCGAGCGGGGGCTGGGCCCGGTCCTGGCCGAACTGGCCGCGGCCCGCCCGGCCCTGCGGTTCCATCTGGTCGGACACAGCTTCGGGGCTCGCGTGGTGTCCTTCTCGCTGCGCGCGGTGCCGGACGGGGCCCGGTACGTCAGGTCCGTGACCCTGCTCCAGGGGGCCTTCTCCCACTACGCGTTCGCCGATCGGCTGCCGCACGACAGAAGGCGCGGCGGAGCCCTGCGCGGCCTCCACCGCAAGGTCGACGGGCCGGTGGTCGCCTGCCATTCCCCGCACGACTCGGCGCTCCGGGTCTTCTATCCGCTGGCGTCCCGGATGGCAGGCGATTCGGCCGGTCTGCTCGGTTTCGACGAGCGGTGGGGCGCGATCGGGCACGACGGGGTCCGGGCGGTGCCGGGAGCGCCCCGGCTGAGCCTCGCCACCGTCCTGCGCGAGGGGCTGCCCGCGGACGGTTGCGTCAGCGTGGACGCGGGCTCCGTGGTTCGGCGCGGCGGCGCGCCCTCGGGGGCGCACAGCGACATCTGCCACGAGGAACTGGCCCGGGTGGTGGTGTCGGCGGGGCGCATGGGGCGCTGAGTTCCGGCCATGTGCCACCCGCACGCCTCGTCCGCCCCCGCATGCGCCCACCGCCGACCGGGCATGTTGGGCACATCGGCGGAGGTGATGGTGTGATGGCGGGATTCCGGAGTCTGGCCTATCAGGTGCGCGACGCGCGCAATGACCGGGCCCTGCGGCGCCACTCGCTGCGTCGCTGTCTGGAGCGGTTCGCACCCTACGGGCACCGGGCCACGTGGTGGCACCTGTGCGACCGGCACGGCATCGCCCCCGAGGACCGCGGGGCGGATCCGCTGCGGCTGGTGGCCGCGCTGGAGGAGTTGGAGGACGCGCGGACGGTCTGGCTGGAGTACGAGCGCCAGTTCGCGGAGCGACGGCGGCGGGAGAAGCACCACGGGTTGCGCCGGCCGGAGTGGGCGTGGGGCGGAAGCGGGGACGCGGTGGTGCGCTGCGCGGACCCGGGGGTGCGGCCGGAGGGGCCGCTGGGCGAGGTGCTGCGGCGGCTGGTCCGGGCGCTGGAGTCGGAGCCGGGAACGGCGTGTCCGGTCTGCGGGGACACCGAACTGCGGTGGCCCGAGATGCGCCCGATGGGCCCCTGGGAGGGGGCTCTGGCCTGGGACGGGCCGGTGTGCGCGGGCTGCGGCATCGTGGTGCCCAGACCGGCCCTGGCGGACCTCCCTGCGACGGACGCCGCGTGAGGGGTGGGGGTCGGCCTGCCGTGGTGGCACTGAACGGCTCGCGCTGCGCCGGTGACGGCCCTGCCGTGCCCATGTCGCCGCAGGATCTGACGGAGTCGGCGGTGCGGGCGGTCGCCGCCGGGGCGGGCGAGGTGCTCGTGCACCCGCGGACGCCGTGCGGGCGGGAGAGTCTCTCGCCTCGGGTGGTCGGGCCGGTGTTGGAGGCACTGCGGGGCGCGGGGGTGGGCGTACCGCTGGCGGTGCCGGCGGGGATCGCGGCCGAGGCGGATCCGGCGGAGCGGCTGGCGCGGGTCGGCGCCTGGACGGTGCTGCCGGACCGGGCGGTGGTCCACTTCGCGGACCCGGGGGCCGCCGGGCTCGCCGAGGCGCTGCTGGCGCGGGGCGTCGGGGTGGACGCGGTGGCCCCGCTGGGCCTGCGGGCCGGTCCGGAGCCGCTGGAGCGGCTGCGGGCCTGGCTGGCACGGAGCCCGGGCGGCCGCGGGGGCGGGGTCCGGGTGGTGGCCGAGATCACCTCGGGGCATCAGGACGGGCCGGCGACCGGGCCCGCCCTGCCGGCCGGTCTGCGCGGACTGCCCCCGGAGACGCTCCTGCTGTTCGGCCGGGACGGCGCCTCGTGGCCGGCGCTGCGGCTGGCTGCCCGGTGCGGTACGGCTGCACGTACCGGCGTAGGGGACGTCCTCCACCTGCCGGACGGGCGGCCGGCCCGGTCGAATGCCGAACTGGTGTCGGCGGCCAGGGAGTTGCTGCCAAGAAACCACGGCCCGGAACCACATGCCCCTGGCGGGCGCCCTGCCGACCAGGCCGGGCTCACAGCGCCGGACCACGCTCCTTGAGGGGGCCGGGCCGGCGGCGGGCACCTCAGAGCCGCGAGCCGGTGAGCCGTTCGCCGAAGACGTCGTCGGGGTTGGACAGGGCGCAGGTCTCCATCGAGAGGCAGCCGCAGCCGATGCAGTCCGTCAGGTGGTCGCGCAGGCGGGTGAGTCGACCGATCCTTCCGTCGAGCTCGGCGCGCCAGGCCTCGGACAGGCGGGCCCAGTCCTCACGGTTGGGGGTGCGCTCCTCGGGGAGCTGCGCGAGCGCCTCGCGGATGCTGGCGAGCGGGATGCCCACCCGCTGGGCCGCACGGACGAAGGCCACCCGGCGCAGCGCGTCACGGGTGTAGCGGCGCTGGTTGCCGGCGGTGCGACGGCTGCTGATCAGCCCCTTGGCCTCGTAGAAGCGGAGCGCGGAGACGGCGGCGCCGCTCCGGGCGGACAGCTGGCCGACGGTGAGTTCGTGGATTTTCTCGGGAATCTGCGGCACCCGGCCGAGGGTAGTCGGAGGTCCGTTGACATACACATGCGGTCCCAGCATGCTGAGCAAGCGCTTATTCGTCCGTCAGTGGTCCGCGAGAGACAGGAACAGGCATGGCCGAGCCGAGGGTCTTCACGTCCGCCGACGAGCTGCGCGCCGGGATCGGCGAACGGCTCGGCCCGAGCGGGTGGCTGGAGGTGGACCAGAAGCGGATCGACCTTTTCGCGGACGCGACCGGCGACCACCAGTGGATCCACGTGGACCCGGAGCGCGCGGCGACCGGACCCTTCGGTTCCACGATCGCGCACGGCTATCTGACGCTGTCCCTGCTGCCCAGCCTGGTTCCCCAGCTGATGCGGGTCGACGGCATGCGGATGGGCCTCAACTACGGTACGAACAAGGTGCGTTTCCCGGCGACGGTGCCGGTCGGCTCACGGCTGCGCGCCACCGCCGTGATCACGGAGGTCGCCGAGGCCGGCGGCGGCGTACAGGTCACCGCCACGGTGACCGTGGAACGCGAGGGCGGCGAGAAGCCGGTGTGCGTCGCGGAGTCGGTGTCACGCTACTACTTCTGAGGACCGCGCCCGTCGGGGCTGCCGCTTGCAGGGTTCACCCCTGGCGGGTCCACGGCTCGGCGGGTCTACCGCACCCGGGGGTCCGGCCGCGCGCCGACCATGCGCAGGACGAGGTCGGCGTAGAGTGCGCCGACCTCGTCGGGCGTCCGGCGTCCCTCCGTGTTGAACCAGCGGGCCACGTCGATGCACAGCGACAGCACGGCGAGGGTCGTGCCCGGCACGTCGGGGACGGCGAACTCCCCCGCCGCGACACCGTCGGCCAGGATGCGGCGCACGGCGGCGTCGCTCTGCCGCCGCAGCGCCACGATCTCGGAGCGGTGCTCGGGAGCCAGGGCGTCGAGCTCGTACTGGACCACGCGAGCGGTGGTGTGGTGCGCGGCGTGCCACCGCACGAAGGACCGCACGGCGGCGTCGAGGCGCTCGGCGGCGCAGCCCGGGCCGTCGGCGGCGGTGGTGAGGATCTCCAGCGCCTTGTCGTGCCCGATGCGGCTGATCCGGTGGAGCAGTTCCTCTTTGGTCTTGTAGTGGATGTAGAGCGCGGCCGGGCTCATGCCGGCGCGGCCCGCGATGTCACGCGTGGTGGTGGCGTGGTAACCGCGCTCGGCGAAGGCGGCGACGGCGGCGACGAGCAGCCGCCGTGCGGCGTCCGGGGTGACCTCGGACCACGGCCGGTAGCCGTCGGCCGTGTCCTCCGCGCTGTCCATCGCCCACTCACCTCTTCACCGTTCGGAAGTGAACACCCTACACGGAAGGTGAGCAAGCGCTTAGGTCGTTCGCGCCCGCCGGTCCGGCCCGTGCAGCCGTCTCGGCCACCTCGGCCACTTCGGCCGCTTCGGATATTTCGGTAATTTCGGTTACTTTGGAGCGAAGGGGTCGTACTCGGCCATCATCTTCTCCATTCTTGCCTGGTCCACGCGGCTGACGATCTGTGTGACCTCCTGGCGGTCGCGGATCACCTTGGCGAGCGTGAAGGCCGAGGTGGTGAGGTAGAGGACCGCGATCCCGAGGAAGGCGCGGACCCAGCCGTCCGCCTCCAGGCGGTAGATCCCCACGGCCACGGCCACGAGGGCGACGGCGAAGGAGGCGACGGCCTGTCCGTAGTACGCCCCCGTGCTCTGCTGCTTGACCGGTGTCTCGTTCATGCGTCGAGCATCGGGCCGGCCGCTGGAGAGCACATCCGCGCACATACTCATGCGGATACTCAGCCGGGCCCGCGGGCGACTCAGAAGGCGGAAACCCCGGTGCGGGCACGTCCGATGAGGAGTTTCTGGATCTGGCTGGTGCCCTCGTACAGGGTCGCCACGCGGGCGTCACGGAGCAGCTTGCCGGTCGGGTACTCGTCGATGTAGCCGTAACCGCCGTGCACCTGGAGGGCGTTGCCCGCGGCACGCACGGCAGCCTCGGAGGCGAAGAGCTTCGCGGTGGAGGACTCGGTGGCGAAGGGCCGCCCTCGGTCGACGAGGTCGGCGACACGCCAGGTCAGCAGCCGAGCCGCGTCCACATCGACCGAGATGTCGGCGATGAGCTCCTGGACCAGCTGGTGGTGGGCGATGGGTTTGCCGAACTGCTCGCGGTGAGCGGCGTACGAGACGGCCGCGTCCAGTGCGGCCTGCGCGATACCGACGCAGCCCGCGGCGACCGACATGCGGCCCTTGGCAAGTGCCGACATGGCCACCGAGAAGCCCTTGTCCGCCGGGCCGAGCATCGCGGAGGCGGGCACGCGGACGCCGTCGAGGACCAGTTCGGAGGTGGCCTGGCCGCGCAGGCCGAGCTTGCCGCGGATCTCGCGGCGCGTCAGCCCGGGCGTGCCGGTGGGGACGAGAAAGGCGCAGACGCCGCGGTGGCCCGGCTCCTCGCCGGTGCGGGCGAAGAGGATCACGACGTCGGCCCAGGTGCCGTTGCTGATGAACGTCTTGGTCCCGTGCAGGACGTACGAGTCGCCCTCGCGCACGGCCCGGGTGGTGAGGTTCGCGGCGTCGGAACCGGTACCGGGCTCGGTCAGCCCGAAGCAGCCGAGTGCGTCGCCGGAGCACAGGCCGGGCAGCCAGGTCCGCTTCTGTTCCTCGGTGCCCCAGGCAGCGACGGTCTTGGCGACCAGGCCGAGGGAGACGGAGACGATACCGCGCACCGCGGAGTCACCGCGGCCCAGTTCCTCGGTGACGAGGGCGTAGGAGAGGTGGTCGCCGCCCGAGCCTCCGTACTCCTCGGGGACGGTCAGGCCGAGGAACCCGAGCGCGCCCAGCTTCTTCACGATGGCCCGGTCCACGCTCTCGGCACGGTCCCACTCGGCGGCGTGGGGGACGATCTCGCGCTCGGTGAACTCGCGGGCGAGACGGCGTACGGCGCTCTGCTCCTCGCTGAGCTCCAGGTTCACCGGGACCTCCTCCGGGCGGGTGGCGGCCGGCGCTTTAACTAGCACCGGTAGTTTTCGGTGGGCAGGCTTTACTATGTGGCGCATGGCCAGACCGCGCAAGCCCCTTCTCAGCCGGGACCGGATCGTCGAGGCGGCCGGGGCGCTGGTCGACGCGGAGGGGCTGGAGGCGGTGTCGACCCGGCGGCTGGCGGCCGCCCTCGGGGTCAGCGGCCCCTCCCTCTACAACCACTTCCGCACCAAGGACGAGATCCTGGACGCGGTGGCCGACGCGGTGAGCTCGCGGGTCGACCTGTCGATGTTCGACGGGGGGACCGACTGGCGGGCGTCCCTGCAGGCGTGGGCGCATTCGTACCGGGACGCCCTCGCGGACCATCCCCACATCGTGCCGGTGCTGGCACGCGGGCCCGGGCGCCGTCCGGCCGGGCTGCGGGTCGCGGACGCCGTATTCGGCGCCATGACGGAAGCGGGGTGGCCGGCTGCGCAGGCCACCCGGATCGGCGCGCTCATGCGGTACTTCATCCTGGGCTCGGCGGTGGGGTCCTTCGCCCGGGGCTTCGTGGACGACCGCGCGGCCTACGACCCGGCCGACTACCCGCACCTGGGCCAGGCGCACCTGCTGGCCGAGCGGCAGCGCGAGGTGGACGAGGGCGCGTTCGAGACGGGCCTGCAGGCACTGCTGGACGGACTGGCCCTGCAGTACGAGGCGCTGACGCAGGCGAGCCGCGGCGGCTGACTCCCGCTCGGGCGCGGCGGCCAGCAGGGCCCGGCGGCAGACGGCAGGACCGGCGACAGACGGCAGGGCCCGGCGCGGAGGGTCGCGCGTCCGCGCTCTGGCTGGTCCGCGCCTAGAAGACGACGAGCGAGCGACCGCCCGTGCCCGCGAGCATGGCATCGAACGCGGCCGGAATGTCGTCGAGGGTGATCCGGTCGGTCACCATGGCGCCCAGGTCGAAGCGGCCCGCGCGGACGTGCTCGGCGATCACCGGGAGGTCGCGCGCCGGGTCGCTGTTGCCGTAGACGCAACCGGTGAGGGTGCGGGCGAAGTGGAAGATCTCCAGCGCGTGGAAGGTGACCCGCTGTTCCTTGCCGCCGATGCCGACGACCGTGGTGCGACCGCCGCGGCGGGTCGACTCCCAGGCCCCGCGGATGGTCTCGGCCCGGCCGACGCACTCGACGGCGACGTCCGCACCGTGCCCGCCCGTGAGCGCACGGATCTGCTGGGCCGTGGTGTCCGAGGCGAGCACGAACTCGGTGGCTCCGGCCGCGCGTGCCAGCTCCTCCTTGGCCGGTGACACGTCGACGGCGACGACCCGGCCCGCCTGCGCGATCCGCGCGGCCTGGAGCGCGGCCAGGCCGACTCCGCCGACGCCGAAGACGGCGACCGACTCGCCCGGACGGACCTGGGCGCTGTGGTGGACGGCCCCGTAGCCGGTGAGGACGGCGCAACCGAGCAGGGCGGCCTCGGCGAGCGGGATGCCCGCGGGTGCGGGCAGCACGCAGTTGGCCGCGACGACGGTCTCCTCGGCGAACGCGGCCACGTTCAGCCCGGGATGCAGTGCGACGCCCGCGGCGTCGTGCGCGTGGACGTCCCCGACCCCGGCGAGTGCGGTCGCGCAGAGCCAGACCTCGCCGATGCCGCAATGGTGGCACTTCCCGCACGACGGAGCCCAGTTGAGCACGACGCCGTCGCCGGGAGCGACGTGGGTGACGCCCTCCCCGACGGCGAGGACCGTGCCCGCGCCCTCGTGGCCGAGGACGGCGGGCACCGGGACCCGCATGGTGCCGTCGGAGAGCGACAGGTCGGAGTGGCAGACGCCGGCCGCGGCCAATCTGACGCGGACCTGCCCGGGACCGGGATCGGGCAGCACGATCTCCCTGGTCTCCAGCGGTGCTCCGACGGCGGGCAGGATGGCGGCGCGGACCATGGGCGTCGTCTCGACTTTCGGTGCTGGGGCGGATGCGGGACTGCGCACGGCGCAGGCGGGGCGGGTGCTGCGGCCGGCGCGGGTGGCGCGGGTGGCGCGGGTGCTGCGGCTCAGAACTGCAGGGACTTGGTCTGGAGGTACTCGGCCAGGCCGTGCGGGCCCAGCTCGCGGCCGACACCCGACTGCTTGTGACCGCCGAAGGGCGCGAGGATGTTGTAGCGCCCGCCGTTGATGTCCACCTGCCCGGTGTCCATGCGGCGAGCGAAGGCGGCGGCGGTCTCCTCGTCCGCTGCCCAGACGGCGCCGCCCAGGCCGTAGACGGTGCCGTTGGCGATGCGCAGGGCCTCCTCCTCGTCCTCGTAGGCCAGAATCGACAGCACGGGGCCGAAGATCTCCTCCTGGGCGATGGCCATGTCGGGGGTGACGTCGGCGAACACGGTCGGGGAGATGAAGTAGCCCTGCTCGTGCGGCGCTTCCGGTCCGCCCGCGACCAGGCGCGCGCCCTCCTCCACGCCCTTGGCGATGAAACCGCGGACGCGCTCGTACTGCTTGGCGTTGACGACGGGGCCGACGCGGGTGCCCGCCGCGCGCGGGTCGCCGGTGGGGTGGTCGGCCACGGCGGCGACCGCGAGCGAGACGGCCTCCTCGTACTGGTCCCGGTGGACGAGCATCCGGGTGAGCGCGTTGCAGCTCTGGCCGGTGTTGTTCATGACGTGGCCGACGCCCGCCGCGACGGCCCTGGGCAGGTCGGCCCCGGGCAGGATGACGTTCGCCGACTTGCCGCCCAGTTCGAGGGCGACGCGCTTGACGGCGGCGCCGGCCGTGGCGCCGACCTGCTTGCCGACGGCGGTCGAGCCGGTGAACGAGACGAAGTCGACTCCCTCGTGGGCGGCCAGGGCCTGGCCGGCGACGGGGCCGGTGCCGGTCACCAGGTTGAAGACTCCGGCCGGGATCCCCGCCTCGTGCACGGCTTCGGCGAAGAGCTGCGCGGTCAGCGGGGTGTCCTCCGCCGGCTTCAGGACGAGGGTGCAGCCGGCGGCGAGAGCGGGCGCCACCTTTGCAACGACCTGGTACAGCGGATAGTTCCAGGGCGTGATGGCCCCGACCACACCGACCGGCTCCATGAGGACGGTGGAGTTCCCGATGCGCTCCTCGAAGGAGTACGAGGCGGCGAGCTCGACGTAGGTGGAGACCACGGCGATCGACGAACCGACGTGGACGGCCTTGGCGAAGGGCAGCGGGGCGCCGAGTTCGGAGGTGACGGTCTCGGTCAGCTCGGCCTTGCGGGCCTGGAGCGCGTCACGGAGCGCGCCGATCAGGGCGGCCCGCTCGGCGGGAGGCGTGGCCGACCAGAGGGGCAGGGCCGCGCGGGCGGCGCGCACGGCCGCGTCCACGTCCTCTTCGGTGCCGGCCGGGACCTGGGCGATGACCTGGCCGTCGGCCGGGTTGACGACGTCGATCCGGCCGGTCCCGACGGCAGGCCGCCATGCGCCGTCGATGTACATCCCGTCCTGGGCCTTCATGGCATTCCTCCCGAGTGCGCGCGTGCGCGTGGATCCGACCTCCCCGCCACCCTACAAACGGGCGGCGGCGGTTTCGCCGGGCGGAGGCGGCAAGGGTCAGATGATGCCGAAAAGCATCGCCGCCGTGAGGACGGCGAGCGAGGTGAGGGCCGCCCCCTTCACGGTGAAGCGGGTGTGGTCGCCGAATTCGACCTTGGCCATGCCGACCAGGACGTAGACGGCGGGAACCAGTGGGCTCGACATGTGCAGTGCCTGGCCGACGAGGGACGCACGGGCGATCTCGACCGCGGAGACCCCGTGGGCGGCGCCGGCCTCGGCCAGGACGGGCAGGACCCCGAAGTAGAAGCCGTCATTGGACATGAAGTAGGTGAGCGGCAGGCTGAGCAGGCCGGTGACCAGCGCCATGTGCGGGCCCATGCCCTCGGGGACGGCGCCGACGAGCCAGTCGGCCATGTGCTCGACCATGCCGGTGCCGCTGAGGACCCCGGTGAAGACGGCGGCTGCGAAGACCATGCCGGCGACGTTGAGGACGTTGTCGGCGTGGGCGGCGATCCGGGCCTTCTGGTCGGGCATGTGCGGGAAGTTGACCGTGAGAGCGAGGGCGGCGCCGAGCAGGAACAGCACCGGGATGGGCAGCCACTCCATGATCATCGCGGTGAGGAGGGCAAGGGTCAGGCCGGCATTGAACCAGTAGAGGCGGGGGCGCAGGGTGGGCCGGTCGGGGTCGAGGCCCCGGAAGCCGTCCTCGTCCCCGGGCGTGGCGCCGGGCAGGGAGGCGGGAACGGAACCGGGAATGGAACCGAGGGAGGTCCCGGGGCCCGTGTCGGGGGCGGGAGCTTGCGCTGAGTCGGCGTTTCCGCCGGCGGACACGGGGTCGGCGGCGGACGCAGGCCGGGTGGCCGCGCCCGGCACCGCGGGTCCGACGGGGACCGGCCCGGCGGCGCTTCCGGCCGCGGCACCGACCAGGTCCTCGCGGGCGTCCGCGGGGCCCCCGACACCCCCGGGAGCCTCCCGGCCGGGAAGCGCGAGCACTCCGACGCGGCGGCGTTCCTTCAGCCCGAGGACGTACGCCAGGGCGAACACGAAGAGCAGGCCCACCGCGAGGGCCGGGATCATCGGGACGAAGATGTCGGCGGCATCGAGCTGGAGGGCTGTGGCCGCGCGGGCCGTGGGGCCGCCCCAGGGCAGGGTGTTCATGACGCCGTTGGCCGTGGCCGCGACGCCCGTCATGACGACCAGGCTGAGACCCAGCCGCTTGTAGAGCGGATACAGGGCCGAGACGGTGATCATGAAGGTGGTCGATCCGTCGCCGTCGAGGGAGACGATCGCGGCGAGAACGGCCGTGCCGACCACGACGCGCAACGGATCGGCCCCACAGAAGCGCAGGATGCCTCTGACGATCGGGTCGAAGAGTCCGACGTCGATCATCAGGCCGAAGTAGACGATGGCGAACATCAGCATGGCGGCGGTCGGTGCCAGCTTGCCGACGCCTTCGATGACGTAGTCACCGAGGTGTGCGCCCTTCCCCGCGAACACGCAGAACAGTGCGGAGATGAGGACGAGCGCCGCGATGGGCGACATTTTCTTCATCATGATCAGGACCAGGAAGGTCGCGATCATGGCGAAGCCGAGGAAGGTCAGCATGGGGGGACGGTAGGAGCCGCCCCCTGTGGCCAACAAGACGTCAGCGCGTGAGCAGTATGAGCAAAACCCCAGCTCAGGGCAGAGGTGTCAGCTCTACGGGGAAGGCGTTGAGTACGGCCGTGCCGGAGAGGCGGTCGATCCGGGTCCCGTCGAGCAGCTGGTTGACGTTGGCGCCCGGGACGGCGGAGGCGACGCCGAGCCGGGCGCCCGAGCGGTCGTGGCCCCACCCGTGCGGGAGGCTCACCACTCCCGTGCGGACGGCGTCGGTGACCTCGACGGGGACCTCCAGGCTCCCGCCGTCGCCGGCGACCCTGGCCCGGCCTCCGTGGGTGAGACCCAGCCGCGCCGCGTCCTGCGGGTGGACCTGGAGGGTGCACCGGTTGGAACCTCCGGTGAGGGCCGGGACGTTGTGCAGCCAGCTGTTGTTGGACCGCAAGTGGCGGCGGCCCACGAGGACCAGGGCGGCGGGGCGGTCGGCGAGCGCCGCGCGCAGCGTGGGGAGCTCGGCCGCGATCGGCTCCGGGAGCAGCTCGACCTTGCCGCTGCGCGTCTTCAGCACCTCCCGGAGCCGGGGCCGCAGCGGGCCCAGGTCGATGCCGTGCGGCGCCTTGAGCAGGTCGTCGAGGCCGAGCCCGTACGGCCCGAGGCGCAGCATCATGTCCAGCCGCCGCTCCGGGCCCGTACGTCCGGTCAGCCTGCCCGCCTGCGCGGACGGGTCGGTGCCGTGCAGTGGCGAGCGGGCGTCCGCGGCGGCGCGGGCGAGCGCGTCGGAGATGACGCGCTCGTCGACGGCTGCCGGCGGGGCTCCGTGCAGCCCCGACACCGCGAGGATCAGGCGCGCGTGGATCTCGCACTCGTCCATCCGCCCCTCCTCCAGCGGGACCGCGGGCGGTGAGTAGCGGGCCTGGTTGCGTACGGCGAAGGCGTTGAAGGCGAAGTCGAAGTGCGCGCTCTGCGCAGGCGGTGGTGGCGGGAGCACGACGTGGGCATGGCGGGAGGTCTCGTTCAGGTACGGGTCGACCGAGAGCATGAAGTCGAGGCCGGCCAGCGCCCGGTCGAGGCGGTCGCCGTCGGGTGCGGAGAGGACGGGATTGGCGGCGATGGCGATCAGGGTGCGGATCCGTCCCTCCCCCGGTGTCTCGATCTCCTCGGCCAGAGCGGCGATGGGCAGTTCGCTCTTGGCCTCGGGATGTCCGCTGACCCGGCTGTGCCAGCGGCCGACCGCGAACCCCTTTCCGGGGCCGGCCGGCCCGGGGGCGCGGTCGGTGGCGGAGAGCGGGAAGAGGACCCCGCCGGGCCGGTCGAGGTTGCCGGTGAGGATGTTCAGTACGTCGACCAGCCAGCTGGCGAGCGTGCCGTGTTCGACGGTGCAGCTGCCGATCCGTCCGTAGACGGCGGCGGTGGGTGCGGCGGCGAGCTCGCGGGCGAGGCCGCGGATCTCGTCGGCCGTGAGGTCGCAGGCGGGTGCGACGGCCTCGGGGGTGAAACTCCCGAGAGCTGCGCCGAGTTCCCCGAGTCCTTCGAGGTGTTCCCCGAGCGGCCCGGGGGTGGCGGACGTCTCGACGAGCAGGGTGCGCGCGAGGGCGGCGAGCAGGAGTGCGTCGGTGCCGGGGCGCGGCGCGAGATGGCGGTCGGCGAGTGCGGCGGTCCGGGTGCGGCGCGGGTCGACGACGACCAGGGTGCCGCCCCTGGCGCGCAGGGCCTTGAGGCGGCCGGGGAAGTCGGGGGCCGTACAGAGCGAGCCGTTGGACTCGACCGGATTGGCGCCCAGGAGGAGCAGGAAGTCCGTCCGGTCGAGGTCGGGGACCGGGATGGCCAGGGGGTCGCCGAAGAGGAAGCCGCTGGAGACGTGCTTGGGCATCTGGTCGAGCGTGCTGGCGGTGAACAGGTTGCGGGTGCCGAGGGCCTTCAGGAGCAGCGGCGGGTAGAGGGCGCCGGCCATGGTGTGCACGTTCGGGTTGCCGAGGACCACGCCGACGGACTGGGGCCCGTGCTCCCCGGCGAGGCGGGGTACGGCGGCGGCGACGGCATCGTAGGCCTCCTCCCAGGTGGCCTCCCGGAGCTGCCCGTCGCGGCGGACGAGGGGGGTGCGCAGGCGGTCGGGGTCGGCGTCGATCTGGCCGAAGGCGGCGCCCTTGGGACAGATGAAGCCGCGGCTGAAGACGTCCTCGCGGTCGCCGCGGGCACCGGTGACCGCGGTGCCCTCGATGGTGAGGGTGAGGCCGCAGGTGGCTTCACAGAGGGGGCAGATGCGCAGGGCGGTGCGGGGCATGGGCCCTCCAGGGCGGCAGGCTGCGGCACGGGATGCGGGGAACACCGAGCATACCGACCGGTAGGCACGGTGGCGAGGGAACGGACCTGGTTCGCGTGCCACGCGGCCGGCCGGCGCGCATGCGGGCGGGGCCGTGAACGGCCCCCGGGGGCGGGGCGGCACCCCGGAAGCCGGGACGGCACGCGGAGGCGGGTGGAGGCGCCGGGCCGGGAAGGCAGGACGCCGGGGCCGGGGAGGTGGGACGCCCGGGCGGGCTCAGCCCAGCACTCGGGCCAGGTAGGCGTGCATCATCGCGCGGGTCTCGTCGACGATCCCCGGGTCCCCCGCCGGGTCGGCCCGGAAGGCCAGTTGGATGAGGGCGTCGGTGGCTTCGACGGCGACGAGGACGGCCCGCTCCAGTGCGGCGTCGGGGGTGAGGCCCAGGTGTCCGCAGAGCAGTTCGGTCAGGCGGTCGGCGACCTGGTGGTTGGGATCCGGTTCGGGCTCCCCGACCGGCGGCGCCGGCACACCGAAGTCGACGAGCGCGAAGCCGGGCACACTGCGCTTCATCGCCAGGTACTCGTCCAGTACGGCGTCCACGACCGGTCGCCAGTCGGTGGCGGGGAGGCTGCTGAGTCGGTTCGCTATGCCGTCGGCGTAACGGTCCAGATTGCGGTGGGCGAGGGCGATGGCCATGGCCCGTTTGTTGCCGAAGAAGCGGTAGACGGATCCGATCGGCACGCCGGCGCGCAGGGCGACGGCTCGGGTACTGAGGTTCTCGTACCCGGTCTCGTCCAGCAGCTCGGCGCAGGCGTCGAGGATCCGGGCGAGCCGGTCGGCGCTGCGCTGCTGGATCGGCGTACGGCGCAGGGAGTGGGCGGGAGGCACGTGGTCCATCATGCCGCTCCTCGCTTCCGGGCCCGGCGGGGGCCTCAGTTCAACAGGAGGCCGAGGCCCCCGATCGTGTAAACGATCATCAAGGCGAGCAGCGGCAGCTGTCCAGCCACGGCTTTCGCCGGCGGGAAGAGGCGCACCGAACGGTCGTGGGCGGCGATGACGCCGAGGACGTGGCCGGCGACGACGGCGACGACCTGGAGGACGGCGAGACCCCCGGGGCCCAAGGGCGGGACGGGTTCCGGGACGTTGTCAGTGCCGAATGCCATGCTTACCGTGCGTGATCCTTCGACTACCAGAAGGGAGAAGTAATGGGCGATGAGATAGCCGAGGGCGATCGGGACGAGTGAGTGGGCGAAGGCCGTCAGCGGGCCGGGGTGCGGACCGCTGACGAGACGGGTGGCCATCGCGCACAGGCAGTAGAGGGTGGCGACGAGGGCGATGGAGCCGAGCAGTCCGAGTGTGGCCGCGGGGGTGTGGCCGAGGGGGGAGGTCTGGAGGGTGTTGATCCACGAGGGGCTGTCGGAGAAGCCGTCGTAGGCGGTGGATCCGAGGAGGACACAGACGGTGGCGAGGAGTCCCGGCCGCTCCGGCGTCGCGTCGAGTCCGTGAAAGGGGTTGCGGAGGACGAGACGGCCGTCGCTTCGGCGGCCGAGGGGGGAGAGGCGGGCGAGGAGGGTGGAGTACGCCTCGAAGGCATCTCCCTCGGCGAACCAGCTCTCGCCGTACCGGGCGGCGAGCAGCAGTTGGGCGGTGGTGTAGGCGGTGAGCGCGATCAGGAGGGTGGTGGTGGATGCGGGATCGGGCGAGACGAGTTCGAGCCAGGTGAAGCCGAACAGTCCGGCGGCGGCGGGCCACAGCCCCAGCCGGGTGGGAAGGGGGTGGCGGCCGGTACGGGGGCGGCGCAGGGCCAGGGAGAGCAGGCGGTGCAGGGTGCGCAGCGGGTTGAGCAGGCGCCATACGGGGCCGAGGAGGAGGGAGGCGGGTACGAGTCCGACCCAGAGGAGGACGTAGACGGCACCGGGAGCGGGGTTGCGCGCGGGGTCGTCGGGACCGAGGAGGAGGTGCAGCAGGACGAGGAGCGCGGCGGCGAGTCCGAGCCCGCGCAGGGCGGTCCGGGTGGCCGGTGCGGCGGCCGCCCGCTGGAGGGCGGCGGGCAGGGCGAGGCCCGAGCGCTCGCCGCGGAAGCGGGAGGTGGACCAGAGCAGGCCGAGCGCGAGGAAGGAGACGAATAGCGCGGCGAAGGCCCCGGCGAACGCGTAGAAGGGAGAGATCGGCAGATCGTGCCGGGATCCGATGCCGTGCGCGAGCACGGTGAACGGCTCGGCCGGGTGAAGGATCACGTCCCGGCCGTGGCCGAAGGGAGCCGGGCTCACCGTCGGACCGCCGGGCACCGCGTACCGCCGACGGTTCGGCCTTGCGGCCCGCGACCAGGACCTCGACCGCACCCGGGTGCGGGCCCGGGCCCGGGTGCGGGCGCGGGTGCCGGTGCGGGTGCCGGTGCGGGCGCGGTCGGCAGGGCCGGGACGTCGACGGCGGATACGGAACGGGCGGCGAGTAGGGCGCGGGCCGCGGGCGGGGCGTGGCGGGCCGTCATCGGACGAGGAGTTGGGTCAGGACGAGGCCGGTCTCGTGGGTCTCGACCTCGAAGAGGCCCGTGCGGTCGGCCGTCAGGATCAGGGTGGCCTCCTGGCCTGCCGGCAGGGCGAGTTCCTTGTCGTAGCCGTGGACGTGGAGGGTGTCCGCGCGGTCGCTGGTGACGCGCAGGGCGACGCGTTCGCCGCGCCGCAGCTCGGTGCGGGCCGGGGCGGGGCTGACCTTGCCGCCGCGGACGGTGATGGTGACCGTGCGGTCCGGCTGCTCCGGGCCCGGTGTCGGCGGCTGGGGTGACGGCGGCTGCTGGGGTGGCGGCCCGGGGGGTTGACCGTGGTGGTGGCCGCCGGACGCGCCCGGCGGCGGGGCGGTGAGCCGGGCCGCGGCCTCGACGGGTTTGCCGGCGACCGCCCAGGCCGTGTGGTCGTCCGCGTAGAGGCGGACGGTCAGGGTGTGCGCGCCCTCGGGGACCTGGGCCGCGGGCAGGTGGAACCAGGGGCCGTACAACCTGGCGATCTTGCGTCCGTCGAGCTCCAGGTGGGCGTGACCGGCGCCCGGGAGGGCGGCGCCGCCGGTGCTGTCGGGGGTGAAGCGGAAGTTGTTCACGGTCAGCTGAAGGTTCCAGCCGTCCTCGGAATCGGGGCGGAGGGCAAGTCGGACGTCCGGAGCCCCCTCGGCCGGGACCTCACGGAGCGTGTGGCCGGCCGCGTCGGCGGCGGCGAGCAGGGTACCGACGCTGCCGGAGGCCTGCTCGTGGCTGGTGCCGGGCTTGTGGTGGGTGGTGGCCCGCCCGCCGCAGCCCGTCGCCGCGCCGCCCGCGAGGAGCAGGGCGAGGGCGAGCAGGGCCGCGGTGCGGGCGGTTCGGCGCGGCCCGCGGGCCGGGCGGTGCGGCGCACGACACGCGTCGCACCGGGCGCGGCCGTCGAGCCCCTCGTCGGTCCGGTCGGTCACGGCCGGCCTCCTGCGGCCCGGGGCGTCCGGGCCTCCCCGGCTCCGGGGGCTCCCGGAACCGCCTCGGCCGCCGCGCCCTCGCGCAGGGCCGGGGCAGGGCCGGGCGGGACCGGGGCGCGGTCGCCGTCGGGGGCGTCGCCCGGACCGGCGGGGTGGGCCGGGGCGGCACCCGGCCGGGCGGAGGCCGCGACCGCCCACAGGACCCAGACCACGGCGACCAGGGCCCTCACCCAGGCGGGGCTCAGCGGGGTCCACGGAATCATCAGGACCGCCTTGTCGAAGGCGTCCAGCAGCGTCAGTCCGGCCAGCAGCAGGGTCAGGCGCGCCAGCCAGGGGCGGCCGGACCGCAGCACCAGGCCGGCCCCCGTCCACCAGAGGCCGAGCAGCAGGAGGGCGAGGGCCGGGACGAAGGTGGAGGTCAGGGTCATGGTCGAGCCGGCCACGTCGAGGGCCAGTCCGGCCAGGCCGAGCAGCGTGGCCGCGGCGCCCAGGCGGGAGCCGCGCAGGCGGCGCCACCACAGGACCCCGCCGACGAGCAGCAGTACCGCCGCCACACCCAGGGCGAGCTGGGTCTCCACCCGCTCCAGTCCGCGCGCCCCGTACCAGTCGCAGCCGGCCGGCAGTTCGCGCGCCTGGACGTTGTAGTCCGCGCAGACGAGGAGCTGGATCAGTTTGACCGGCTCGCCGACCAGGCGGGCCGACGCCCCCGTGACGTCGCCCCGTCGCTCGCCGCACCGCGGGACCGTGCCGGGGGTGGAGCCGTCGGGTCCGTCCTGCCAGCAGTTGCCGCTGCCCTGGCCGTCCCACCAGACGTCCATGCCGTTGGGGCGCGAGGCGCCGGACCGGTCCTTGCCGAGGACGTTGCCTGCGTACCGGTTGTGGTGGGAGGTGTCCGTCTGCTTCGACCAGGCCTCCTCGCCGCGGATGAAGGCGGGGACGGCACTGAGGAAGAAGCCGGCGCGCTCGTGCCCGTACACCCAGTTGCCCTCGTAGAGGTTCCAGTTGCCGCCGGCGGTGATGATGCCGGTGCCCGGCGGCATGGAGATCTGGGGGCAGACGACGCCGCGCTCGTAGCCGCGCTCGATGGGCGGTTTGGCGCAGGTGCCGTCGGCGACGTGGCGGTAGTAGTCCTGGTTGTTGTCGTGGATCAGGTTCCGCTCGAACTTGGCGTGGTTCTGCGGGAGTCCGGGGTGGCCGGGGAAGGCGCTGTCCATCGAGGCGCCGCCCATGTTCTGGTCGAATTCGTTGTCGTGCACCCACACCGAGTCGCCCGCGGTGCCCGAGTAGCCGACCATGTTGTGATGGCTGCGGCAGCCCGTGATCTCGATGGAGTAGCGGGGGACCTCGTAGCCGCGGCCGTCGTTGATGTTAGAGGCGCTGCCGGGGTAGATGCCCGAGTCGCCGTTCCCGTAGGACTCGCAGTTCTTGTACAGCCCGTGGTCGCTGGCGAAGGTCAGGAAGCCGTACTCGTCGTTCCAGCGGGTGAGCACGTCGTCGATGACGAAGCCGTCGGCGGCGAGGACGTACAGCGAGTTGAAGGTGGTGCGCTGGGCGGTGAAGTTGCGGAAGTAGACGCCGTCGGACCTGTCGGCGCGGATGGCGTTCAGCTTCTGGTACTTGGCGTCGATCACCACGTCCAGGCGGGTCGCGCCGGTGCCCTCGATCTGCAGGTTCCTCTTGCCGAGGACGGCGACGAGGTTCTGGTTGTGCCGGCACCGCACCTGCTGCTCGTACGACAGGATCTGGTAGCCGAGCGCGGAGTCCGGTGCTTCAAGCGCGGCGCACTCCCCCGTCGGCTGGGGCAGTGAGGGCTCCTCCTCGTACAGGCCGGGGAGGATCGCGATGTTCATCCCGGGCCGGTCCACGGCGTCGACGGCCTCCTGGAGGTGCCGGTACCCGCTCGCCGCGCAGCGCTCGTACAGGGCGAGGTTGCGCTGTCTGAGCGCCTCGGGGAAGGCGGATATCCGGCGTTCGAAGGCCGGCCGGTCGGTCTTGCAGACGATGAGGTCGGGGTCGGTCTCGCGGTATTCCGGAACGGATCCGGAGCCGTCCGGGAAGGTGACCGGGCGCTCTTCGTGCGCACGGGCGGCGGGCGCGGCGGCGAAGAGGGACAGGAGGGCGAGGAGGGCGGCGAGGAGCGCCGCCGGCACGGCAGGAAACCTGCGGGTCCACGACATGCGCGTGAGAGTAGAGCAATGTTCATCTTTTGTGATCCCCCCGGGACTGAATCCGCACCCCGGGCCGGCCGCCCCGCAGCCCTTCCTCCCGGATCCTGCCGTTTCCTCCCGCCCCGATCCCGGGCTCTCGGCGGATGCCGACGGGGCGCCGTTGACGCGCGGGCCGCTGAATCCTACTGTCGACCATAGGATTACTTCGACGGAGCGGGAGCAGCACATGAGCGAGCAGGCCGGCAGCGAGCAGGCCCGGAAGACGGCCGGGGCACTGGAGTACCTCACCGGCTTCGGCAACGAACACAGCTCCGAAGCCGTCCCCGGCGCACTGCCGCTCGGCCGCAACTCGCCCCAGCGCGCACCCCTGGGCCTGTACGCCGAGCAGCTCAGCGGCAGCGCCTTCACCGAGCCCCGCAGCCACAACCGTCGCTCCTGGCTCTACCGGATCCGCCCCTCGGCCGCGCACCCGCCCTTCACCCGGATCGACAACGGCACCCTGCGCACGGCCCCCTTCACCGAGGCGCCCGCGGACCCGAACCGGCTGCGCTGGAACCCGCTGCCCGACCCGGCCCCCGGCACCGACTTCCTGGCCGGCCTGTGGACCCTCGGCGGCAACGGCGACGCGGCCCAGCGCACCGGCATGGCCGTCCACCTCTACGCCGCCAACGCGTCGATGACGGACCGGGTGTTCAGCGACTCCGACGGAGAGCTGCTGATCGTTCCCGAGCGCGGCGGCCTGCTCCTGCGCACCGAACTGGGCCTGCTCTCCGCGGGCCCCGGTGAGGTCGCGCTCATCCCGCGCGGCGTCCGCTTCCGCGTCGAGCTGCTGGACGGCGACGCCCGCGGATACGTCTGCGAGAACTACGGCCAGCCCTTCGTCCTGCCCGACCTCGGCCCGATCGGCGCCAACGGCCTCGCCGCCGCGCGCGACTTCCGGGCCCCGGTGGCCGCGTACGAGGACGTCGAGCGGCCCACGGAGGTGGTCAACAAGTTCTGCGGCAACCTCTGGTCGGCCGTCTACGGCCACTCCCCGCTCGACGTGGTCGCCTGGTACGGCACGCACGTCCCGTACGTCTACGACCTGCGCCGTTTCAACGTCCTGGGCACGATCAGCTACGACCACCCGGACCCGTCGATCTTCACCGTCCTGACCTCGCCCTCGGACACCCCGGGCCTGGCGGGCGTGGACTTCGTGGTCTTCGCTCCACGCTGGCTGGTCGGCGAGGACACCTTCCGCCCGCCCTACTTCCACCGCAACGTGATGAGCGAGTACATGGGCCTGATCAAGGGTGCCTACGACGCCAAGGCGGAAGGCTTCGTCCCCGGCGGAGGCTCGCTGCACAACATGATGTCCGCGCACGGCCCCGACCACGAGACCTTCGACAAGGCCAGCGCGGCCGAGCTGAAGCCGCAGAAGATCGACGACGGCCTGGCCTTCATGTTCGAGACCCGCTGGCCGATCACCGCCACCGCCCAGGCCACCGCCGCCGACCACCTCCAGCGCGGGTACGACGACGTGTGGCAGGGTCTGCAACGCCACTTCCGCGCCTGACCTGCGCCGCCTACCCTGCAATGCGCCGCACGTCGCCACCGTCCAGCCGTTCGGAGATCCACCCGTGACCGCCTTCGCCCCCGACTCGCTGGTCCTGAACCGGAAGCTCCCCCTCTGGTACCAGGTCTCGCAGTCACTGCGCGCCTCGATACTGGGGCGCACCCCGGACGCCTCCCTGCGCCTGCCCACCGAGGAGCAGCTGGCCGAGCACTACGGGGTGAGCGTGCTGACCATGCGGCAGGCCCTCAAGGAACTGGAGGGCGAGGGCCTGATCAGCCGGCACCGGCGGCGCGGCACCTTCATCGAGGCGGGCGCGCTGCGCAGCACACCGGTCCGGCTGCTGGGCTCGGTCGACGCGATCGTGGCCCAGCAGTCGGGCGAGCGCACCACCGTCCTCGGCCACGGGCGCACGCCTGTGGCCGGGGAGCTGCTGGACCACTTTCCCGACACCTCCGAGGTGGTGACGTTCCGGCGTCTGCGACGCGACCGCGAGAGCGGCGAGCCGACCAACTGGGCGGAGAACGCGGTCCTGCCGGAGTTCGCCGAGGCGGTCGACGTCACCGATCTGGAGCGCTGGCCGATGACGAAGGTGCTGCGGGACGTCGTGGGGGTGCGCATCAGCCGGATCACGGACACCGTGGAGGCCCGGCTCGCGGACCCGGAGACGGCCGAACTGCTCCAGGTCCCGCTGCTCAGTCCGATCCTGCACTACACGGGCGTCACCTACGGCGAGGACGGGCGGGTGGTGGACGTGGCGCGGATCCGTTACCGGGGCGACCGGTTCTCCTTCACGGTGACGGTCGACGCGCACTGAACGGCGGCGGCGCGCACCCGCGCCGCTCCCGGCCGCCGTGCCGTCACTTCTTCTCGTCGTCGGCGGTGCGCTCGCCCTCCGCCTGGGACGGCGTGGTGCGCATCGTCTGGGGGTGGCGCTGCCTGCGCTGCGCCTCGTCCATGTCCTCGTCGAGGCGTTCGCCCTCGGCCTGGGACGGGGTCGAGTATTCGTCGTACTGGCTCATGGCCGTCTCCTCGGTCGACTCGGTCGACTCGGTCGACACCGTCCGGACGGTACCTACCGCACGTACCCACACATAAGGAGCGTAGCTCTTCGGCCTCGACGCGGCCCGGCCATCGGAGCCCGTCGCTACCATCGGCGGCGTGAGCGCTGACACACCGCAGCCGGACCCGCTGCTGGACGATCTGATGCCCTGGGCCGTGGGCAGCCTGCGCCTGGGCCGCGACTGGGTGACCGCACCCGATCCGGCGGCCCTGCGCACCCGCTGGGCCCTCCTGGCGGACTCCGAAGGGGCCGAGCGGGACCGCTTGTTCCGGCCGAGTCGCAGCCGCACCCCCGCCACCTCGGCGGCCGCGCTGCCGGGGCAGCGATCGGCGGCCACTGCACGCTTCGCCGATGCGCCCGGGCCCTGCCCCGACCCCGTACGGGTGCTGCGCGAGCCCTTCGACGAGCAGTGGCTCCTGCCCGACCAGCGGCTCATCGACACCGCCCGGCCGGAGCTCTGGCGGGTCCGCGACGAGCACCAGCTGTTCCTCATCGGCATCTCCGACCTGCTGGTCACCGCGCACCTTCCGGTCGGCCGGGTCGGCCCGATCCGTCCGCTGCACCGGCGCCCGGGCGGTGCCGAACCCAACCTCGCCCCCGGCCTGCTGCCGCTGCTGGGCGAGCGCCACGGCGGCTGGGTGACCCCCGAGGACGTCCTGTGCTGGATCCTGGCGGCCGGCCGTCCCGGTCCGCGGGGGTACGAGGTCCCGCTCGCGGCCGACCCCGGGCGCTGGCGGGCCGGGCTGGAGCTGGGTCACCGGCTGCTCACCGTCCAGCTGCGCGGGGCGCGCGGCGGGGAGGCGCCCCGACTGCCCGGTGGGCGCCGCCCGTACGTGCGGTCGGCGGTCGGGGGGTGGCCGCGCGAGCTCTCGTACGACGCGGAGAGCGAGACGCTCGGGCTGGGCGGTGGGGCGGTCTCGCCCGTTCCGGCCGGGGCGTGGGAGTACGAGGTGCAGGGCGTGCGGGTGCTGGAGAGCTGGTTCGCCGCACGCACGGCGCACCGCGGACCGGAGGCCGACGGGCTGGCGGCGCTGGGCCCCGCCGAGTGGCCGCAGAACTGGACCTCCGAGCTGCTCGCGCTGGTGACGACGCTGGCGCTGTTGGCCGAGCTGGCGCCGGAGCGGGCGGCTTTCGAGCCCGGTCCGGGCCTGTCGGCCGCGGAACTGCACGCGGCCGGGGTGCTGCCGCCGCCGGCCTGGAGCCGGCGCCCCGCCTCGGTACTGGACCACCAGGAGGAGGGCCCGGGCGGCCAGTTCGCCCTGCTGTGACCGGCCGGGCGCCGCGTACGGCGGGCCGGCGCCGGACCGCGGGGCCGCCGGACCGCGGGCTCGCCGGACCGCGGGGCCGCCGGAAGCCCGGACGGCGGACGGTGCGCTGATCCGCGGGACGCGGCCTACGCCGCCCAGGCGCCCAGCAGCCGGGTCACCGAACGGTCGAAGACCGCGTCCATGTCCAGGCCCGCTCCCGGGACCGGACCGCTGCCCGAGACGGCCGCCGCCAGCCTCGGATACTCCCCCGTGGCGAGCCGGGAGCCGAGCCAGGCCGTCCGTACGGCCTGTTCCTCGGCCTCGCTCCAGGGCAACGCGCGGGCCCGCTCGGCCAGTGCCAGCTCGCCCGCCACGTAGGTCGCGACGCTGCCGTTGACGGCGGCGACGAGTTCCAGCTTCTCCCCGTCGGGCGCCGCCAGCGGAGCCAGGCACTCCAGGCTGTGCTCCAGGTAGCGCAGGGCGTTGGGGCTGAAGCCGTACAGGGGGGTCAGCAGGCGCGGCAGCCACGGATGGCGGTGCATCAGCGCCCGCGTCTGGCGGGCCAGGGCCAGCAGGTCGGCCCGCCAGTCGCCGGTCGGCGCGGTGAACGCGTACTCCCCGCTGACTGCGTCGACCATGAGCTCGTAGAGCTCCTCCTTGCGCGGCACGTAGTTGTAGAGGGACATGGTCCCCGCGCCGATGCCCGCGGCGACGCGCCGCATGGAGACCGCGTCGATCCCCTCGGCGTCGGCGATCCGCACGGCTTCGGCCGCGATCGACTCGCGGCTGTGCGCGGGCCTGGGGCCGCGGCCGGCCCGCTGCGGGCGGGACCAGATCACTTCGGGTTCAGCGGGTCGCCCGCCGGCTGTCATCGCTCAGATCACCTCGTCGTCTCGACACCATCTTAGTTACGTACGCCGTACGTAATGCGGTACGGTGACGCACATGACGACTACGTACGCTGTACTTAGTGAAGGTCTGGAGAAGAGCTACGGGCGGATCCACGCCCTGCGCGGCCTCGACCTCGCCGTTCCCGAGGGCTCGGTCTGCGGACTCCTCGGGCCCAACGGCGCCGGCAAGACCACCGCCGTCCGGATCCTCACCACCCTCACCGCACCCACCGGCGGCCGCGCCCGCGTCGCCGGCCACGACGTCGCCCGGGACCCGGCGGCCGTCCGCCGCACCATCGGCGTGACCGGCCAGTACGCCTCCGTGGACGGGGACCTGACGGGCCGGGAGAACCTCCGGCTGTTCGCGCGGCTCGCCGGGCTGCGGGGCTCCACGGTCCGCTCCCGCGCCGACGCGCTGCTGGAGCGCTTCGGGCTCGGCGAGGCCGCCGACCGGGTGGTCTCCACCTGGTCCGGGGGCATGCGGCGGCGCCTGGACCTGGCCGCCGGACTCGTCACCCGGCCCCGGGTGCTCTTCCTCGACGAGCCCTCCACCGGCCTGGACCCGGCGGCCCGCGAGCACATCTGGGCGGCGGTGCGCGCACTCACCGAAGAGGGCACGACGGTACTGCTCACCACCCAGTACCTGGAGGAGGCCGACCGGCTGGCCGACGACGTCGTGGTGGTCGCCGAGGGCCGGGCCCTCGCGGGCGGCACTCCCGCCCGACTCAAGGCGCGGATCGGCTCCCGCGCCGAGGTCGCCGTCACCGCGCGGGAGGAACTCGCCGGCGCAGCCGGGGTACTCGACCGGCTCACCGGCGGCCGGCCCGCGCTGGACGAGGAACGGCTGACCGTGGCCGTGACCGTCCTCGACGCCGGCATCACCCTGCCGCGGATCATCCGCGCGCTCGACGACGCCGGCGTCCCGGTCACCGACGCGCGCCTGCGCCCGCCCACCCTCGATGAGGTGTTCCTGCGCCTCACCCGATCCCCCGCCGTGACCGGCACCGCCCGCCGGGAGCAGGAGGCCGCCGCATGAGCACGCTGCTGTCCGACGGCGGGGCCGTCCTCGTCCGCCAGTTGCAGAAGGCCCGGCACGCACCGGCGCTCCTGGTCCTCACCCAGACCATGCCGCTCACGATGCTGCTCTTCTTCGGCTACGTCTTCGGCAGCGCGCTCGCCATGCCGGGCTCCGAGTACCGGGAGTTCCTGGTGCCGGGGCTGCTCGCCGCCACAGCCGCGAACGGCCTGATGACCGGCATGTTCACGGCCGCCCAGGACGCCCACCGCGGGGTGACGGACCGCTTTCGGACCCTGCCGATGAGCCGCTGCGCCGTGCCGCTCGGGCAGACCGCGGCCGACCTGCTCACCACGGCCGGGTCGATGGTGCCGCTGATGCTGGTGGGGCTGGCGATGGGCTGGCGAACCGAGAACGGCCTGCCCGGCGCACTGGGGGCCCTGGGCGTGCTCCTGCTGTTCCGCTTCGCCGCCGCCTGGACGGGCACGTACCTGGGCTTGCTGAGCCGCAGCGAGGAGGCGGCGGGCCAGCTGGGCAGCGCCACCTTCGTCCTGCCGATGCTCTCCAGCGCCTACCTGCCGACCGCCGGCCTGCCCGGATGGCTGCGCACGGTCGCCGAATGGAACCCCATCAGCGCCGTCGCCACCGCCGTGCGCGAGCTGTGCGGGAACACCGGGGGGCGGGCCGGGGCGGACGCCGCCTGGCCGGCCGCGCATCCGGTGGCCGCGGCACTGCTGTGGTCGGCGCTGCTCCTCGCCGTGTCCGTACCCGCGGCCACCCGCCGGTTCGCCCGCGGCGGAGCCTGACACGGGCCCTCACGAAGGACCGCCCCGGACGTTCAGCGGCACACATCGCCCGCCGGGTGGTGACAGACCCCCGTCCGACCAGGTAGGCAGGGCTTCATGAGCACCGAACCGCTGCCCCTGGACGGCATCACCGTCGTCGCCGTCGAGCAGGCCGTCTCGGCCCCCTTCGCCACCCGCCAGCTCGCCGACCTCGGCGCCAGGGTGATCAAGGTCGAGCGTCCCGACGGCGGCGACTTCGCCCGCGGCTACGACACCACCGCACACGGCCTCGCCTCGCACTTCGTGTGGGCGAACCGCGGCAAGGAGTCGATCGCGCTCGACCTGAAGGACCCGCGTGGCCGCGAGGTGCTGCACGGGCTGCTGGCCGACGCGGACGTCTTCGTGCAGAACCTCGCCCAGGGGGCCGCCGCCCGCCTCGGGCTCGACTCGGCCGCGCTGTGCGACCGCTATCCGCGGCTGGTCGCCGTGGACGTGTCCGGCTACGGCGCAGAAGGCCCTTACGCCCACAAGCGCGCCTACGACATGCTCGTGCAGTGCGAGGCGGGGCTGGTGTCGGTGACCGGCACTCCGGAGCAGCCGGTCAAGGCGGGCATCCCGGCGGCCGACATCGCGGCCGCCATGTACGCCTTCTCGGGGGTGCTGGCCGCGCTGCTGCGCCGCGGCGCCACCGGGCGCGGCGGCCGGGTGGAGGTGTCGATGCTGGACGCGCTCGCCGAATGGATGGGGCACCCGCTGCACCACACGATGCACGGCGGGGAGCAGCCCGTGCGCACGGGGCTCGCACACGCGGTGATCGCCCCGTACGACGCCTACCCGACGGCGGACGGGGACCGGGTGCTGCTGTCCGTGCAGAACGACCGCGAGTGGCGGCGTCTGGCGCGGCAGGTGCTGGACCGGGCCGAGTTGGCCGAGGATCCGGCGTACGCGACGAATACGGCGCGCACCGCGAACCGGGAGAGGACCGACGCGGTGGTGGCGCAGGCACTGGGCCGACTGGGCGCGGACGAGGCGATCGACCGGCTGGAGGCGGCGGGAATCGCCTGTGCGCGGCTGAACTCGGTGGCACAGCTGGCCGGGCATCCGCAGCTCGCGGCCCGGGGCCGGTGGCGGGAGGTGGGATCGCCGGTCGGTCCGCTGCGTGCGCTACTGCCGCCGATCGGGCTGCCGGGCGGCGCGGCACCGCACATGGGTGCGGTGCCCGCGCTGGGTGAGCACACCGACGACCTGTTGCGCGCCCTGGGGATGGCGGGCGCACGGATCTCGGAACTGCGCCGGGACGGTGTGATCGCTTAGGGCCGGGGCGGCCGGAGCCCGGAAGGGCGAACGACCGCGGGTGCGAGGGCTGTTACGAGCGGCGGCTGCCGAAGAGCGTGCGACGCAGGCGGCGCAGCGGCGCGAAGAGCGAGACGCGCGCGCTCCGGCTCCGCAGACGGTGCGTATGGTCGCGGGAGGTGAGTTCGCGCATCAGCAGGGTCGCCTCCGCGGCCTCCCGGTGCGGGACGGCGGGTCCGCCCAGCACGGCGAGATGGCGGTCGAGGCGCGAGCTGGTCGCACTGCTGCCGCAGGTGATGGCAGGCACGCGTGGCGGCCTGCTGCGCATTGCTATCTGTTCCATGATCTCTCCCCACCCGTACGAGGGCACCCGGCCCGGGCAGGTTAACCCTATCGTCCCCGCATTGCCCCCGGGTATCCCGGTGGTGTGAATTACCCCTGCCACGAGGGGGAGTTGACGATTACTCAGCGGAGTTGCCCGTTACTCTCCGCGCATGATCCGGTACGGACATCACGCTCCGGAAGAGCCCGGCACGAGTCTCGTCACGACAGGGGCCACTTCACGCACACTGCGCTAACTTGGAGTGACCGGACGATGACGCATGGGCGCACGGAAGCATTCGGGGGGCTCGCGTGAGTGAGGAATCCAACTCCGATCATGTCGTCGCGGGCCGCTACCGACTGCTGGAGCAGATCGGCCACGGCGGCATGGGCGTGGTGTGGCGGGCCCGGGACGAGGTGCTCGCCCGAGACGTGGCCGTCAAGGAGGTCCGCGCACCGGCCGGGCTGGACCCCGCCGAACTCGCCCGTATGTACCGGCGCCTGGAGCGGGAGGCCTGGGCCGCCGCCAGGGTCTCGCACCGCGGAGTGGTCACGGTCTACGACGTCGCCTCCGAGGACGGCCGCCCCTGGATCGTGATGGAGCTGGTGCGCGGGCTCTCGCTGGCCGACGTATTGGAGGCGGAGGGGCCGATGACCCCGCAGCGCGCCGCCCACATCGGCGAGCAGGTCCTCGCCGCCCTGCGGTCGGCGCACGACGCGGGGGTGCTGCACCGGGACGTGAAGCCGGCCAACGTACTGGTCGCCAACGACGGCCGGGTGGTGCTCGGCGACTTCGGGATCGCGAGCCTGGAGGGCTCCTCCGCCATCACCATGACGGGCGAGGTGGTCGGCTCCCCCGAGTTCCTCGCCCCGGAAAGGGCGTTGGGCCGCGAACCCGGTCCGGGGTCGGACCTGTGGTCGCTCGGCGTCATGCTCTACACCTGCGTCGAGGGGGTCTCGCCGTTCCGACAGGCAACCGCACTGGACACGCTGCGGGCCGTGGTGGACGGGGATCCGCCCCCGGCACGCCGGGCCGGTCCGCTGGAGCCCGTACTGGCGGGGCTGCTGCGCAAGGATCCGGCGCAGCGACTGGACGCGGCGGAGGCGGCCCGGATGCTGCGGGTGGTGGGCGCGGGCGGAACCGTACGGGCCTCCGGCGGACCGGTGTCGGGGCCCACCCCGGCGATGCCGACGGCCCGCCTCGGGCACGAACCACAGGGCGGCGGGCCGTACGGGCCCCGGCCCGCACCGCCCCCCGCACCCGGCCGGACTCCGGCGGCCGGGGGTGCGGGCGGGGACGCGGCCGGGGGTGCGGGCGGAGGCGGGGGCGCGGCCGGACCGGTGCTCGTCGCCGGGATCGCCCTGCTGCTGCTCGCCCTGGCCGCGCTGGGCTGGGTCCTGCTGAAGGACCTCGGGGACACGGGCGGCGGCGGTGGGAACGGGGGTGCCCCGACGGGCCCGGCCACCACCGCCGGGGCTCCCGCCACGGCTTCCACGGGGACGGCGCCGGCCTCCGCGCCCGCATCGTCCCCGGCTCCGGCTTCGCCGAGCGCGGACGGGCACGTGTCGGTGTACGTCGACGCGGTGCGCACCGCGTACACCGGGAACTGCCCGCCGCCCCCGGGGCAGGCGCCCGCCTTCAGCGCGACCGTCGAGGTGGAGCGGGTCCCGGTGGTGCTGGAGTACCGCTGGGCCACGCGGAGCGGGCGGAGCTCCGGGCCCGGCTGGCAGTCCGTCACGTACGAGGCCGCCGGGCCGAAGAGCCGGCGGCTGGAGCACACCGAGTTCACCCACCTGCCCGACGGGGTCTTCGAGGACGCGGTGCGGCTGGAGGTGCGGGGCCCGGCGGAGGTCGCCACCTCCTGGGTGGCGACCTCCGTGACGTGCGAGAAGGCGACGCCGTCGGGCGGGGCCTCCTCGCCCGGCGCGAGCCCGTCTCCGGTGTCGCCGACGCCGAGCGCCGCGGCGACACCGGAGGCCGGTCTGCCGGATCAGGCGGCGTTGGTGAGGACGGGCAGGTAGCCGCCGGACTGTCCGGCGGCGGTCGGGTGGTAGGACTCGGGGATGTTCAGCCAGTTGACGCTGTGCAGCCACGGGCTGCCGGAGCAGATCTCGTGGCCCGTGAAGGAGCCGACGACCGAGGCGAAGGTGAAGCCGTGGCTCGCGGCGCGCTTGGCGATGGCGGCGTTGAGGTGGTCGGCCGCGCCGTTGATGGCGGTGCGCTCGCCCTCGGTCAGACCGGCGATGCAGGTGCCGTTCAGCTTGTAGAAGCGGGGATAGCCGAGGACGACGACGCGGGCGGAGGGAGCCCGGCTGTCGATGGCGTCGTAGACGCGGTCGAGCAGTCCGGGAAGGGTGGAGTCCACGTAGGCCTTGGCCTGGTTCACCCGGTTGACGCACGTGGATTCGGACTGGAGCACACAGGTCGTCATGACGTCGGAGAATCCGGCGTCGTTGCCGCCGATGGTGATGCTGACCAGGTCGGTCCCGGAGTTCAGCGGGCCGAGCTGACCCGAGAGCACATCACCGGTACGGGCGCCCGAGCAGGCGGTGAAGGCGAAGGTCTGCGGGGAGTGGGCCGCGGCCCAGAGGGCGGGGTAGGCGCGGTTGGTGCGCTTGCAGTTGCCGCTCGCACCGTCGTAGTTGCCGGCACCGAGTCCGGAGGAGTACGAGTCGCCGAGGGCGACGTAGCCGAAGTCGGCCTGGGCGGCGGCCGCCTGGCCGGCGCCGAACAGCACGGCGCCCGCGGCGAGTAAGAGGGAGGAGGTCAGGGCAGCGAAGCGCGACATTCTCATGCTCATGTGTGCGGCTCCTTGTGGGGGTTGCTCCTGAGTCGTTGGTACAAGCAGCCGGGAGTCGCCGGAAGTGTCCATGCCAAGAATGTTCGGAGTGGAGTTGCGGCCGGAATCTTCACCCGTCCCGCGTTTGAAGAGGGAACTTGGCACCCGATCCGGCGAAACACGCGTGCACGCGGGCACCTCGTGCCGGATCATGGGCGCCATGCCAGCCAACCCGCATGACGCGCTGCCGATCCGGCTCAACGTCGACGACAGCGATTCACCGTCGGACGTCGTCGACGCGCTGTTCCTCGGCCGGTTCGCCTCGGGCGAGCAGCCCTACTCGCACAGCGTGTCGATCGAACGGGTCAAGGCGGAGGCGACCCTCCTGCCGCCGGAGGCCACCGTGCTGCGCTCGGCGCGCGACAGCGACCGCAGCGCCACCCTCGCCGAGGGCAAGGGCTGGACCATGCTCGTCTCCCGGTGGAGCCGGGGCGCGGACGTGACCGTGACGGCGGTCAGCGACGAACTCGCCTCCAGCGTGCTCGGCGAGGCCACCGAGAACGTACAGGACGAGCCGGAACCCCAGCCGGAGAACGTCACGATGGGCTTCTGGTACGTCTCGCCGCGCCGCGGCCCGTACCGGACGACCCGCCAGATCGCCGCAGGGACCTGGGCGGAGGTACGGCCCAACTACACCGCGCCGGTCGCCGGAGCCATGGACCGGCTGATGAAGGTGACCCCGGACGACATCGCCGGGCGGCTGCTCCTGCTGCACGGGCCGCCGGGCACGGGCAAGACCTCGGCCCTGCGCACGCTGGCCCGGTCGTGGCGGGACTGGTGCCAGGTGGACTGCGTCCTGGACCCGGAGCGGCTGTTCAACGACGTCGGCTACCTGATGGACATCGCGATCGGCGAGGACGAGGGCACCGCGAAGGGCCGCTGGCGGCTCCTGCTGCTGGAGGACTGCGACGAACTGATCCGCGGCGAGGCCCGGCACACGGCGGGCCAGGCCCTGTCGCGGCTGCTGAACCTGACGGACGGACTGCTCGGGCAGGGCCGCAACGTCCTCGTCGGCGTGACGACCAACGAGGACCTGGAACGTCTCCACCCGGCGGTGGTCCGCCCCGGGCGCTGCCTGGCCCGCATCGAGGTCGGGCGGCTGACCCACCGTGAGGCGGTGGACTGGCTGGGCACCGACGAGGGGGTCTCCCGCGAGGGCGCCACCCTGGCCGAACTGTTCGCCCTGCGCCGTGGCGCGGGCCCGGCCGCGGTGCTGCCCCCGCAGCCCCATTCGGAGGCGGGGCTGTACCTGTAAGCCTCCGGCGGTGAGCGGGCCGTCCGCTGCGGGGCCGCCCCCGGTCCGGCCGGGCTTCCCCGAGGGCTTGGGCGAGGGCGGCTACTGCGCGGCGTACCGGGCCCGGAGGGCTTCGGTGGCGGCGGAGACCGCCTCGGCCTCCGTCAGCCCCAGCCGGTGCACCCGCTCCGCGAACGCCTGCGCAGCGGAGGCGGCCTCGCGCGCCGCGCCCTCCCCCGCCGCCGCGACGAAGGTCCCGTTGCGGCCCCGCGTTTCGATCACCCCGTCGGCCTCCAGTGCCCGGTAGGCCTTGGCGACGGTGTTGGCGGCCAGCCCCAGGTCCTCCGCCAGCCCCCGTACCGTCGGCAGTTTGAAGCCGGCCGGCAGCTTCCCGGACCGGGCCCGGGCGGCGATCTGCGCGCGCAGCTGTTCGTACGGGGCGGCCGACCCGGCCGAGCCGTCGATGGTGATCTTCAGGTTCGTCGAGCTCACGGGGGTGATTGTCCACCATCGCCGGTCAATTGGGAGGCGCCGGGCGGGGTGCCGCCCGTAGCGTCTGCCGCATGACCGGGTCGATCCGCGATCTCCGTCCGGACAGCCTCCGGGCGCCGAGCCGGTGGTTCGGGTACGAGATCTACGCGACCGAGACGCACTGCACGAGGAGGCCGGGGACACCGTGACCGAACAGCTGACCGTCGTCCTGACCAAGGCGGGCCGGACCAAGATCCGCTATCCGGCGACGCGGGTCGCCGACGACGGCGACCGCATCTCCGTGCGGGCCCCCTGGGCCGCCCCGGGCGTACGGGACTTCGGCTTCGTCCGCTTCGAACCGGGCGACGTGTTCGTCGAACACTTCTGGCGGACCCGCTGGTACGCGGTCAAGGAGGTCCGCACGGGCGACGGCGTCCTGAAGGGCTGGTACTGCGACGTGACCCGTCCGGTCCACATCCAGAGCGGGGAGATCCTCGTGGAGGACCTGGACCTCGACCTGTGGGTCTCGGCGGACGGGACAACCGTCCTGCGGCTGGACGAGGACGAGTTCGCCGAGAGCGGGCTCGCGACGAGCGACCCGGAGGCGGCGAGCCAGGCCGTCCGCGCCCTGGACGCCCTGGAGGAACTGGCCCGCTCCGGGTCCGGGCTCGCTTCGCTCCTGCGGTAGGGCGGTGGCCTCGCGTGGGCCGGGGCCGTTGGACGGGGCCCTTGGACGGGGCCCTTCCTGATGCGGCTCTTTCCCCCTCCTTAAGCGGAGCCTAAGGATCCCCTCCTGGGGGTCCGGTCCGACGAAAAGGCGTGGTCCGGGGGCTAGCTTGGCGGGGCCAGGACAGGAAGGGCCGGTCGTGGCGCCGCCGGGGGGCGGCGCCGCCGAGCCCGCTTCCGCAGGCGCACCCCCGTCTTGCCCGAAGGAGACCCGCTCATGCCCGCACGCCGCCGTACCGTGACGCCGATCCGCATCGCCGCCGCCGGTCTCGCCCCGCTCGCGCTGGCCGCGTACGCCGCCGTTCCCGCGGCCGCCCACGGCTCGATGACCGACCCGGTCAGCCGGGTCGCGGCATGCTACGCGGAGGGACCGGAGTCACCGAAGTCGGCGGCGTGCAAGGCGGCCGTCGCCGCGAGCGGGACCCAGGCGTTCTACGACTGGAACGCCGTCAACATCGCCAACGCGGCCGGGAACCACCGGACGCTGATCCCGAACGGCCGGCTGTGCTCAGCCGGCAACGACAAGTACCGGGGCCTGGACCTCGCCCGCGGCGACTGGCCGGCCAGCCCGATGTCCGCCGGCGCCCACACCTTCCGCTACAAGGGCACGGCTCCGCACAAGGGCAGCTTCGAGCTGTATGTGACGAAGGACGGCTACGACCCGTCGAAGCCGCTGAAGTGGTCCGACCTGGAGCCCGCGCCGTTCGCGAAGGCCACCGACCCGGGCATGCAGAGCGGCGACTACGTGTTCTCCGGGACCGTCCCGAACAAGTCCGGCCGGCACCTGATCTACAGCATCTGGCAGCGCTCCGACAGCCCGGAGGCCTTCTACACCTGCTCCGACGTGGTCTTCGGCAAGGACAACGGCGGTACGGGGGCCGCGCCGAGCACCCGGCCCAGCACCGGCAACGGGTCCGGCGACGGGTCCGGCGACGGGAACGGCAACGGGTCGAAGCCGTCCGACAAGCCCTCCGCCCCGACCGACGAGCAGATCTCCGACGGCGCCGGCAAGTCCTCGGTGGAGCACAACGGCCACGGCGACAACGACCCGAAGACGAACGGCGCGGCCGGCGCGCCCCTCCCGTCCACGTCCTCGCCCGCCTCCGCGAGCTCCGTGGACCCGGCGGGCTCGGGCTCCTCGGCGGGTGGCAACCTGGCCGAGACCGGCGGCAACAGCGCCACCCCGTCCATCGCGATCGCCGGGGCCGGCGCCCTGGTCGCCGGTGCGGCCGTGCTGTTCGCGGTGGCCCGCCGCCGTGCGACGACGGCGGGCCGCCACGGGCGCTAGCCGAATCGGACCGGTCCCCCGAGCGGACCGCCCGCACCCGGTGTCAGTCGAACACCGAGGCGCAGGTGGTCCGTTCGGCGTTGGCCGGGTCGAGGGCGTTGAGCGCCTCGTGCCAGGCGATCCGGTCGGTGAGCCCGATGGTGACGTGCTCCGAGAGGTCCAGGAAGCACAGGTCCTGGAGCACGACGTTGCGTACGTTCGGCCCCTCCAAGAAGCCGCTCCGGTACGGCGTCACCACCTCGTCGTACTTGGTGGCGATCACCGTGTACCTGACCCCGGGCACGGTGTCCCCGCCCTCGTTGAGCTTCTGCAGGAAGGCGGAGCCGGCGATCTGGTCGGCGAGGCCGGGGGTCGCGCTGCTGATCAGGTCGCCGGCCCCGGGGAAGTACGGGAGGAGCTTGGTGAAACCGAGCAGGGTGGTGCCGTGGTTGTCGGGGGCGAGCCCGACCAGGGCGTTGACCTTCTGCGCGCCCCCGAGGAACTTCAGGTAGTAGCGCGGCATCATGCCGCCCTGGGAGTGCCCGATGATGTCGGTCTTGGGGGCGCCGGTCGCGGCGAGCACCTTGTCCACGAAGACGTCGAGCTGTTCGGCGGACTTGTCGATGGGGCCGAGCCCGTTGAAGAGGGGCACGCCGGGCAGCTGGCCGTAGTCGAGCGAGTAGACGCAGTACCCGCGGTGCACGAGGTAGGGGGCGAGCCCGAGCCAGTTGTCCCAGGAGTTGCCGAAGGTTCCGTGGACGAGGACGACGGGGCGCGGGTGGGCTGCGGACGGCTTGCAGGACCAGTTGTTCCAGCCACTGCTGGGGGCGGACGCGGCCTGCGCCGCGCCGGTGGGGGCGACGAGCGCGGCGGCGGTGAGGACGAGGACGGCCAGCGGGCGGAGCAGGCGTCTCCAGGGCAGCATCGTGTGATCTCCTTGCGGTCGACTCAAGGGGATGAGCGTGGGGATTCGTCCCGTGATCCGGATCACAAGGGGGGCTGCTGCCGCTAAATTACGGGCCAGTAGCAAAACAGGGAAGTTACGCGTCGGTAAAAACTGGTGTGTCGTCCGACCATCCGTCAGGCGGCCAGCGTGCCGCGGGCAATGGCGTGTGGTCCGAACCGCGTACGGACCCGGTCCGTGACGGCCTCCAGGCGGCGGGCCTTCTCGTCCTCGGGGTCGAGACTGAGCTGCTGCACGGCCCGTTCGGCCGGGATCAGGCCCTCGACCCGCAGGGACAGCGCGCGGACCCGGGCCCGTTGCAGGCCGAGGCCGCCGTAGAGGGCGTAGGCCGCGGCGGTCAGGGCGGCCGAGTGCGCGGTGGGCTCGGCCAGGGTGCGGGTCCGGGTGAGCGTGGTGCGGTCGGCGCAGCGGACGCCGAGCGTCAGGACGCGGCACACCCGCCCGTCCTCTTGTGTACGAAGCTTCGCGCCGAGCTCCTCCGTCAGCGAGAGGAGGGCCCGCCGATGCCGTGCGGGATCCAGCTCGTCCCGGTCGAAGAGCCGCTCGGCGGCGAGGGTCCGGGCGGCCGAGCCCGGCCGGACGGGGGTCCGGTCGATCCCGAGGGCGCGCTCGTGCACCTCGCGGCCGAGCCGGGCGCCGAGGATCCGCCGCAGGGCTGCGGGCGGGGCCGCGGCGACCCGGCCGACGGAGTCGAGGCCGTAGGAACACAGGGTGCGGGCAGCCCCGGCGCCGACCCCGTCGAGTGCCGTGACGGGCTTGTCCGCCAGGAAGTCCCGCACGGCGGCCGGGTCTTCGGGGAGCACCAGGGTCCCGCCGGGCCGGGCCTCGCGGGCCGCCGCACGGGCCAGCATGGGGTTGCCGGCCACGCCGACGGCGGCGTCCACCCCGTGCAGGGCGAGGGCCCGGACCCGGATCAGGGCGGCCAACCGGCGGGCGTCGCAGCCGAAGTAGCGCAGCGCGCCCCGGACGTCGGCGAGGGCGGTGTCGGGCGGCAGGGCCTGCACGGCCGGGGTGATCCCGCCGAGCAGCGCGAGCACCCCGGCGTACTCCCCGGCCCCGAGCGGTCCTCCGCCGGCGGGGCGCAGCCGCAGGCACATCACGGTCTTCCCGGTGGCGCTCATCCCGCGCTCCCCGGGCTGGAGTGCCACAGCCTGCGGCCGGTCGCGGGGCCGGTGCCCGGCGGCCGGAGATCGGCCCAGGGGTTCATCTCGTATCCCGTGGACATGCGGATCGTGCGCCCGGGCTCCTTCGCGGCCGGCTCCCCGTCGGCGGCGTTCCGGCCCGCGGCGGCCGGTTCGCCGGAGGGGCCGCCAGAGGGACCGCCGGTCGGCTCGGCCAGACGTGCGGCGACCGCGTCCAGGCCGCCCGCCGACCGCAGTTCCACCAGCTCCGCCAGGTTCCACGCGGCCGCCCCGACCACACTCAGGCTGTGCGGGCCCCTGCGCTGCACGACACCTCGCACCAGCAGCAGGAAGGAGTGGAAGACGGTGTGCGCGCACCGTTCGTGGCTGTCGTCGAAGAAGGCCAGGTCGACCAGGCCCGTGCCGTCGTCGAGGGTCGTGAAGATGACCCGCTTCCCGGACCGGATCGGCGGGGTCTGGGTGGCCGCCTTGGCGCCCGCGACCAGTACGGTCCGCCCGTGCTCGGTCTCCCGCAGCCGGCGGGCCGGGATCACTCCCAGCTCGGCCAGGAAGGCATGGTGGTCGCCCATCAGGTGCCGTGAGGTGTCCATGCCGAGGACGCCGAGCTCGGCGCTGAGCCGTTCCGCGTCGGTCAGGTCGGGCAGCCCGACGGAGGCCGTGGACCGGCCGCCCTCCAGCGGGAGCTGGGAGCCGCGTGCACCGGCGGCCCGCTGCGCGCCGTGCAGTTCCGTCACGTGGAGCAGCAGATCGCGCCGGTTGGCGCCGAACGAGTCCAGGGCGCCCACCTGGGCCAGCCGTTCGGCGACCGGGCGCCCCGGACGGGCCCGGTCCCAGAAGTCGCGCAGGGAGGCGTACGGCTGCCCGGACTCGATCCGGGCCGCTTCGGCCCCGCTGATGCCGCGGACGTCGGCGAGCCCGAGCCGCAGCCCCCACACACCACCCTCCTCGGACACCAGTTCGATACGGTGGGCGGCCGCCGACCGGTTCACGTCCAGCGGCAGCACCGGCACGCCCCGCCGCCGCGCGTCCGCCAGCAGCAGCCGCTTCGGGTACATCCCCGGATCGTGCGTCAGCAGCCCGGCGTAGAAGGCGGCCGGGTGGTGCGCCTTCAACCACGCCGACTGGTAGGTGGGCACGGCGAAGGCCACCGCGTGCGCCTTGCAGAAGCCGTACGACCCGAAGGCCTCCACGATCTCCCAGGTACGGGCGATCACCTCCACCGGATAGCCGCGTTCGGTCGCCTTCGCCGCGAACCAGACCTTGATCCGCGCCTGTGACGGCGGGTCGGACAGACCGCGCCGCACCCGGTCGGCCTCGTCCCTGCCGCAGCCGGTCATGACGTCCACGATCTCGATGATCTGCTCGTGGAAGACCACCACCCCGTACGTCTCGCGCAGCGCGTCGGCCAGGTCCGGGTGCGGGAAGCGCACCGGGGCCCGTCCGTGCCGGGCCTCGATGAAGGGCCGCACCATGTCGGCGGCCACCGGTCCCGGGCGGAAGAGGGAGATGTCGACGACCAGGTCGTGGAAGGTCGACGGCTGGAGCCGCCCCACCAGGTCCCGCTGGCCCGGTGATTCGATCTGGAAGCAGCCCAGCGTCTCGGCCGAGCGGATCAGCTCGTACGCGGCCCAGTCGCCCGGCGGCACCTGCACCGGGTCGTCCAGGTCGAGTTCCTCCCCCGTGCCGCGCCGGATCTCCGCGACCGCGTGCGCCATCGCGGACTGCATCCGCACCCCCAGCACGTCCAGCTTGAGCAGCCCGAGCTCCTCCACGTCGTCCTTGTCGAACTGGGACATCGGAAAGCCCTCCCCGCTGGTGGGGACCACCGGCGTGCGGGCGAGCAGCGAGGCGTCGGAGAGCAGCACCCCGCACGGGTGCATGGCGATCCCGCGCGGCAGCGCGTCCAGCGATTCGACGAGCTCCCACAGCCGCCCGTACGACTGCCCGCGCACGTCGCGCAGTTCGGGCAGCTCCTCCAGCGCGGCGCGGGCGTCGCGGGCCCGGATGTGCGGGAAGGCCTTGGCGAGCCGGTCGACGACGGCCGGGTCCATGGACAGGGCGGCGCCGACGTCGCGGACGGCGTGACGGACCCGGTAGGTCTCGGGCATGGAGACGGTGGCGACGCGCTCGGCACCGAACCGGTCGATGATCCGCCGGTAGACCTCCAGCCTGCGGGCGGACTCCACGTCGATGTCGATGTCCGGCAGGACGCGCCGCCGCTTGGACAGGAAGCGCTCCATCAGCAGGCCGTGCTCGACGGGGTCGGCGTGCGCGATCCCGAGCAGGTGGTTGACGAGTGAGCCGGCGCCGGAGCCGCGGGCCGCCACCCGGATGCCCATCTCCCGCACGTCGTCCACCACCTGGGCGACCGTCAGGAAGTAGGAGGCGAAGCCGTGGTGGGCGATGATGTCGAGCTCGTGGTGCATCCGCTCCCAGTAGGCGGGGTCGCCCGCGTAGCCGCGCAGCACCATGCCGGCGGAGGCCCTGGAGGTGAGGACCCGCTGGGCGCTGCGGTGGGCGGCGCCGACGAGGCGGGCCTCGGGGAAGTGCACGGAGCCGATGCCGAGGTCGTCCTCGGGGTCCACGGAGCAGGCCTCCGCGGTGTGCCGGGTCTGCGCGAGCAGGCGTCGGGCGTCTGCGGGGCCGAGACCGGCGGCCCGGGCGATCAGGTCCGCGGCCTCCGCCATGGCGGCGGGGGCCTTGAGCCAGCGCTCGCCGGTGTCGAGGGGGCCACGGGGGTCGACGGGCACCAGGCGGCGGGCCGCGTCGAGGATGTCGGCGACCGGCCCCTGGCCGGGGTCGGCGTAGCGGACGGCGTTCGTGAGCACGGCCGGGACGCCCTGCTCGGCGGCGAAGCCGACGGTACGGGCGGCCAGCCGCAGCGAGCCGGGGCCGGTGCCGGTACGGCCGTGGTGCACGGCCTCCAGGCGCAGGGAGTCGCCGTAGACCTCCCGCCAGGGTGCGAGCAGCCGGGCGGCACGATCGGGGCGGCCCGCCGCGAGTGCCCTCCCCACGTCGGAGCCGGGCCCGAGCAGGACGAAGACGCCCTCCCCGCGCAGGGCGTCCCAGGGGACGAGCGGCACCTCGGCGGCCCCGGCGTGGGCGGCGGTGACCATCCGGCACAGCTCGGCCCAGCCGGCGGCCCCGTCCCGGGCCAGGAAGACGGCCCGGGCTGCGGACTCGTCCAGGAAGGCCCCACCTTTGACGGGGGTGCGCCGCCGATACGAGGCCTCACCCGGACCGCCGCCCGCGGCGGACACGGTCGAGCCCCCCGGCCCGGCCGGGCCCGCCGCGGAGGGGGCGGCGGGGGCCACCCCCAGGTCCGCGCCGAACAGCGGCCGGATGCCCACGCCGGCACACGCCTTCGCGAACCGGACCGCGCCCGCGAGGGTGTCGCGGTCGGTCAGGGCGAGGGCGTCCATACCCCGCCCGGCGGCACGCTCCGCCAGCCGTTCCGGGTGCGAGCCTCCGTAGCGCACGGAGAACCCCGAAACGGTGTGCAGATGCGTAAAACCAGGCACCCGCGGCCTCCTGCTTCGCTCGTCGAACACCACCCCCGCTCTCCACCATAGAGCAAATCGAATATCCGTGCGAAACACTTGTTCGAGCACCTGGGTGGGGGTGTGTCATCCGTTCGGCCCGCCCCTGCTGCGGCCCGTCCCCCGCACGCCGAGCGTGTGAGACATGACCCCGTCCCAAGGTTTCCTCGCCGAGATCAAGGACGCCGTGACCACCCGGGCGGCGCTGCTCGTCCTGGGTGTGCTGGTGCTCCAGCTCGCCTTCATCACCTCGTACATCGGGGCCTTCCACCATCCCAGGCCCAGCGAGATCCCCATCGCGGTGACCGCGCCTGCCGCGCCGGTGGCCGAGCGGTCCGCGCAGCAGCTCGGCGCCCTGCCCGGAGACCCGCTCGCCCCCCGGGTCGTCGAGGACGAGGCAGCAGCGCTCGCCGGGGTACGGGACCGGGACGTCGACGGCGCGCTGATCATCGACCCGGCCGGCCGGACCGACCGGCTGCTGGTCGCCTCGGGCGCCGGAGCCTCGCTGTCCCAGGCCCTGGAAGAGGTCGTGGGCGCCGCCGAACGGGCCCAGGGGCGGACCGTGCGAGTCACCGACGTGGCCCCGGCCGCCAAGGGCGACAGTCGCGGCCTGAGCTCCTTCTACCTCGTCATCGGCTGGTGCGTGGGCGGCTACCTGTGCGCCGCGATCCTCGCGATCAGCGCCGGTGCGCGGCCCGCCAACACACACCGCGCCGTGATCCGGCTCGGCGCGCTGCTCGCGTACGCGATCGCCGCCGGACTGCTCGGCACGGTCATCGCCGGCCCGGTCCTGGACGCACTGCCCGGCAGCATCTGGGGCCTGTGGGGGCTCGGCACCCTGGTCGTCTTCGCGGTCGGCGCGATCACCCTCGCCCTCCAGGGGCTGGCGGGGGTGGTCGGCATCGGCCTGGCCATCCTGCTGGTCGTGGTGCTCGGCAACCCGAGCGCGGGCGGTGCCTACCCCTACCCGCTGCTGCCGCCGTTCTGGAGCACCATCGGGCCGGCCCTGCCACCGGGCGCCGGTACGTATGCCGCCCGCTCCATCACGTACTTCCGCGGCAACGGCGCCGGCGGGCCGATGCTGGTGCTGGCCGCCTGGGCGGCGGTCGGCTCGGCGGTCACCCTGGCCTGCGCGGCCCTCCGCCGAGGCCGTCCGGGCTCCCCGGTGGGCCTCGACCGACAGTGAGGCCGCCGGCGCCGACGAGCCGGTGCGCGGTGCCACCGGGCGGGGATCGATCGTCCGACCGGGCACCGCCCCTCCACCACGCCCCCGACCGGACCGAACCGCCCCGCGGGCACGGGCCGCCGCCCCGGCCGCCTCCGCCCCTCCGGGCCGACCCCGCCCCTCCGGCCGCCTCCGGCCGGAGCGCTCCCGCAGCGCGAACCCCACCGGACGACGGCGCACGCACCCGGGAACCTCCACAAGAACCACCCCCGAAGTGCGCCCTACCGCACTCCTCCCCCAGCGAGCACAATCGGCATGACGACCCACACCGATCGTGAGGGAGGGAGCGCGTGCGCGATCAGGTGCGCACAGCGGACGGGCGCGCTCTGACCGTGGAGCGCTGGGGCGATCCGGACGGCAGACCCGTCTTCCTGCTCCACGGCATGCCCGGCAGCCGCCTGGGACCGGCCCCCCGGGGCATGGTCCTCTACCAGCGCCGGATGCAGCTCATCGCCTATGACAGACCGGGCTACGGCGGCTCCGACCGTCATCCGGGCCGCACCGTCGCCGACGTGGCCCACGACGTGGCCGCCGTGGCCGACGCCTTCGGTCTGGACAGGTTCGCCGTGGCGGGCCGCTCCGGGGGCGCCGCCGGCGCCCTCGCCTGCGCCGCCCTGCTGCCGGAGCGGGTCACCCGCACCGCGGCCATGGTCGGGCTGGCTCCCCGGGACGCGGAGGACCTGGACTGGTTCGCCGGGATGGCGGCGTCGAACGTCAAGGAGTACACCACCGCCTTCGCCGACCCCGAGGAACTGGCCGCCCGGCTGATCCCGCGCGCCGCCGGCATCCGCAAGGACCCGGGGCGGCTGCTGGACGAACTGCGCCGGGAACTGACCGCCAACGATCGCATGATCGTCTCGGACGCCGGGCTGCGGTCGATGCTGCTGCGGAACTACCGTGAGGGGCTGCGCCGTTCGGCGTACGGCTGGATCGACGACGTCCTCGCCTCCAGCCGGTCCTGGGGCTTCGACCCGGCCGACATCCGCTGTCCGGTACTGATCTGGCACGGGGAGCTCGACGTGTTCTCCCCCGTGGGTCACTCCCGCTGGCTGGCGCGCCGGATCCCCGGGGCCACCGCCACGATCGAGCCGACCGCCGCCCACTTCGCGGCCCTGCGCGCACTGCCCGACGTGCTCAACTGGCTGCTGCGCGACCTCCCCGCACCGGAGCTGAGCGAACAGCAGCCCGCCTGAGGGCAGTTCACCCTCACAGGCCCCTCCGAGGGGCACGTGGCCGCGCTCGCCGTCGAACGGTTGATCAGCCGCCATGCATCAGGTTGCAAGTGGCGTGAGGCCCTCTAAAGTCCGCCTACCCCGAGCCGGCATGCGGCTCGACATGGCGGAACTCCACCAGCCTGGAAGGCCACTCCCATGATCCTGCACATCGACGACATCGGCATGGCGGTACTCGGCGCCGGACTCCTCGTCGGGTACGCCGTCCACAAGCATTCGCGGTCCGGCACCGCACCCAAGGGCGACCTCGTGGGCGCGATCGGCGCCGGCACCGCGGTCGTCACGGTCCTCATTCTGCTGTTCGGCGGCGACGGCAGGCAGCCGGCCGCAGCCGAACCCCGGCCCTCGGGCCGGGCGGTCTCCGCGGCCTCGACGGGCATCGCGGCGGCTCCTGACCCCGCGTCGGGGCCGGTGACCACCGCCTCCGGGCCGGCCAGGACTTCGACCGCCTCCTGAAATGCCCAGGTCACGGGTGGTTCCCGCCCGGCGCCGGGCCCGCCCGGAAGCCCTGTCCGGCCCGGCGCGAACCCCTGCCGGTTCCACCGCCGGAAGAATTGGATCTTGCCGTCCGGCGAACGGCCGAACAAGCCACCTCGGGAAATACGCCTCACTCGCTATAGAACGGTTGACCAGGCGTCATGTCTCGGTTGCCAATGGGGTGTGGCCTAGTAAAGTCCACGCTTGACGGCAGCACGCCGCTGTTTGTCATTCACATGCCCATTCCCTATGGCTTCCCCGAGGACGGTGTCGTGAACACTTCCGCAACCCCCCCGACCAGCACGGTCAAGGCCCGCCGGGTCCCGCTCGCCAAGATCGACATCGAAACCGCGTCCGCGGTCGCGACGCTCGATCGCGTGCTCCCGGCAGAATCCGGCCGTCCGGTTCAGGCACCGATCTTCAACTCCGCACTCTGAGGCGGAGCGAGAGCTCTAGACTGGCCAAATGACCGGCCTGATCGCATTTCGCGAGATCGTCCTGAAAGTTCACAGCAGATGCGATCTTGCTTGTGATCATTGCTATGTCTACGAACACGCAGATCAGAGCTGGCGAGCCCGGCCGAAAGTGATCTCGCCGGAGGTTGTTTCACAGACCGCGTCGAGGCTCGCCGAACATGCCCGTGACCATGCTCTCCCCTCCGTCACGGTGATTCTCCACGGAGGGGAACCCCTGTTGGCGGGCACGGCCCGGCTCCGACTCGTCTGCGAGGAGTTCAGCCGGGCGCTCACCGGGATCGCCGCACTCGACCTGCGCATCCACACCAACGGGCTCCAGCTCAGCACCCGATACCTCGACCTCTTCGCCGAGTACGGCGTCCGGGTCGGAGTCTCCCTCGACGGCGACCGCGCCGCCAACGACCGCCACCGCCGCTTCGCGGACGGCCGGACGAGCCATCCGCTGGTCCTCGCGGCCGTGGGTCTGCTGCGCTCCGCGCCCTACCGCCACCTCTACCAAGGCCTGCTCTGCACCGTGGACGTGGCCAACGACCCCGTCGCCGTGCTCGACGCGCTGGTCGAACTCGAACCCCCACGCGTGGACTTCCTCCTCCCGCACGCCACCTGGGAAACGCCGCCCGCCCGGCCCGACGACGCCCCGGACGCCTACGCCCGCTGGCTCCTGCGGGTCTTCGACCACTGGGAGCGGCTGGGCCGCCCGGTCCCCGTCCGCCTCTTCGAGTCCCTCCTGTCCACGCTGCGCGGCGGACCCAGCCTCACCGAGTCGCTCGGCCTCGCCCCCACCGACCTCGTCGTCGTCGAGACCGACGGCACCCTGGAACAGGTGGACTCCCTCAAGAGCGCCTTCGAGGGGGCCGCGGCCACCGGGTTCAACGTCTTCGACCACGCTCTCGACCAGGTCGCGGCCCATCCCGGGGTCCGCGCCCGGCAGCTGGGCCTGGCGGGCGTCAGCGAGTCGTGCCGCGGCTGCCCCGTCGTACGTTCGTGCGGCGGCGGCCTCTACACCCACCGCTACCGCGACCCCAACGGCTTCGACAACCCCTCCGTGTACTGCACCGACCTGCGCGAACTGGTCGACGGGGTCGAGGGCCGCACGGCGCACCGGGAGACCGCCCCGCAGCTGTCCGACCCGGCCGAACTGACCCGCTCCCAGGAGGAGCTGACCCGGATCCTGCTGGCCCGGTTGAACACGGACCTGGCCGGCGACCCCGCATGGGCGCACGCCTGGGAGCTCGTGGCCGCCGTGGAGCGGGCCGGGGAGACGGGCGCCGACGCGCTGGACGCCGTACTGGACCACCCGTACACCCGGACCTGGGTGCTAGCGTCGCTGGACGCCGCGCGCGACGGCCGGCCCGGCGGTGCGGAGGCGGCCCGCAGGCTCACCGCGCTGGCCGCCGCGGCCGTGCTGCGCGGCGGGCTGGACCTGCCGGCCGAGGTGGCCTACCGGGACGGCGAGGTGTACCTGCCGACGCTCGGCCTGCTGCGGCTCGGGGAGCCGGGCACCGAGGGCCGGGCCTCCCTGCGCGTCACCGACGACGGCTACGCCGCCCGGGACGGCCGCTCCGAGCACCGCTTCGGACCGGCGGCGGGCGACGCCCGCTGGCAGCCCGTACGCACCTGGTCTCCCGGCCCGGGCGCGGCGCCGGTGGCGCTGGAGGACCTCGACCCCTACCGCAACTGCTTCCCCCGCCCGCCCCGGCTCCGGCTCGGCGCGGGCGAGACCGAGGAGTGGCGCGGTCGGCTCGACCGGGCCTGGGCGCTGCTGCACAAGGCGGTGCCCGGTTTCGCCCGGGCGGCGGCGGTCGGGCTGACCACGCTCACCCCGCTCGCGGGCGGCCCGCGGGCCGGCGGCTGGGGCGAGGCCGGCCGGCACGGGCCGGGGGCGCTCGGGGTGCCGTACGCGGCGGGCGTACGGGAGACCGCGCTCGCGCTGCTGACCGGACGGCGGCGGACCCGGCTGCGCGCCCTGACCGAGGTGACCGACCTGTACGCGCTGGACGGGGAGTGGCAGCACCCGTCGCCGTGGCGGTCGCGCCCGGTACCCGTGTCACGGCTGCTGGCGGACGTGCACGAGCGGGTGGCGGTGGAGGCGTACCGGCGGGCCACCGCGGGGCCCGAGCCGGGCGGCTCGGACCTCATCCACGAGGCCCTGGACCGGCTCTCGGCCGCGGCCGAGCTGACGGTCACCGGCAAACAGCTGGTGGCCGAGCTGCGCTACGAGCTGAAGGCGGTCGACGCATGAGCGGCCACTCCCCCGCCCCGTCCGGACCGGGGCGGGGCCGCCGGGCCGCGGGCACCCTCCAGCTCGCGGTGCAGCTGCGGCTGCTCGGCGTACGGCCGGGGATGCAGCTCCTGGTCCACGCCTCGCTGCGCGGGACCGGGCTGCGCGCCGAGCAGCTGCGCGACGCCCTGACGGGCGTCCTGGGCCCGCGCGGGACCCTGGTCGTGCCCGCGTTCACCCCGCAGAATTCCCGAACCTCCGACGCCCACCTGGAGCGGATCGCCGGGATGGACGAGGCCGAGGTGCGGGCCTTCGTCGAGCGGATGCCCGCCTTCGACCCGGCGAGCACCCCCAGCCAGGGCATGGGCTCGCTCGCCGAGGCCGTCCGCACCGCACCGGGCGCCGCACGCAGCTCCCACCCGCAGACCTCTTTCGCCGCGCTCGGCGCGGACGCGGAGCGGCTCTGCGACGGGCACCGCCTGGAAAGCCACCTGGGTGAGGAGTCACCCCTGGGAAAGCTGTGCTGGGAGGGCGGACAGGTACTGATGATCAATGTGGGGTTTTCCGTCTGCACCGCTTTCCATCTCGCGGAGTATCGAATTCCGAAGCCCCCCTTGCGCATGTACGAGTGTGTGGTGAAGGTGAATCTTTCGGAGGGGTATCAGGGGTCCCGCCAGGAGGGGGAGTGGACCGCATACGAGGACGTCGCACTGGATGACGGCGATTTCGCCGAGATCGGCAGGGCGTTCCCGGATTCGCGGGTGCGCAGGGGGCGGGTCGGCGGGGCGTCGGCCATGCTCTTCTCCGTCCCGGAAGCCGTTGACCACGCCCTTGACTGGATGACCGAAAACCGATGCTGATTGACTGAACGATGAGGGGATGTGGCGAAGCAGCTCCGGAATGATGTTTCTTCGCTCGCATCTTCGAGACGGGGGGCGTGTGCCCGCATCAGTGCAGCCGTATTTTTTTCTCAGTTACGCGCATACACCGAGGTTCGGGGCCGGGGGGCCCGACCCCGACATGTGGGTGGAGCGCCTGTTCCGTGATCTCTGCAGCCATGTCATGGCGCTGACGGACCTGCCCGCCGGGGCCGAGGCCGGCTTCATGGACCGGGAGATACGCAGCGGCGAGGGCTGGTCGGAGCGGCTCGGGGCGGCGCTCGCCACCTGCCGGGTCTTCGTCCCGCTGTTCTCGCCGCGGTACTTCGCCAGTGAGATGTGCGGCAAGGAGTGGTACGCCTTCGCGCAGCGGGCGATCCACCAGGGGGCGCTGAGCAACCAGCCGGCCGAGGCCATCGTGCCCGCGCTGTGGGTGCCGGTCCCCCCCTCGCAACTGCCGGGCCCGGCCGAACGGTTGCAGTTCAACCACAACACCTTCGGCGAGCGCTATGTCACCGACGGGCTGTACGGGCTGATCAAACTGCGCGGGTACGCCGAGCAGTACGAGCGGGCGGTGTACGAGCTCGCCAAACGCATCGTCCGGGTCGCCGAGACGGTCCGGCTCGAACCCGTCCGCCCGCTGGACTACCGCGGGGTGCCGAGCGCCTTCGGCCCCACCGGCAGCAGCCCCGCCCGCACCCTCCACGTGACCGTGGCCGCGGCCTCCCGGCACGACCTGCCGGACGGGCGCAGCCCCGAGTACTACGGGGACAGCGCACTGGAGTGGAATCCGTACCATCCGGTGGCCCAGCGGCCCATCGCGTACGTCGCGGAGGACCTGGTCAAGAACCTCAACTACCAGACCAGCATCGGCTCCTTCGACGACGAGGCGGGGCACTACGACAGCAAGCAGCCGCCGACCCGGCCGGAGATCCTGATCGTCGACCGCTGGGTGGTGGAGGACGAGCACCGCCGCCAGCGCCTGGCCGCCTTCGACCAGGAGTCCCGCCCCTGGGTCAACGTGGTCGTGCCGTGGAACCGCTACGACCGCCAGAGCCGCGCGAAGGAGCTCGAACTGGCACGGCGGCTGGAGGAGACCCTGCCCGTCAAGATGGGACAGGGCCGCGCCGCCTGCCGGGCCGCCGCCAACGGGGTGGCCAACATGGAGACCCTCGGACAGATCCTGCCCCAGGTGGTCGAGGCCGCGGCGCAGCAGTTCCTCAGACACGCCCAGGTCTACCTGCCGGCCGGGAACACCCGCATCGAACGACCGCGGCTACTGGGGCCGATGGGGATGGACGGGCCTGCGTCCTCCCCGCCCAGGGCGCCCTTTCCGCCCGACGCGTTCGGCGGCCACAACGACGGCAACGACAGCAACGACACCGACCGGGGGGACGCGGATGACAGCGAGTCGTGACAGCAGCGAAGGCCGTGACGGGCGCATCGTCACCTTCTACTCGTACAAGGGCGGCACGGGCCGCACCATGGCGCTGGCCAACACCGCCTGGATCCTGGCGGCCAACGGCAAGCGGGTGCTGGCCGTGGACTGGGACCTGGAGGCCCCGGGCCTGCACCGCTTCTTCCACCCCTTCCTCGACCCCTCCACGCTCGGGGCCACCACCGGGGTGATCGACCTGATCAGCGAGTACGCGTGGGCCGCGACCAGTCCGGTGGCGCGTGCCGACGACTGGCACAAGGACTACGCGCGTATCCAGCCGCACGCGGTCTCGCTCACGCCGGAGATCCTGGGCTGGGAGTTCCCGGACGGCGGCACCCTGGACTTCGTCTCGGCGGGACGGCAGAACCGCGAGTACTCGGCGACGGTGTCCACCTTCGACTGGGACAACTTCTATGACCGGCTCGGCGGCGGCCTGTTCTTCGACGCCTTACGCGCCGACATGAAGCGGAACTACGACTACGTCCTGATCGACAGCCGTACCGGTCTGTCCGACATCGCGGACATCTGCACCGTTCACCTCCCGGACGTCCTGGTCGACTGCTTCACCCTGTCCGACCAGTCCATCGACGGCGCCGCGGCCGTGGCCCGCCAGATCGACGAGCGTTTCAACGACCGCGGCATCAAGATCTACCCGGTCCCGATGCGGATCGACGAGGGCGAGAAGGAGAAGGCGGACGCCGGCCGGGCGCTCGCCCGGCTCAAGTTCGACCGGTTCCCGGGCGGCCTGCTCGGGGACGAGCTGACGTCCTACTGGGGCGCGGTGGAAATCCCCTACCGGCCGTACTACGCCTACGAGGAGACGCTGGCCACCTTCGGCGACGAGGCCGGGCTGACCAACTCCCTGCTCTCGGCGTTCGAGCGGCTGACCGCCGTGGTCACCGACGGCGAGATCACCTCCATGCCCGCCATCGGCGAGGAGGTCCGCCTGCGCATCAGGGACGCCTTCACCCGGCGCCGCCCGGCGCTGCCGGCCGACCTGTTCCTGTCCTATGTCGCCGAGAACCGGATGTGGGCCGACTGGATCGAGTCGGTGCTCACCCGGGCGGGCTTCCGGGTGGTGCCCAAGGACGTCTCGGCCGAGCGGCCGCCGCCGTCGGGCGGCACAGGCTCCGCGGGGGACACCCTGGGCGGCGGCACGGGCATCAGCGTCGACACCGCCGCGCGCACGGTGGTGCTGCTCTCCACGGCCTACCTGAAGTCCGCCCGGGCCGTGGACGTGTGGGAGCGGGCGGCCGCCGAGGACCCGACCGGGGGCCGGCGCCAGCTGGTGCCCTTGAGGGTGGGCGACGTGCGGCTGTCCACGCCGTACATCGACCGCAACCCGGTGGACCTCTTCCGGCTCGACGAGGTGCACGCCACCGCCGCCCTGCTGCGCGCGGTGGAGCGGCCCATGGCCCTGCCGGACAGCGTGGCAGGCTCCTCGCACGCCGGGCCCCGCTTCCCGGGGACGGTTCCGAAGATCTGGAACGCTCCGCCCCGCAATCCCGGGTTCACCGGGCGCAGCATGGTGCTGGAGCGGATGCGCGACCAGCTCGGCGGCGGCATGGCCGTGGTGCTCCCGCAGCCGCAGACCCTGTTCGGCCTCGGCGGCGTCGGCAAGACCCAGGTGGCCCTGGAGTACGTGCACCGGTTCATGGCCGACTACGACCTGGTGTGGTGGATCTCCTCGGAGCAGACCGACGACGTGGTCGCCGCGCTCGCGGAGTTGGCCGTACGGCTGGGGGTGCAGACGGGCGAGGACATGGCGGCCGCCTCACAGGAGGCGATCGACCTGCTGCGGCGCGGGGTGCCCTCCTCCCGGTGGCTGCTGGTCTTCGACAACGCGGACGATCCGGAGGCCCTGAAGCGGTTCTTCCCGACGGGCGGTCCGGGGCACGTGCTGGTGACCTCCCGCAACCAGTCCTGGTCGCAGTACGGCGACGCGCTCCCGGTGGACGTGTTCCTGCGCGAGGAGTCCGTCGAGCACCTCCAGCGCCGGGCCCCCGGGCTCACCACGGACGACGCCGAGCAGGTGGCGATCGCGGTGGGCGACCTGCCGCTGGCGGTCGAGCAGGCGGGTGCCTGGATCGCGGAGACCGCAACCCCGGTGGCCGCGTACCTGGAGCAGCTGGCCCAGCAGGCGGCGAGCGTGCTGGCCCTCAACCAGCCGCCCGGATACCCGGAGCCGGTGGCCGCCACCTGGAACATCTCCATAGAGCGGCTCCAGTCCCGTTCGCCGGCCGCTGTGCGGCTGCTGCAGCTGTGTGCCTTCCTGGCGCCCGAGCCGATCTCGGCGAACCTGCTCTACAGCAAGGAGATGATCGACGCCCTCAAGCCGTACGACGCCTCGCTCCAGGAGAAGCTGGTGCTGGGCCGGGTGATCCGGGAGATCGGCCGGTTCGCGCTGGCCAAGGTCGACCAGGTCAGCAACAGCATCCAGGTGCACCGGCTGGTGCAGGCCGTGATCCGGTCGCAGATGCCGGAGGAGGAGCAGCGGGAGGCCCGGCACGCCGTCCACCGGATCCTGGCCGGTGCCCGGCCGGACGACGACGAGCCGATCGACAACCCGGAGACGTGGCCGCGGTTCAACACCATCTGGTCGCACCTCACCCCGTCCGAGGCCCGGTACTGCAAGGAACCGGAGACGCGCAGGCTGCTGATCGACCGGGTCCGCTACCTCTGGAAGCGCGGTGACTTCAAGGCCGCCTACCAGCTCGGCGAGGAGCTGCGCGAGGCCTGGAAGGAGATGCTGGGCAACGACGACCTTCAGTACCTGTACCTGCGTTTCCACCTGTCGAACATCCTGCGCTCGCAGGGCCGGTTCGTGGAGGCGAAGGAGCTGGACGAGATCACCCTGGAGCGGCAGAAGGCGGTCCTGGGCCCCTCGCACCCGCACACCTACATGACGACGAGCGGTCTGGCCAACACGCTGGGCGCGCTGGGCCAGTACGCGCAGGCCATGGAGCTGGCGACCGAGGCCCACGAGGGGTTCAGCCAGATCTTCCACGAGGCGCATCCGCGCACCCTGGCCGCCGCGAACAACCTGGCGCTGAACCTGCGGCTGGTGGGCCAGTACAGCAGGGCCCGCGAGATCGACCAGGAGGTGTACGACCTGCGCACGGAGGTGCTGGGCCCGGAGCACCCCTACACCCTGTCGTCCGCGCAGAACCTCGCCCGCGACCTGCGCGAGGTGGGCCGGTACGAGGACTCGGTGCAGCTGCTCAGCCGGACGTACGAGATCTACAAGCGGACGCTGGGGCGGGGCTTCCCCGGCACCCTGTCGGCGGCGAAGAACCTGGCGGTGTCGCTGCGCCGGGCCGGCCAGCTGGAGGACGCCCTGCGGCTCACCACGGCCACCCGGGCCCGCTACCGGGCCAAGTACACCTCGGTCAACCCGGACCTGCTCTCCTGCGAACTGAACCTGGCCTCGGACCTGTTCGCGACCGGCGACCCGGGCGGGGCGCGGGACCTGGCGCAGGAGGCGGTGGACGAGTACATGAAGGTCCCGGGCGAGCGGCACCCGTACACGCTCGCGGCCGTGAACAACCTGGCGGTCTTCCTCTGGGGCACCGGGGCGGCGGAGCAGGCGGAGGTGATGCTGCGGCAGACGATCCGGCTGATGCGGGAGGTGCTGGGCGCGGATCACCCGCACACCGCCTTCGCCACGATCAACCTGGCCAACGCCCGGGCCGACCAGGGCGACCCGGAGGGGGCCCTGGAGCTGGAGCGCCTCGCGGTGCCGCGGCTGCGCGAGGCGCTCGGTGCGCTCCACCCGGAGACCCTGGCGAGCAGTTCCAACATGGCGGTGAGCCTGGACTCGATGGGCCGCACGGAGGAAGCGGCCCGGGTGCGGACCGAGGCGGTGGTCGAACTGGCCAGGATGCTCGGCGAGGACCACAGCCTGACCCGGTACGCACGGGACGAGCGGCGGGTCCACCGGGACCTGGAGCCCCTCGCCGTGTGATCCGACGGCGGGCGACGGGGCCGGGGCCCTGTCGCCGGCCACCCGATTCGAGGGGGGCGTTGTGACCGACAGCATGACCTTTCGGAACGAGGACCTGCCGGCCCTCTTCCACCACACGGACCAGGCGGCGATCTCCCGGCAGCGGGAGTCCACGCAGGCCACGAGGAGCCAACTGCTGCTGCTCGTCGCGGCTGCGGGTGCCGCCGCGCTGCCGCCGGGGCCGGAGCTCGGCTCGCTGCACCTGTTCGCGCTGCTGAGCGTGCTCTGTTACGCGGGGGTGCTGGTCGTCGGCATGCGGGCGACCAGGCGCCGGGCCCGCCCGCAGTGGCAGCTCAACCGCAGCGCGGCGGAGTTCATCAAGTCGCTCGCCTGGCGGTACGCGGTCCACGGTGCGCCGTTCGGCAGTGACGTGGACGATCCGGGCGAGACCTACCGGACCCGTCTGGAGGCCGGGCTGGCCGAGCTGCGGAAGATGGGCTGGGAGGATCCGCGCACGGCCGGCGCGGTGCCGGAGGGCGCGGAGATCACCGGCGCGATGCACCGGCTGCGCGGCACGAACTACCACGTGCGGCGGGAGACGTACGTCCGGGACCGGCTGATCGAGCAGCGCAACTGGTATCGGCGGCGCACGGAGGTGTCCCGGCGGGCGACGGCCTTGTGGTCGTGGACGATCGTCCTCCTGACCTGTCTGGCGCTGCTGTTCGCCCTGATGAGGGCGTTCGGCTCGGGTCCGGGGGCGGGTCTGACGGGGCTGCTGAGCACGGCGGCGGCAGCCGGCATCGCCTGGAACGAGGTGCGCCGCCACCACCCGCTGATCGAGGCGCACACGCTGATCGAGCAGGACCTCGCGGCGATGATGGTGGTGATGCAGACGACCATCACCGAGTCCCAGTGGCCCTCGTCGGTGTACGAGACCGAGCGGTACGTCTCGCCGCAGCACACGGACTGGCTGGCCCGGCACAGCAGTTGAGGTACCGGTGGTGGGAGGGGGTGGCTCAGTCCCGGGTCACGCCCTCGCACCACAGGACGGTGACCGGCTTGCCGAGGGCCCGGGCGTAGGCCACGATCTCGGCGGTGCCGCCGTGGCCGCGGGCGGGCCGGCCGTCCCAGACGGCGACGAGCCGGTCGCAGGAGTCGGCGATGTAGGTGCCCGCGGCGTAGTAGGCCTCGTCCGTGGAGCGTGCGAAGTCCATCCGGATCTCCTGGGTGGCCCGGAGCCTGAGCCGCCGGTAGCGGTCGAGCGCTTCGGCGCCGTCGAAGCCCTCCTCGTAGTCCTCGCTGGGGATCACCACGGTGAGGTCGGCGCCGCATTCGAGCGCGATGGCCGCGAAGAGCTGGTCCGCTCCGTCGGCGAGGCTGGAGAGGGCCTCCAGCGGCCCTTCGTGGCCGCCCAGTACGGTCCGCAGGCCGCTCTCCACATGGCCGAGCACCGCGTCCGGGATGGACCGGTGCCCGGTCACGCCAATGCGTTTCATGCAGGAACCTGCTTCCCCCGGGGACACGGCCGCCCTGGACATCCTCTCAGAAGGCGGGAGGACGTCCAGGGTGCCGACAGGGGCGCGCGGGGCATCGGTCAGTAGACGCTGACCCCGTAGGCGTTGAGCGCTTCGACCACGGGCTGGAAGAAGGTCGTACCGCCGGAGGAGCAGTTGCCGCTGCCGCCGGAGGTGAGGCCGACGGCGCGGGTGCCCGAGTAGAGCGGGCCGCCGCTGTCGCCGGGCTCGGCGCACACGTTGGTGCGGATCATGCCGTACACGATGTCGCCGCCGCCGTAGTTGACGGTGGCGTTGAGGCCGGTCACCCGGCCGCTGTGGATGCCGGTGGTGGAGCCGCGCCGGGTCACGGACATGTTGACCGTGGCGTTGACCGCGCTGGTGATGTCCTGGCTGCCGACGGTCCCGGGCGGTGTGGGCGTGTTGCTGGCGTACTTGATGAGGCCGTAGTCGTTGTTCGGGAAGCTCGACCCGGTCGTGGAGCCGAGGACGTTCGTGCGGGCGGAGTTGGTCCACCAGGTGCCCGCGCCGTCGGTGCAGTGCCCGGCGGTCAGGGCGTAGTAGGTGCTTCCCCTGCGGACGTTGAAGCCGAGCGAGCAGCGCCAGCTGTTGGCGTAGATGGCGTCCCCGCCCGAGGCGAGCTTGGTGAGTTTGCCCGGGATGCGCTCGATGCGCAGGGCTCCGGCCTCGGTTCCGGCCTCACGCTTGATTCTCGCGAGGGCGGCGGCGGAGACGGTGGAGTCGGCGGAGACCACGAGGGTGCCGGTGGCGGGGTCGGCGTGCCAGGCGGTGCCCGCTACGTCGGCCCGCAGGACGGAGGCGCCGGCCGTGGCGAGCCGGTCGGCGCTGAATCCTCCGTCTTTCGGGGCCGCGTTCGCCGCGTTGGGAGCGGCGAGCGCTGCGGCGGCGGCCAGGCCGGTGGCCACCGCGAGCAGCCTGTTGCGGGTGGTGCGCTTGATCCTCACTTTTCGTCCTCCTGGAGAGGGTCGGGGGCCCGACGGTCGTGGGGGTGCCGGAGCCCGTGAGGCGCAGCCGGGGGCACGGCGGGCGCATGGACTCTGGCCGTGCCCCTGACAAGCGCTGTCGGGAGTGTCCTGTCGTCGGATACCGGTCGCAAGAGCGGGTTTCGGCCTCCCCGCGCCGCCTCTCACCGTGCGGGGCTGCGTGTTCCGGTGGGCGGTGCGAGGGGCGGGGGAAGGAGTGCGCGACGGCGCGGTCGGGTGGCGCGGCGGGATCCGGTCCGGCCGCCTCCGCACCGGCGCCCCGCGCCCCGGATATGCCGGCCCGCGGGCGGCCCGCGGGGTGACGGCCGCACCGGCACGGGACGCCGCTGGCGGCCCGCAGCACCACCCCGGCGCCCGCCGGGCGGCCGAGCGGCTCTCCGCGGGAACCGCGCGAGCACCCCCCGGAGTACGCCGCCGGGACGGTGCGGTCGCTCGCGGACGACCGGGAACGTCCCGGCCGCGGGGTCGCGGGTACGTTCCGGAAGGGCTCGGCACCGCCGGTGACGAGGACGAAGGCACCCGCCGCCCAACGCTTTTCGTGCCGGCCGGCGGCCGCCCGGAGGGGCGCGGACGGAAGCCGGAACCGTGCCGGCGGAACGGACCCGGCGGCCGGGACGGACCCGTCCGCGGCGGGCGCACCGCCGCGCGGCGCGCGGTCCGCGGCGGGGGTGGCGGTCCGGGGCGCGGCGCCGGCGCGGACACTGCGGGAACCCCTGCGCCCGGCGCCGCCGGCCATCCCGGGCGCGGGCCCCGCGGCGTCGGACGTCGTGCGGCCTCCCCGGGTCGGCGAGGCGGTGGGCCGCCCGCCCGCCGGGCCCACGCGGTACGCCGGGAGACACGGCGGGGCACGGTGCCCGGTGCCGCGGGGGCCGGGGCCCGGGCAGCGGCCCGAGGAGGGGTCTCGTGGGGCCGGAACGGCCGGAATTCGACCTTCCGGGTATCCGTTGGCGGGGCGGAGGCCACCCGGCGCGAGGAGGTCGCGCCGGACGGGTGCGGTGCCCTCCGTCACGGCACCGCGCCCGCGCCGCATCCGCCCGGCCGCGTGCGGATCGTCTGCGTCATCGCTCATCCCGCTCAGCCCTTCCACGCCCGCCCGGACGGGAATCCCGGCATACGCCGTCCGGGCGCGTGCAGCTGACGCGAATTCAGGGACTCGGCGGACTCAGTCGCAACAGCAGCCGCAGTTGCAGTCGCAGCAGCCGCCGTCGCCACCACCGGAGCCTCCTCCGGAACCCCCGGCCCCCGAGGAGTTCGGCCCGCAGCAGTCACAGCACTCGCAGAAGTCGCACCACGGGTCCCGCTTCTTGCGCGACCAGGGGCCCTCGTGCTCGGTGCAGCAGATCTGACAGGTGCAGAAGAGCCCGATGGCCACCGCACAGCCGGCCAGCAGGCCGCGGCGCGGGCGCTGCGGCTGCCGGCTCCCGCCGCCGAGACCGCCGAACCCGTCACCCCCGCCGCCGAACCCGTCGCCGCCGAACCCGCCACCCGACTCGCCGCCGGACCTCGCGGGCGGCGGGCCGCCCGGCGCCTGTGGGGTGTTCACCCCGCGGGAGCCCGCGCCGTAGGGGTTGCCGCCGTAGGGGTTGCCGCCGTTCCCGCCGTCGTACGGGTTCGCGCCGTACGGGTTCGCGCCGTACGGGTTCGGGCCCTGCCCGGCCGAGGCGGTGGCGGTGTGGCCGCAGCTCATGGTTCCGAAGGCCCGGTCCACCGAGGTGCGCAGCTCGTGCACCAGCAGCTGGTGGGCGAGCCCCGCGTCGGCGAACTCGACCTCGCCCAGTGCCAGCCTGATGCCGTGCAGGGCGTCGTCGCAGAGCCGGCGGGCCTCGGCGAGCGGGGTCCCCGTGGCGGTCAGCGGGTTCCACGCGCCCGCCTGCGCGTCGGAGACCCGGTCCTCCACCGCGTCCAGCAGGTGGGCGAGCCGCCCGAAGTACCGGCCCGCCTCCGCCAGCGCCGGGGCGTTGCCCGGCCGGCCGGCCAGCTGCGCGGTGTACGCGAAGGCGGCGGCCGTCGCGGTCTCCGTCGGCTCGGTCACGACGAGCACCGGGGTGCCGGGGCCGGCCAGGGTCTCGATGCCCGCCTGCCGGTCGACGGCGTCCACGAGCACCGCGGTGTCGAAGCCGAGCGAGGCACCGGTGCGCGCACCGGCCCGGTCCCAGCCGCGGGCCACCTTGCGCGCGGCGGCGGCGATCGGGGCGCGGGCCAACAGCCCGTCCCGGTCGGCCACGTGGTCGCGCACCTTGGCGGAGGCCAGGACCAGCGAGACGGCGGCCGCGAGCCGGGCGCCCTCGCCGTTGGCCACCGCGGCGGTGCGCATCCCGCGCAGCGGGCAGGGGCCCGCGGTGCGCCGGTTGCCGGGTGCCGGACCGGACTGAGCCTCCGTCAAAACAGAGATGAGCAACCCGTCATAGTTCGTGACGATCCGGGCGAACTGCCCGTGATCTCCCCGAAGTGCCAGGCACAGCCCGCACAGATGGGCCATCCACTCCGCTCTGAACCGCTCTCCCAGCCGGTGCGTGCACGGTCTGACTATGCCGAACAAGCTGCTTCCCCCGTGTGTCGTACGCGTGCCTGGCGGGCATCGTATCGACCCGCGTTTCACCCGTACGCCCCCGCGGCCCACCCGTACGGCGGCGGCGGTCTTATTTTCACTCAGTCAGCAGCGGTAGCCACCAGGATCCTTGACCGTGCAACGGGTGTTCTGCACCAGTACCGTCACGAAACCCCTGCGCGGCGACTATCCACTTGGCGCGTTGTCAGCATCATGGACGAGCATAGGGGCAGCGGAGAGAAAGACAGACTGACCGCGGTGAAAGGAGGCAGTCCATGGGTTCGGTGCGCAAGGCGAGTGCCTGGCTGGGTCTCGTGGAGGACAGCGACGACGAGCGCTACTACGACGACGACTACGCGGAGGCCGCCCACGGTTCCGTCGCGGGCCCCGGTGACCAGTGGGTGACCGACCCCCGCGTCAAGGTGGCCTCCGAGTCGGCCGTGGAGCACGGCCGCCGGATCGCGACCGTCACCCCGGACGGGTTCCGGGACGCGCGCGGCATCGGCGAGCTGTTCCGCGACGGGGTCCCGGTCATCGTCAACCTGTCGTCGATGGACCCGACCGACGCGAAGCGCGTCGTCGACTTCGCGGCCGGACTGACCTTCGGTCTGCGCGGTTCCATCGAGCGGGTGGCGACCAGGGTCTTCCTGCTGACCCCGGCCGACACCCAGATCGTGAGCGGCGAGCCCGGCGGCCGCTCGCGCGACTTCTTCAACCAGAGCTGAGCGGGGCTCTCACCGGAAGGCGTCCAGACCGGTGAGCGCCTTGCCCAGCACCAGCTGGTGCATCTCGACGGTGCCCTCGTAGGTGAGGACCGATTCGAGGTTGGTGGCGTGCCGCATGACGGGGTATTCGAGCGAGATCCCGTTGGCGCCGAGAATGGTCCGCGCGGTGCGGCAGATCTCGATGGCCTCGCGGACGTTGTTGAGCTTGCCGAAGCTGATCTGCTCCGGCCGCAGGGTGCCCGCGTCCATCCGCCGACCCAGGTGGTGGGCGAGCAGGATGCCCTTGTGGAGTTCGAGCGCCATGTCCGCCAGCTTGGCCTGGGTGAGTTGGAAGCCGCCGATCGGCCTGCCGAACTGCTCCCTCGTCCTGGCGTAGTCGAGCGCGGCCTCGAAACTGGCCCGCGCCGCACCCATGGACCCCCAGACGATCCCGTACCGCGCGTGGCTGAGACAGCCCAGCGGCCCCTTGAGCCCGGTGACGAGCGGCAGCACGGCGTCGGCGGGCAGCCGTACCTCGTCCATGACCAGCTCGCTGGTGACGCTGGCCCGCAGCGACCACTTGTGCTTGATCTCCGGCGCGGAGAAGCCGGGGGTGTCGGTGGGCACCGCGAAGCCGCGGATCCCGTCGTCGGTCTGCGCCCACACCACGGCCACCGCCGCGACGGAGCCGTTGGTGATCCACATCTTGCGGCCGTTCAGCACCCAGTCCGTGCCGTCGCGCTTGGCGTAGGTGCGCATCGCGGCCGGGTCCGACCCCACGTCGGGCTCGGTCAGCCCGAAGCAGCCGATCAGCTCGCCGGCCGCCATGCCGGGCAGCCAGCGCTGCTTCTGCTCCTCGGAGCCGTACTTCCAGATCGCGTACATGGCCAGCGACCCCTGCACGGAGACCAGCGAGCGGATGCCGGAGTCGGCCGCCTCCAGCTCCAGGCAGGCCAGGCCGTACTGCACGGCGCTGGCACCGGCGCACCCGTACCCCTCCAGGGACATCCCGAGCGCCCCGATGGCGCCGAGCTCGCGGGCCAGCTCGCGGATCGCGGGCAGCTCCCCGCTCTCGTACCACTGGGCGACGTACGGCAGCACGCGGTCGGCCGCCCAGCTGCGGACGGTGTCCCGGACGGCGAGGTCCTCGGGCCCGAGGAGCTCGTCGAGCCCGAGCGGATCGGTGGGTACGAAGGACACGGGGCCTCCCGGCGGCCTGAGCGGAACCAGCGGCGCACGGGTGTGCGCCCACCTGACGCTATGGGGCTGCGGCGGGCAAATCCAGCCCCGCTTTCCGGCGCCGGCCGGCCCGCGCCCTCGCAGCCCCGTCGGAGTTCGGGCGGGGGGGCCGCCCGGGGCCGACACCCCGGCGGCCGCGCCGCACCGGTGGGCGGGGCGGTCCCGTCAGCCCGCCTGCTCGACCGGGGCCGGCCGCGCCTGCGCCTCGCCCTTCGCCTGGGCGGGCAGCCGCACCGGCTCGCCCTCCCCGGTCTCCTCGGCCGCTCCGCACTCCATCGCCCTCGGCAGCTTCAGCGCCATCACGGCCCCCGCGAACAGCAGCGCCGCACTCACCAGCAGCGTGACGTGCAGCCCGTGTACGAAGGAGTGCCGCGCCGCCGCGTACAGGGCGGCTCCCGCCGGACCGCCGAGGCCCGAGGCGATCTGGTAGGCCTCGCCCAGCGAGTTCGCGGCGCCCGCCGAGTCCGCGGCCGAGACCCCCGGCACCGAGGCCAGTCCGGGCCGGTACGCCGCGTTCATCACGCTGCCCAGCAGCGCGATGCCGATGCCCGCGCCCAACTGGTAGGAGGTCTCGCCGATCGAGGCCGCCCCGCCCGCGGTCTCGGCCGGGGCCTCGCTCAGCATCGATTCGTAGGCGGCGAAGAGCGTGGTCTGCAGTCCGAAGCCCAGCAGGACGAAGCCGGCGGTCAACAGCACCGGCCGGTCCTGCTGGCCCATCAGCGTCAGCAGCAGCACGGCGCAGCCCGTCAGCACGAAGCCGAGCGACACCATGGTGCGCGGCCCGACCCGAGCCAGGGTGTAGGAGCCGGTGGCGCCGGCGGCCATGGCCGCGAAGGTCAGCGGTAGCAGACGCAGGCCGGTCTCCAGCGGGCTGAGGTGCAGCACCAGCTGGAGGTACTGGACGGCGATCAGCTCAAGGCCCACCAGCGCGAGCATGGCGAGCACGATGCAGGCCACCGAGGTGGAGAAGGCGGCCCGGGAGAACATCCGCATGTCGATCAGCGGGTGCTCGCGCCGCTTCTGGCGCCGTACGAACAGCACGAGCAGCACCGCGCCGAGCAGCAGCGGGACCAGCGCCTCCGCGTCGAGCAGGTGCCGCTCCGCGCCGAGCCGTTTGATCCCGAGCACCGCGCCGAGCACTCCGGCGGCGGCCATCAGCGCGCCGAGCACGTCCCACGGTCCGTCCGCGCCGCCGCGCGATTCCGGCAGCAGCCAGCGGCCGAGGGGCAGGATCAGGGCCATCAGCGGGATGTTGATGAGGAAGACCGAGCCCCACCAGAAGTGCTCGACGAGGAAGCCGCCCAGGACCGGCCCACTGGCCGCGCCGACCGCGGCGACGGCGGTCCAGATGCCGATGGCCAGAGCCCGCTCACGCCGGTCGGGGAAGACCTGGCGCAGGATCGACAGGGTGGCCGGCATGATCATCGCGCCGCCGATGCCGAGCAGGGCGCGCGCGGCGATGAGGACCGGGGCGTTGTCGGCCAGAGCCGCCGTCGCGGAGGCCGCACCGAAGAGCCCGTAGCCGAGCAGGAGGATGCGGCGGCGGCCCACCCGGTCCCCGAGGGTGCCGAAGAGGATCAGCAGCGAGGCGCAGACCAGCGGGTAGGCGTCGACGATCCAGAGCAGCTCGATCGGGCCGGGCCTCAGGTCCTCCGTGACGGACGGAACCGCGACGTGCAGGATCGTCGCGTCGAGCGCGACGAGGACCAGGCTGACGCAGAGAACGGCCAGGACGACCCAGCGGTTGGCACCGCCGGAGGCCGCTCCCAGCCGCCGCCAGGGCGAAGGGGTCCCGGCCGTGGCCGCGTTCGTCCCCGCCATGCATGTACCTCCCAGGTGATCCCCCGCGCTCGGTGGACCAGCGTCTGGCGGAGCCGCGGGGGGCGGTGCGCTGTGCGGCATCCAACGGGGTCCGGCATCGACACGCGAGTGAACGGTCAGCGTACGCGAGTTCGTGTGCCCGATACGTGGCCAAGCTCTCATAGCGGCAGCGCCCCCCATGTGGCGTGCGCCACTCCCCCACCCGAAGCCCTCCCCCGCGTACACGCCCGCTCACGGTCCGTGGTTCTCGGCGTCGACCCAGGTCGGACGCCACCGATAATCATGCCCGTGGAAGATCTTGGATTTCGCCGGGCCGCGCCCGCGCTCGCCGTCTTCGCGGCGGTCCGGCTGCTCGGACTGGCCGTGCTCACGGTGTGGAGCGCGGTGGCGGGCAGCAGCCCGCACACGCTGCTGTCCGCCCGGTGGGACTCGCTCTGGTACGCCCGCATCGCCGCCGAGGGGTACGGCTACGAGATCGCCCTGCCCAACGGCGACGTCCACTCCAACCTCGCGTTCTTCCCGCTGCTGCCATGGCTGGAGCGGGCGGTGTCGGCGGCGACGGGGCTCTCCCACGGCTCGGCGGGCCTGGTGGTGTCGGTGGTCGCGGGGTTCGCCGCGGCGTGGGGGATCTTTGCGGTGGCCGACCTGCTCCACGGCCGCCGCACCGGGGTGTTCGCGGTCGCCGCCTGGGCGGCACTGCCCGTCGGCATCGTGCAGTCGATGGCCTACAGCGAGTCGCTGTTCACCGCGCTCGCCGCATGGGCGCTGTACGGGTCCCTGCGCGGCCGGTGGCTGACGGCGGGCCTGCTCGCCGCCGGGGCCGGTCTCACCCGCCCGGTCGGCGCGGCGGTCGTGGCGGCGATCTGGGTGGCCGTCGCACTGGCCCGGCGGCGGGGGGAGCGGTCGTGGCGGATGGCACTCGGGGCGCTGACGGCTCCGGCCGGCGCGGCCGGGTACGTCCTGTGGGTGGGCGCGCGCACCGGGGACGGCCCGCTCGGGTACCTGGACGTGCAGGCCGGCTGGGGCAACGGCTTCGACGGCGGCTGGGCGTTCGCCCGCTTCGTCGGTGCGAAGCTGGCCTCCGCCGCCTTCCCGGCCGGGCTGGGGCTGATCGCCGGGGTCGTGCTGGTGCTGTGGCTGTACGCGGCGTGCGTGCGGCAGCGGCAGCCGGTGCCGCTGCTGGTGTACTGCGGGATCGTCGTGGCGCTGGCGTTGTGCGCGTCGGGGTACTTCGGTTCGAAGCCGCGGCTGCTGCTGCCGGCCTTCCCGCTGATGCTGGTGCCTGCGGTGGCACTCGCCCGGTGGCGGACCCGGCGGGCCGTGCTGGTGCTCGGCGCGGCCGCCCTCGGCTCGGCGGTGTACGGAGCGTTCTGGCTGAACGGCTCGGGCCCCCCGTAGGCCCCCGGCCGACCGCCGGAGCGGACGCTTCCGGCGGCCCGCGGGCACGGTAATCGACCTGCGGCAATAAAGCCCGAATAAGCGGCCCAAACAATTACCCGACGCCGGATCGAGAAGCATCCAACCCCTGGCGGAATAACGGGAATTAGAGCCCGCGTGAGACCAACTCCACATCACATGGTCATCACAAAGCCCGAGATTCGCCCGGGCCGACCATCCCCGCGCGGTAACGTCGATTGAGTGCGTACCGATCAAATCCTGACCCGTCTGGAGCGGGTCTTCGCCCGGCTGGACCGGGAACCAGAGCGACCGGCTCATCTGCAGACTCCGCAGATGAGCCGGCACCGCGTCGTGCTCCTGGGATCGACCCTCGCGTTCTACCTCGCCATCGTCGTGGCCGTGCTGACCACGTCCTGGCTGGTCCGCCTGGACTGGCAGATCATGTTCTTCCGGCCCTACGAGCAGTGGCCGCAGCTGCACGCCTTCCTCGACTACCTGGTCGTACTGGGCCAGCGCGGACCCACCGCGGTCATGGTCGCCGCCTGGCTCGGCTGGCGCTCCTGGCGGCAGCACACCCTGCGCCCGCTGATCACCCTCGGCGTCGCGCTGCTGCTGCTCAACGTCACCGTCGGGTCCGTGAAACTGGGCCTCGGGCGGCTCGGCCCGCACTACGCCACGGAGATCGGCTCGGCCGAACTCTTCGCGGGCGGCGATATATTCCCTTCCGGCCACACCGCCAACGCCGTCGTGACCTGGGGAATCCTGGCCTATCTGGCGTCCACCGTGGTCACCCGGCGGGTGCTGTCCGTGGTGTCCGCGGTCGTCTCGCTCAGCGTGGGCGCCACCACCGTGTACCTCGGCACGCACTGGGTCAGCGACGTCCTGCTGGGCTGGTCCGCAGGTCTTCTGATCCTGCTGGCCCTGCCCTGGTTCGAGCCGCTCATCGCGCGGACCGAGGCCTACGTCTTCGACCTGCGCGAGCTCCTGCGCCGCCGGGCCGAGACCGGGCGGATGCCCGCACCCGTGGTCTCCGCGCTCACCCCGCTGCTCTCCGCGGGCGGCAAGTGGCAGCTCAAGCCCGCCACCGGGGCCGTCGTCGAGCCGGCGGCGACCACCGCGTCCGGCGGGGCCGGGACCGCGGGACACTCCCCGGCGCACCGTCCTGCCGTACACCCGGTCAACCGACCGCACCTGATCCGTTCCGAGCGGACCCCGGCCACCCCGGCCGGCAGCCGCCGCCCCGCGCATCCCGCACACACCGAGCGGACCGGATCGCGGGGCACCGCGGCCCGTCCGGTCGCCGGCGGCTGACCGCCCAGGACGGGGATGGTACGCACCGGCCGCCCCCACGGCGCGAAGGCGGGCCGGGTCATCGACCCGGCCCGCCTTCGGCGTTCGTCAGCGCCGCGCCCGGACGTTCGTCCATCCCGGGTCACGCTTGTGTCACAGAATATCTACAGTCGCCCATTGTTTACCGCACCGCGACACGCCCGGGCCGCAGACGTATTCGAATTCCCCCCGAGAACCACGGAATTCCCTTACCACATTTCCACGCACCCCTTGGTCCGAAGCTACTGAATCCCCCTCAGCTCCGCTGCATTCCCGTCACTTCTCCGGCCGCCACGGCCCTGCCCAGGAGATCTCTGAGCTCCCTCATCCGGTCCGTGAGGGCGGGCGGCTCGACCACTTCGAACTCACAACCGAGCAGCATGATGTGAATCACCAGAACGTCCAGGTTCACGGCCCCCGTGCGCAGCAGACAGGCATGCGCGTCGATCGGTTCCAGGACGCCGTCGCTCGGCGTGACGATCCGCGCCGCCTCCTGCTGCGATACGTTCAGCCGCACCACCGCGCGGGCCGGGTAGACCCGCTGCGAGACGCCGTGGGAGACATACGCGGCGAGGTCCTCGGCCGGTGGCGGGCGCGGGGTGAACCGCGGCCCGTGGGGCGGTCTGGGCTCGATCCGGTCCGCGCGGAAGGTCCGCCATGCTTCGCGGTCGAGGTCCCAGGCGACCAGGTACCAGCGACGCTCGGTGCAGACGAGCCGGTGCGGTTCGACGGTGCGGCGGCTGACGCTCCCCTCATGGTCCCGGTAGCCGAAGCGGAGGCGCTCGGCGTCCCGGCAGACCGAGGCCAGTTCGGTCAGCACCGAGGCGTCCACGGTCGAGTGCTGGGCCCCGCGCAGCATCGGCACGGTGAACTCGTTGAGCGCGGACACCCTGCGGCGCAGCCGCGACGGCAGGACCTGCTCCAGCTTCGCCAGGGCTCGCACCGAGGACTCCCCGATGCCTTCGACCCCGTTGCCCGCAGCGGTCCGCAGGCCGACCGCGACGGCCACGGCTTCGTCGTCGTCCAGCAACAGCGGCGGCAGTTCGGCGCCGGCCCCCAGCTGGTAGCCGCCGCCGGTCCCGGGAGTCGCGTTCACCGGATACCCGAGCTCCCTGAGCCGGTCCACGTCGCGCCGGACCGTCCGGGCGGTGACGCCGAGGCGGTCGGCGAGGTCGGCGCCGGTCCATGCGCGGTGGGCCTGGAGCAGGGAGAGCAGACGCAGCAGCCGTGCGGAGGTCTCGAGCATGCCCCGAGTCTGCCAGTGGGTGCCGCGGCGCTCAGCCGTGAGTGGGTGAAGGCCTCGGCCCCACTGGAGCGGGGATGCCGTCGGCCGAGGGCGGAACTGCCGGCTCCGGCTTCTGGTCCGGCTTCGGATCCGGCTTCGGATCCGGCTTCGGATCCGGCAGGTGCAGCAGCATGCCCACGGCGATCGACTCCGGCTTCGGTCCGACCGTCTCCCGGTTGGCCTCGTACAGCGCCTGCCAGCCGCCCTTCACCCGTCGCTCGCGGGCGATCGTGGTGAGCGTGTCCCCGCTCCGCACGGTGTGCATCCGCCCCGCGAGCCCGTACCGCTTCGAGCAGACCGGCCACGCGTTCCACCCCTGCGCGGCGAGGACCTCCTGTGCCACCCGGATCTGTTGGACGCGGTCCGCCAGGTCGGCGCGCGGCGCGAAGGCCAGGCCGCCGTACTCCTCCCAGGTCGGCTGCCAGAACTGCAGCCCGCCGTAGAAGCCGTTGCCCGTGTTGACCGCCCACCGCCCGCCGCTCTCGCAGTCGGCCACGCAGTCCCAGGGCCATTCCCCGCCCGGTCCGCAGTCCCCGGGCCCGCTCCCGATCACGCCCGGCGAGCCCGGGTGCGCGGCCCCGGCCGGGCCCGGCGCGGGCGGTGGCGGTGCCGCTTCCGCCGCCCCCGGGGGCGGTACGAACGCGAGCACGACGGCGGCTGCGGCGGCGCGGGCGGCCCGGGGGATCCGGAGGCTGGGCATCGGGTCACGCTACGCAGCCCTCCGCGGTACCCGGGACCGCCACGCGGCGGGTCACGCCGCCCCACCCGGTCGGCCGACCGCTCGATCCCCCCGAAACGGCCACACCCGGCCATCAACTGCACACAACCAGGCAACAGTTGACACAGAACCGAAGCCCTGGTCGCACGGTTCACCCTTCCGGGCGTCCGGTTCGAATCCGTTCCCTCAAATGGCGTGACCCCGGCTGCCGCTCCTGCGTTGTGCCCGGCGAGCCGGGAGCCTCCCGGACCCGCACCTATGCCGAGGAGCCACCCCGTGCCGCGCATGCTCGACGTCAGTGATGAGGTACGTGCCGAGATCGGCGACGAAGAAGCCGACAGGCTGCTCGTCGGCGACGACGCGCCGCGCAGTTACGACTGCACCTCCTGCCGCACTCCGGGCGACCCCGAGAACGAGCGCACCAGCACGGTGCTGTTCGTCGGTGAGGAGACCGCCGTCCTCGCCTTCGCCCACGCCACCTGCATCCCCTCGCAGGTCGTATCCGTTTCCGAGGAACAGCTCCAGGGCGCGGTCCGCAGCATCACCGGTGACAGCCCGGCCGCCGCGTCGGACACGGGCGCGCCCGCGCCGCAGAACGTACCCGGCGGACAGGCCGTCCTCGGCATCACCAGCGGCCTCGTGCTGATCGGCGGCGAGCTGCACCCGGCCCTGGTCGTCGAGCCGACCGCGCCGATCGCCCGCCCGGGCAGTGACGGCCCCGGCGACGACTTCCTGCCGCTCCTGATCGAGCAGGGCTTCATCCCGGTGACCGACACGGACGAGCTGCCGACCCTCCTCAGCGGCTGGTCGGTCCTGCTCGCGGCCGGGCAGCTGCACGCCGTGCTCCAGCCGGGCGCCGAGGGCGGCGGCCCGGTCGCCTGGTGGCAGGCGCACCAGGCGCTGTCGGTCACCGACGGCTGGCGGACCGCCGTCCAGAAGACCCAGCGCGTGCTCATCTACGCCGCGCCGGTCGGCTCCATCGGCCAGCAGCCCCGCGAGGACCTGCTGCGGGACGCCCTGGACAAGGCGGCCGCGGCGGGCAAGCTCGTGGCCGCCGCGATGCCGCTGGCGGGGACGCCCGGCGCCTGATCCCCGGCCGAACCGGTGGACGACCGCCCGGCCCCCAGTGTGGGGGCCGGGCGGCCCTGCGCCGGGGGTGTGCGGTCCGTCCCGCGCACCCCCGGCGATCTGTGTTTCCGGCCTCTTCACCCCGCATCCGCAGCGCGCCGGTTTCGTTGGCTGATACGTGCATCCATACGACTCCTCCCGCGCCCCGTCCTATCCGAGCACCGTCCCCGCCATGCGTCCCGCACGGGATCGGGACAGCTCGCCGGCCGTCTCGCACACCCCGATCTACGACACGCTGTACTCGGAGTACCTGCGCGCCTTCCGGGCCCTGCCGGGCGACCGTACGGGTGAGGAGGACCTCGGGTTCACGGCCTTCTCGTACGGGGGCGGCCACACCGGCGGCACGTACGGCAGCGGCTGGAGCGCCTCACCGTGGCAGCGGTCCGAATGGCAGCCCTTCCACGGCTCGCAGGCGCCGTCGCAGCCCCAGACCCAGCCCGCCTACTCGTACGCGGGCGGCCTCGGATACGCGGACGGGCGGCAGCACCAGACCGGGATGACACACCTCCCGGCGGCCCTGCCGCCCGCTCCGCGCCGGGGCTACTGACCCCGGACCGCGGCTACTTCTTCTTCTTGTACTGGGCGCCGCGCTTCTCGCGCACCCGCACCGAGATGTGGATCGGGGTGCCCTCGAAGCCGAACTCCTCGCGCAGGCGGCGCTCGATGAAGCGCCGGTAGCCGTGCTCCAGGAAGCCGGAGGCGAAGAGGACGAACCGCGGCGGCTTGCTCCCCGCCTGGGTACCGAACAGGATGCGGGGCTGCTTGCCGCCGCGGATCGGGTGCGGGTGGGCGGCGACGACCTCACCGAGGAAGGCGTTCAGCCGACCGGTGGGCACGCGCGTCTCCCAGCCCGCGAGGGCGGTCTCGATCGCCGGGACCAGCTTCTCCATGTGCCGCCCGGTGAGCGCCGAGACGTTGACCCGCGGCGCCCAGGAGACCTGCTGCATCTCGGTCTCGATCTCGCGCTCGAGGTAGTAGCGGCGCTCCTCGTCGAGCTCGTCCCACTTGTTGTAGGCGATGACGATCGCACGGCCGGCCTCGACGGCCATGGTGATGATGCGCTGGTCCTGGACGCTGATGGTCTCGGTGGTGTCGATCAGGATGACCGCCACCTCCGCCTTCTCGACGGCCGCGGCGGTGCGCAGCGAGGCGTAGTAGTCGGCGCCCTGCTGGAGGTGGACCTTCTTGCGGATGCCGGCGGTGTCGACGAACTTCCAGGTGACGCCGCCGAGCTCGATCAGTTCGTCGACCGGGTCGCGAGTGGTGCCGGCCAGCTCGTTGACGACGACCCGGTTCTCCTTCGCGACCTTGTTGAGCAGCGAAGACTTGCCGACGTTGGGGCGGCCGATCAGCGCGATGCGGCGCGGGCCGCCGGGGGCGACGCCGCCGAAGGTCTGCTCGGGGGCCTCGGGCAGGACGTCGAGGACGGCGTCCAGCATGTCGCCGGTGCCGCGGCCGTGCAGCGAGGAGACCGGGTGCGGCATGCCCAGGCCCAGCGACCACAGCGAGGCGGCGTCGGATTCGCCGCTCTGTCCGTCGACCTTGTTGGCGCACAGGACGACCGGCTTCTTGGCCTTGCGGAGCAGCTTGACGACGGCCTCGTCGCTGTCGGTGGCGCCGACCTTGGCGTCCACGACGAAGACGACCGCATCGGCGGACTCGATGGCGTACTCGGCCTGGGCGGCGACGGCGGCGTCGATGCCGAGGACGTCCTGCTCCCAGCCGCCGGTGTCGACGACCTTGAAGCGCCGGCCGGCCCACTCGGCCTCGTAGGTGACGCGGTCGCGGGTGACGCCCGGCTTGTCCTCGACGACCGCCTCGCGGCGGCCGATGATGCGGTTCACCAGGGTCGACTTGCCGACGTTGGGGCGGCCCACGACGGCGAGGACGGGCAGCGGGCCGTGACCCGCCTCCCCGATGGCGCCTTCGACCTCTTCGAGGTCGAAGCCCTCTTCCGCGGCGAGCTCCATGAACTCCGCGTACTCGGCATCGCCAAGCGCTCCGTGGTCGTGCTGGTCGTTCATGAAGTCCGTTCCTCGTCGTTCGTGGTGATCGGTGGTGCCCGCGCAGCGCGGTTCCACTACTAGGTCAAGTCTCGCTCAGCGCCCGGTCAGGCGCTTGGCGTCGGCCAGGTGGGCGGTCAGCCGGTCCTGGATGCGTACGGTGGCCTGGTCCAGTGCGGTGCGGGTACGGCGGCCACTGCCGTCCCCGGCGTCGAAGGCCGAGCCGAAGACGACGTCGACCCGGCTCTTGAAGGGCGGCAGCCCGGAGATCAGGCGGCCGCGGTCCTCGGCGCTGCCGAGAACCGCGACGGGCACGATGGGCGCGCCGCTGCGGACCGCGAAGTACGCGAGTCCCGCGCGCAGCGAGGCGAAGTCGCCCTCGCCCCGGGTGCCCTCGGGAAATATCCCGAGGGCCCCGCCCTGGTCGAGCACGGCGAGGGCGCGGCCTATCGCCGCCCGGTCGGCGCCGGAGCGGTCGACCTTGACCTGCCCGATGCCGTCCAGGAAGGGGCCGAGCGGGCCCACGTACGCTTCCTTCTTGATCAGGAAGTGCAGGGGGCGGGGCGCGGTGCCCATCACCATGGGGCCGTCGATGTTGTGCGTGTGGTTCACGGCGAGGATGACGGGACCCGAGGCGGGCACCTTCCAGGCGCCCAGCACGCGCGGCTTCCACAGCCCGTACATGAGGCCGATTCCGATGCGCCTGCCGACCGCCGCACCCTTGAGGGAGGGCGCTCGGCTCACTTGCGGCCCGCCCGCTTCTCTTCCACGAGCGTCACGACGCACTCGATCACCTGGTCGAGCGTGAGCTCGGTGGTGTCGACCTCGACGGCGTCGCCGGCCTTGGCCAGCGGGGAGGTCTTGCGACCGGAGTCCGCGGCGTCGCGCTTGATCAGCGCCGCCTTGGTGGCCGCGAGGTCGGCGGCCTCCTTGCCTCGGAGTTCTCCGCTGCGCCGGGCGGCCCGCGCCTCGGCGGACGCCGTCAGGAAGATCTTCAGGTCGGCGTCGGGCAGGACCGTGGTGCCGATGTCCCGGCCCTCGACGACGATCCCGTCCGCGTCGCGGGCGGCCTCGGCGGCGATGGACCGCTGGAGCTCGGTGATGAGCGTGCGCACCTCGGGGACCGCGCTGACCGCGCTGACCCGGGAGGTGACCTCCTGGGTCCGGATGGGACCGGCGGCGTCCAGGCCGTCCACCGTGATGGTGGGGGCGGCCGGGTCGGTGCCGGACACGATGGAGGGCTTGCCGGCGGCGACCGCCACGGCCTGCGCGTCGTCGGTGTCGACCCCGTTGGAGATCATCCACCAGGTGATGGCCCGGTACTGGGCACCGGTGTCCAGGTAGCGCAGCCCGAGCTTGGCGGCCACGGCCTTGGAGGTGCTGGACTTGCCCGTGCCGGAGGGACCGTCGATGGCGACGATCACGGCGGACGGAGCTGCGGTTTCCACGGTGCGGGCACCTTCCTGGTTGCGCGTGCGTGTCAGGGCGCGGCAAAGCGCCCCTCTGCAAGGTTACCGGGCCCCAGGGTGTGTCGTGCCGGTCAGTCCGGGCTCACCCGCCCCGGCCTCCACGAGACCCCCTGCGCACCCCGCCCCGCCCGTGCCTTCCCGGCCTCCGGGACTCAGGAGGTGCGCAGGGCCCAGCCCCGTTCCCGCAGCTCGGCCGTGAGGGCGGCGGCGGACCTCGGCTCGACCATGAGTTGGACGAGGCCGGCCTGCTGGCCCGTCGCGTGCTCGATCCGCACGTCCTCGATGTTGACGCCCGCGCGGCCGGCGTCGGCGAAGATCCTCGCCAGCTCGCCCGGCTGGTCGCTGATCAGCACGGCCACGGTCTCGTAGACGGTGGGCGCCGCTCCGTGCTTGCCCGGGACCCGTACGCGGCCCGCGTTCCCGCGACGCAGCACGTCCTCGATGCCGGCGGCGCCGCCGCGGCGCTTGTCCACATCAGCGGACTGGAGGCTGCGCAGGGCGTCGACGGTCTCCTCCAGGTCGGCGGCGATCCCGGCGAGGACGTCGGCGACCGGTCCCGGATTGGCCGACAGGATCTCCACCCACATCCGCGGGTCGGAGGCCGCGATGCGGGTCACGTCGCGGATGCCCTGACCGCACAGCCGTACCGCCGTCTCGTCGGCCTCCTCCAACCGGGCCGCGACCATGCTGGAGACCAGCTGGGGGGTGTGCGAGACGAGCGCGACGGCCCGGTCGTGGGCGTCCGCGTCCATCACCACCGGTACGGCCCGGGACAGCGCGACGAGTTCCAGGGCGAGGTTGAGCACCTCGTGGTCGGTCTCACGGGTCGGGGTGAGCACCCAGGGGCGGCCTTCGAAGAGGTCCGCCGTCGCGGCGAGCGGCCCCGACTGCTCCTTGCCCGCCATCGGGTGCGTGCCGATGTACGCGGTGGCGTCCACGCCGAGCGCGGCCAGTTCGCGCCGCGGCCCGCCCTTGACGCTGGCCACGTCGACGTAGGCCCGCGCCGCGCCGCGCCCTATGAGGTCGGCCAGGGTCGCGGCGACGTGGGCCGGCGGTACCGCGACGATCGCGAGGTCGACCTGCTCCTGCGCGGGCTCGTCGGTGCCGGCCCCGAGGGCGGCGGCGGTGCGGGCCCGGTCCGGATCGTGGTCGGCGAGGTGCACGGTGACCCCGCGGGCTGTCAGCGCGAGCGCCGCGGAGGTGCCGATCAGTCCGGTTCCGATGACGACGGCGGTTCTCACGGGGCGCTCCACGGGGTGCGTGACGACAGGTTCTGACTCAGGGTAGCCAGACGGTACGCCGCGCGGGTCCGGCCGCCCGCCCTGTGGGACGGCGGCCGGACCCGCGGCCGCTGCGGTAGAACGAACCCATGATCTTCCACATCGTCCCGCTCGCCGACTGGACCGCCGCCCCCGGGCGCCCGTACTCCCCGCCCTCACTCGACTCCGCCGGGTTCGTGCACTGTTCGGCGGACCGCGCGACGGCGCTCGGTATCGCCGAGACGCACTACCGGGAACAGCCGGGGACCCTGCTCGCGGTCGAGCTCGACGAGGACGCGCTGACCGCGGAGGTCCGCCGGGAGGGTGAATCCGGTGATCGTTTCCCACATGTTTTCGGACCGCTGAACCGGGACGCCGTCGTCCACGTGTGGGAGGTCGTACGCACACCTGGCACACCCGTCTCACTGGCACCGTGGCAGCGGGACTCGTGAAACGGGCGCGGCAGGCTTCACCTGAGGCCGGCCGCGGGCCAGGATGCTGCACGCCGAACCAGCCGCACAGCGAGGAGAGACTGATGAGCGACCTGACGCAGACCGCCCGGCGCAAGGTACTGGTGGCCGGTGCGGCCGCACTGGCCGGCGGTGCGCTCACCGCATGCGGCAGCGGCGGCGGTGACGGCGGGCAGGCCTCGTCGGGCGAGCCCAACGCCGCCACCCCGCCCGCGGGCTCCGCCCCCGCCGACGCGTCCGCGACCGGCGGCGCCGGCGGCGGCAAGGCCATCGCCAAGGCAGCGGACGTGCCGGTGGGCGGCGGCAAGGTCATCCAGGGCGAGAAGGTCGTGGTGACGCAGCCCACGGCGGGCTCCTACCGCTGCTTCACCGCCGTCTGCCCCCACCAGGGCTGCCTGGTGAACAAGGTGGCAGACGGCACCATCGACTGCCCCTGCCACGGCAGCGAGTTCAAGGTCACGGACGGCTCGGTGGTCAAGGGACCGGCCACCAAGGGGCTGGCCGAGAAGAAGATCACCGTCGCGGCGGACGGCAACATCACGCTCGCGTAGCCGCGCGGCACCCCCCAAGCCCTGCCGGCCGGTGAAAACTGTCCGGCAGGGCGGGTGTGCCCCGTCGTAGGCTCCCGGGATGGACGATCTGACGCTGGTACGCGACCACACGATCTACCGGTGCGTGATGGGCTCCCGGGCGTTCGGGCTGGCCACGGAGACCAGCGACACGGACCGGCGTGGTGTCTACCTCGCCCCGACACCGCTGTTCTGGCGGTTCGAGAAGCCCCCCACGCACGTCGAGGGGCCCCGGGAGGAGGAGTTCTCCTGGGAGCTCGAACGCTTCTGCGAACTCGGCCTGCGGGCCAACCCGAACATCCTGGAGTGCCTGCACTCGCCGCTGGTGGAGCACGTCGACCCGGTCGGCCGGGAGCTGCTCGACCTGCGCGGGGCCTTCCTCTCCCGCCGGGTCCACACCAGCTTCAGCCGGTACGCGGCCTCCCAGCACGGCAAGCTCCTGGCGGACGTCCGCCTCCACGGCGCACCTCGCTGGAAGCACGCCATGCACCTGCTGCGCCTGCTGCTGTCCTGCCGCGACCTGCTGCGCACCGGCCTCCTGAGCATCGACGCGGGCCCGTACCGCGACCGCCTGCTCGCCGTCCGCCGCGGTGAACTCAGCTGGGACGAGGCCGACACCTGGATGACCCGCCTGCAGGAGGAGACGGAGGACGCCCTGGCCGGCAGCCCCCTGCCCGAGGCACCGGATCGCGCCCGGGTGGAGGACTTCCTCGCCCGCGCCCGGCGCGCGTCAGCCGGGTAGGGTCCGGCGTGGGTCAGGCGTCCCAGAGGGTCCCGAAGGCCAGGATCTCGTCCCGGTACTCGATGCGCCCCTCCCATGCGCGCGGCCAGGCGTCCGCCCCGAGGTGAGCGCCGGCGAAGGCTCCGGCGAGGCAGGCGATGGAGTCGGAGTCGCCCTTGGTGCAGGCGGCGCGCCGCAGGGCCGTCAGGGGTTCGTCGGGAAAGAGCAGGAAGCACTGCAGGGCGGTGGCGAGGGCCTCCTCGGCGATCCAGCCCTCGCCGGTGGTCAGGCAGGGGTCGGTCTCCGGGGACGGGGAACGCAGCGCCGCCGCGAGCCGGTCCAGCACCGCCAGGCACTCGTCCCAGCCCCGCGCGATGAAGGACTCCGGGGTGGCGTCGCTCGCGGTGCGCATCCACAGGTCGCCCAGCCAGCGCTCGTGGTAGCGGGTGCGGTTCTCCAGGGCGTACGAGCGCAGCAGCCCGACGAGGCCGGTCACCTCGGTGCCCAGGGCCAGCAGGTGCACCGCCCGCGCCGTCAGGTCGGAGGCGGCGAGCGCCGTCGGGTGGCCGTGGGTGAGGGCGGACTGCAGCTGTGCCGCGCCGGCCCGTTCCTCGTCGGTCCAGCCGGGCACCAGCCCGACGGGAGCCACCCGCATGTTCGCACCGCAGCCCTTCGAGCCGGTCTGGCTGGCGTCGCGCCAGTCGCGCTGCAGGTCGTTCAGCAGGTGGCAGGCCCGCAGGCAGGTGTTGCCGGGCGCCCGGTTGTTCTCCGGCGAGTGGTACCAGTCGACGAACTCCTCGCGGACCGGGCGGGTCAGCCGCAGCGGGCCTATGCGTCCTCGGTCCGCCGCGGTCCGGATGCCGCGCGCCAGGGCGAGGGTCATCTGGGTGTCGTCCGTGACGATCGCCGGGCGGGGCAGGCGCATCTCGCGCCAGGGTCCCGTCTTGGCGAGGATCGCGGGAACGTCGTTGAACTCGGTCGGGAAGCCCAGGGCGTCGCCGAGGGCCAGGCCGACCAGCGCGCCGGTGGCGGCTCGCTTCGTCATCGGGTGGGTCCTTCCGGTCGGAGCAGGGGGGGATGGAGGGCGGTCGCCGGACCGGCCCGGTAGAGGGCGGCCGGTTTGCCGCGGCCTCCGGTGAGCCGGGCGGCGCCCGGTACGGCCTCGACGAAACCGGGGGTCGCCAGGACCTTGCGGCGGAAGTTGGGGCGGTCCAGGGCGGTGCCCCAGACGGTCTCGTACACGGCCAGCAGCTCCCCGAGGGTGAACTCGGGCGGGCAGAAGGCGGTGGCCAGGCAGGTGTACTCCAGCTTCGAGCGGATCCGCTCGCGTGCGTCCGCCAGGATCACCGCGTGGTCGAAGGCAAGGTCGGGAGCCTCTCCCAGCGGCAGCCAGCGGGCCTGCGCCGCGTCCCCGCCGCCCTCGGCGGCCGGTTCGGGCAGATCCGGGACGAGGACCGTGAAGGCCACCGAGACCACCCGCATCCGGGGATCGCGGTCCGGCTCGCTGTAGGTGCGCAGCTGCTCCAGGTGCAGGTCCGCCACGGTCCGCCCGGGCAGGCCGGTCTCCTCGGCCAGTTCGCGCCGGGCGGCCGTCTCGGCGGACTCCCGCGGCAGGACGAACCCGCCGGGCAGAGCCCAGGACCCGGCGTACGGTTCCTGGCCGCGCCGGATCAGCAGCACGTGCAGGGTGCCGCCGCGCACGGTGAACACGGCGAGGTCGACGGTCACCGCGAACGGCTGGAAGGCGTACGGGTCATAGCCCGGGCGCGCCGCCCCGCTCATCGGTTCTCCGGGAGGGGGTCGGCGAACCGCCAGCCTTCGGCGAGCAGTCCGTCCACGGCTGCCACGGCCGTGGCCAGCCGCTCCCGGCGGTCGCCGGGCACGGACCGGAGGCGCCGTCCGGTCGCCGCCGGCTCCTCGCGGAAGCGCCGGGTCATCCAGGGTCTGAGCTCGGGGCCGTCGCGCAGCCCGTCGTCCTCGAAGGGCACGTCGGTGTCCTCGGTCAGCAGGTACAGGTGTCGGCGGGTGAGCGCGGCGATCCGCTCGACCTCCGCGCTGCGGCCGCCCGTGTACCGCTCGTGCCAGGTGCCGGTGGCGAAGGAGTCGGTGTCGCAGACCAGCACCGGGGAGCCGACGCGTGCGGCCCGTTCCTCCGCCGCGTCCTGGCGGCGGGCGATCACGGGGAACTCCTGCGACGTGAAGGAGAGGTCCGCCCACGTGGCGCCCGGGTCGGCGGCTCCGACGACGTCCGCGTCCGGGTGGGCCTCGCGCATCCAGGCGACGCGGTCGGCGAGCGGCACCGATTCCACGGAGGCGGCGCAGACCAGCACGGTCAGCCGCTCGCAGCGGACCTGGGCGGTGCGCACCAGGTGGTGGCCGGCGTGCGGCGGGTTGAAGAAGACGTTGCTGGCGATGCCGATCGGCCAGTTGGCGATGTGCTGACGGGCCACCAGCCAGACGCACAGGGCGCCCGTGGCGAACCCGAGCACCTCGCTCCGGCTCAAGGTCCCGTTCATGCCCGCCCCACCCCCTTAATAGTCATTGTGACTATAAACAGGGGGGCGGGGCCTGGGCAAGCGAAAAGCCCGCGGTGCCGTGGGCACTGCGGGCTTCTCATGGAGCGGGCCGGGCGGGGTCCTTACAGGCCGACCTCGCGCATCAGCATGCCGACCTCGGTGTTGGTCAGGCGGCGCAGCCAGCCGGACTTCTGGTCGCCCAGCTCGATGGGACCGAAGGAGGTCCGGACGAGCTTGTCGACGGGGAAGCCCGCCTCGGACAGCATGCGGCGGACGATGTGCTTGCGGCCCTCGTGGAGGGTCACCTCGACCATGTAGTTCTTGCCCACCTGGTCGACGACGCGGAAGTTGTCGGCGCGCGCCCAGCCGTCCTCCAGCTCGATGCCGTCCTTGAGCCGCTTGCCGATATCGCGCGGCAGGTTGCCGGTGATCGCGGCGACGTAGGTCTTCTGCACGCCGTACTTCGGGTGCGTGAGGCGGTGGGCCAGCTCACCGTGGTTGGTGAGCAGGATGATGCCCTCGGTCTCGGTGTCCAGCCGGCCGACGTGGAACAGCCGCGTCTCACGGTTGGTGACGTAGTCGCCCAGGCACTGGCGGCCGTCCGGGTCCTCCATGGTGGAGACGACACCGGCCGGCTTGTTCAGCGCGAAGAACAGGTACGACTGGGTGGCGACGGTCAGGCCGTCGACCTTGATCTCGTCCTTGGGCTGGACGCGCTTGCCCTGCTCGGTGACGATCTCGCCGTTGACCTCGACGCGGGCCTGCTCGATGAGCTCCTCGCAGGCACGGCGCGAGCCCATGCCGGCCCGGGCGAGGACCTTCTGCAGGCGCTCCCCCTCCTGCTCGGCGCCCGGGAAGGTCTTCGGCGTCTTGATCACGGGCTTGTCGGCGTACCGGTCGCGCACGCGCTCCTCGATGCGCGCGTCCAGCTCGCGCGGCCGGGACTGGCCGCTGCGGCTGCCCGGACCGCGGCGCGGGCCGCCGGCGCCACCGACGCCGGGCGTCCTGGGGGCCTTGGGACCGCCCTTGGCGCCGCCGCGCGCGGACGCGCCGCGGGCGCCGCGAGTGCGCTCGCCCTCGGGACCCACGTCGTAGCGGCGCTCCTCCGGACGGGGGTTGCGGGGCCGCTGCGGCGCCTGGTCGCGGTCACGGTCGCGGTCGCGGTCGCGGTCGCGCGAGCCTCCCTGGCCGCCGCGGTAGCCACCGCCACCGCTGCCCGAACCGCCGGACCCTCCCCGGTGGCCGCCACCGCCGCCGGAGCCCCCGCGGTAGCCGCCGCCCTGGCTGCCGCCCCGGGCGCCACCGCGCCCGCCGCCGGAGCCTCCGCCGCTGTTCCTGTTGCCACCGTTGCCGTTGCCGCTGCTTCGCATCAAAGTTCCGTCGTCTTGTCGTCTTCATCGGTGTCCGGTGCGTCCGGATCGAACGACGGCACACCTTCCTGCGTCTCGGCTTCGATCGCGTCCGCCTCGGGGAGGAAGGGCGCGAGCTCCGGGAGCTCGTCCAGGCCGCGCAGGCCCATCCGCTCCAGAAAGTAGTTCGTCGTCCTGTACAGGATCGCACCTGTTTCGGGTTCCGTCCCCGCCTCCGCCACCAGACCGCGCTGGAGGAGGGTCCGCATGACCCCGTCGCAGTTGACTCCGCGCACCGCGGAGACCCGCGACCGGCTCACCGGCTGGCGGTACGCGACCACCGCCAGGGTCTCCAGGGCCGCCTGGGTGAGCCGGGCCTGCTGGCCGTCCAGGACGAAGCCCTCGACGGCCGGGGCGTACTGAGCCCGGGTGTAGAAGCGCCACCCGCCCGCGACGAGCCTCAGCTCGAAGCCCCTGCCCGCGGTGGTGTACTCGTCGGCGAGCTCGCGCAGCGCGGTCGCGACCTCGCGCGGGGTGCGCTCCAGCACCTTGGCGAGGTGCGCCTCGGTCGCGGGCTCGTCCACGACCATGAGGACGGCCTCCAGGGCGGGCTTCAGTTCCAGCTCGGCGAGCGCGCCGGCGTCGCTGCTCAATCCTTCGCCTCCACGATCTGGTCGAACTCGTCGGTCACGGTCGGCATGCCGTCGCCGTCCCCGCCGCTCCAGCGGACGGTGAGGGTCCGCAGGGCCTCCTCCTGGTCGAGGGCGACCGCCTTCTCCCGGTAGAGCTCCAGCAGGGCCAGGAAGCGCGCCACGACGGTGAGGGTGTCCTCGGCGTCCTCGGTGAGTTCCTGGAAGGTGGCCTCGCCGCGCGCCTTCAGCATCCGCACCACGACGCCCGCCTGTTCCCGCACGCTGACGAGGGGCGCGTGGATGTGGTCCACGTACACCTGGGGCTTTGCCCTGGGCTGCATGGCCTTGACGGCGAGCCGGGCGAACCCCTCCGCTCCGATGCTGATGACGACGTCGGGAAGCAGGTCGGCGTGGTGCGGCTCCAACCCCACCGTCCGGGGATAGCGACGGCCCTCGCTCTCCGCTCGCCGCTCGAAGATCTCGGCGATCTGCTTGTACGCGCGGTACTGGAGCAGGCGCGCGAAGAGCAGGTCCCGGGCCTCCAGGAGGGCGAGGTCGGCCTCGTCCTCGACCTCGGCCGCCGGCAGCAGCCGGGCGGCCTTCAGGTCGAGCAGGGTGGCGGCGACCACGAGGAACTCGGTGGTCTGGTCGAGGTCCCAGTCGGGCCCCATGGCCCGGATATACGTCATGAACTCGTCGGTGACCTTGGACAGGGCGACTTCGGTGACGTCGAGCTTGTGCCGGGAGATCAGCTGGAGGAGCAGGTCGAAGGGCCCTTCGAAGTTGTCCAGCCGCAGCGTGAACCGCCCGTCGCCCCCGGTACCGCTTCCCGCTCCGGGCGCGGGCTCCTGGCCCCGGCCCGCCGGCTCCGCGGCCGGCCCCTCGGCGGGCTGGGCCCGATCCGCGCGCCCGGGCCCGCCGGTGGCCGCTGCGGCCTCCGGCACCTCCGGGTCGGCCGCCGGGGCCCCGGCGGCCGCGCCGGGCCCGCGCCCCAGGCTCCGGCGGGCCGGGCGGGCGGCGTCGTGGCGGTGGGGCATGGCGGTCCAGGTGGGTACGGGAGGAACGGCAGGTCGGCCACAGGAAGCCTAGGCCCTGCCCGAACGTTTTCCCGCCCCGGCGGGCCGCGGGCCGAGCCCGGGGGCGGACGGCCCGCCGGCCGGCTGCGGGACCGACCGCGGGGCCGGCGGCCCCTCGGCGCGCTCCGGACGCGGCGCCGTGCGCCGCGGACCGGCGGTCAGCGGCCGCGGAGGCGGCGGACCAGGATGCTGGCGTCCCCGCGGGACTCCAGGTCGGCGAGGACGACCGCCACCGCCTCGCGGACGATGCGGCCGCGGTCGACGGCCAGACCGTGCTCTCCGCGCAACACCAGCCGCGCGTGCTCCAGGTCCATCAACTCCTCGGCGGAGACGTAGACCGTGATCTTCTCGTCGTGCCGCTCCCGGCCGCTGGGCCGCCGGTTGGCGCCGCGGCCCTGGCCCTTGCCCCGCCGGGTCGCCCCGGCCGGGGCGGCTGCCGCCCCGGGGGTCGGCCCGGCCGGACTGGCAGAACCTTCCTGCGCCCGCCGCGGCTGCCCCACCACGGGGCCACCCGTGTCCGTACCGGCCTCAGCCTCCCGGCTGCGGCCCGCTCCCGACGTGCCCCCGGCCGGAGCGGCCGAGTGTTCCGCGGCGGGCGCCTCGTCGGCCCCGCGGCGCGGCGAGGACGACTGGAGCGCCATCCCCCCGGTCGTACGGAACAGTTCGTCGGCGCCGGGCAGACTCACTCGGCGTGACACCGGGCGAGCACCTCCCTGGCCAGCTGGCGATAGGCGGCGGCGCCGACGGAGTTGGACGCGTACGTCGTGATCGGCTCGCCGGCGACCGTGGTCTCCGGGAAGCGCACCGTCCGGCCGATGACCGTGTGGTAGACGTGGTCGTCGAAGGCCTCGACGACGCGCGCCAGCACCTCGCGGCTGTGCACCGTGCGGGAGTCGTACATGGTGGCGAGGATGCCGTCGAGCTCCAGCTCGGGGTTGAGCCGCTCCTGCACCTTCTCGATCGTCTCGGTCAGCAGCGCCACGCCGCGTAGCGCGAAGAACTCGCACTCCAGCGGGACGATGACCTTGTGAGCCGCCGTCAGGGCGTTCACGGTGAGCAGACCGAGCGAGGGCTGACAGTCGATCACGATGTAGTCGTAGTCGGCCATCAGGGGCTTCAGGGCCCGCTGCAGGGTGGACTCGCGCGCGACCTCGCTGACCAACTGCACTTCCGCAGCGGACAGGTCGATGTTGCTCGGCAGCAGGTCCATGTTGGGGACCGCCGTCTTGAGCAGCACCTCGTCGGCCGACATGCCCCGCTCCATGAGCAGGTTGTAGACCGTCAGGTCGAGTTCCATCGGGTTCACGCCGAGACCCACGGACAGCGCGCCCTGCGGGTCGAAGTCGACGAGCAGCACGCGGCGCCCGTACTCGGCCAGCGCGGCACCCAGGTTGATGGTCGACGTGGTCTTGCCCACGCCGCCCTTCTGGTTGCACATCGCGATGATCTTTGCCGGACCGTGGTCGGTCAGCGGACCCGGGATCGGGAAGTACGGGAGCGGGCGTCCGGTCGGGCCGATCCGCTCACGGCGCTGGCGGGCAGCGTCGGGGGCGAGGGTGGCCGCGTACTCGGGGTCCGGTTCGTACTCCGCGTCGGGGTCGTAGAAGTGCCCCTCGGGCACATTGTCGTAGTCGGCGAATCCCGTGGGCGTGTCGCCGCTCAGGTCGCCGGCCCTGGAGTTCACGTCTAGGCCGTCCATGCTCTTTTGGGGCGTCGTCATGTGCTGGTGGTTTGCGAAGGTGCGTACTGCGACGGAGCCGACAGCTTCGAGCCCGGCAGGACTCTGGCCCCGCTCAGGGACGCCTGCTCCACCACCCCCAGGAGTAAATGTCGACTCATTCACAAGTCGTCTTACCTCCTCGGACGTGACCAGGACACTTATCGATAGGTCAGCGTGGCACCATGCCGACGGTTGGCGACTCTATGGCGTGTCACCACTCAGCGGCAACACAATCCGCCGGACCCGGCACGATGTGTCGGCAACCGAACACGGCTCTGTCAAGGGCGTCCGAGCTGTCGCTGCGAAGTTTCGCGGGTGCGCGAAAGGGTTAAAGGCTTACGTTCGAGGCGAGTTGAGCGGAATCTCGGGGCGGTCGGCAAACACGTCCGGCCGGACCTTGCGGGCAAGGTCCGGCCGGATACGTGAGATTGACGTCAGTCGTTGACGGGTCAGCCGAGCAGCGTGCCGAGCTCAAGGGTCTGGAGACCGTGGGCCTCGGCGACCGGACCGTAAACGACCTGGCCATCATGGGTGTTGAGGCCCAGCGCGAGCGCGGGGTCACGGCGCAGCGCCTCGACCCAGCCGAGGTTCGCGAGCTGCACGATGTAGGGCAGCGTGGCGTTGGTCAGCGCGTAGGTGGAGGTGTTCGGCACCGCGCCCGGCATGTTGGCGACGCAGTAGAAGACCGAGTTGTGAACCTGGAAGGTCGGCTCGGCGTGGGTGGTCGGACGCGAGTCCTCGAAGCAGCCACCCTGATCGATCGCGATGTCGACAAGTACACTTCCGGGCTTCATCTTGGCGACGAGCTCGTTGGTGACCAGCTTCGGGGCCTTCGCACCCGGGATCAGGACGGCGCCGATGACGAGGTCTGCCTCGATGACGGCCTTCTCCAGCTCGAAGGCGTTGGAGACGATCGTCTTGATCTTCGTGCCGAAGATCTTGTCGGCCTCGCGGAGCTTGTTGATGTCCTTGTCGAGCAGGGTCACGTGGAAGCCCATGCCGATGGCGATCTGCGCGGCGTTCCAGCCGGAGACGCCGCCACCGATGACGACGCACTCGCCGGCGTGGGTGCCGGGGACGCCGCCGGGGAGGACGCCGCGGCCGCCGGCCGAGCGCATCAGGTGGTAGGCGCCGACCTGCGGGGCCAGCCGGCCCGCGACCTCGGACATCGGGGCGAGCAGCGGGAGCGCGCGGTTGGCGAGCTCGACCGTCTCGTAGGCGATGGCGGTGGTACCGGACTCCAGCAGGGCGTCCGTGCACTCGCGGGAGGCCGCCAGGTGAAGGTACGTGAAGAGGGTCTGGTCCTTGCGGAGGCGGTGGTACTCCTCCGCGATCGGCTCCTTGACCTTCAGCAGCAGGTCGGCGGTGGCCCAGACCTCGTCGGCGGTGGCGAGGATCTCCGCGCCGGCCGCGACGTACTCGGCGTCCGTGATCGAGGAGCCGACGCCGGCGTTCTGCTCGATGAAGACCTGGTGGCCGCCCCGGACCAGCTCATGCACGCCGGCGGGCGTGATGGCGACCCGGAACTCGTTGTTCTTGACCTCGCGGGGGATGCCGACCTTCATCGTCGATCACGGTCCTTGACTCAGGGGGAAATAACAGGGCACTTCCATACATACCCGCCCACAAGAGTGCGCAACGGGATGCACCACGAGATGGCGTGGTGAACCCAGTTTAATGAAGGATGAGTCGCTGTCTAGCCTTGCAAACCAATAATCTCAGTCGGATCCACTACGGATTTCGCAGGCGGCGGGGTCATCTCCGAGCAATCTGTCCGCGGCGGAGCGGTGCAGTCTCGCGGCCGCGGGGTCCCCGAGCCGGTCCAGCGTGTCGGCCAGCCGGACCTGCAGCGCGGCCTGAAGTCGCTGGTCGCCGGCCCGGCGCGCCAGCTCCACCGCCTCGCGGCAGGTGTGCAGGGATTCCTCGGGCCGACCGGCGTACTCCTGGATCCGCGCCATCTCACTCAACGCCTTGGCCTGGCCCGGGACATCGGCCAGTTTCCGGTAGCCCGCGGCGGCGGCCCGCCAGCTGCGCAGCGCGTCCCCGTACCGGCCCGCGTACGTGTGGACGTTGCCGAGCCGCCCGTACAGCCGGGCCTCGTCCGCGCGCTCCCCGCGCGAGAGGGCCTGGGCGAGCGCGCGGCCGAACCAATCGGAGGCCCGGTGCCAGTCGGCCAGCTCCTGGTACGCCCCGCCTACGGATTCCATCGCGCGGCCCGTCGCGTACGGGTCGTTCGCGGCCCGGCCCGCATCCAGGGCGGCCCGGTAGCGCTCCAGGGCCTCCTGGGTGCGACCGGTCTCGGCGTCCAGGTCGGCCAGGTTCAGCAGGGCCGCGGCCTGTTCCCGGTGCAGACCGCGGCGCTCCGCCACGTCCAGGACCAAGCGGTGCAGCCCGTAGAGCTCGGGGGCGGCCTCCGTGGTGCCGCGGTGGTCCGCGAGGGCCCGCACGAGGGCGGCGACCAGCCGGCGGGCCAGGGTGTCCAGCTCGCCGTCGGCCACCGCCAGGGAGGCCGCGGCCGAGAGTGCCGGGAGCCGGGTGTCCAGCCAGACGGCGGCGGCCCGCCGGTCGGGGAACCGCAGGGCGCGCGGGAGGCCGTCCAGCAGCTCCTGGAGTTCGCCGTCGAGGCCGTCGCCCTCGGCCGCCGCCATGGCCCGGCACGAGTGCAGCAGCCGGACGGTGCGCTCCAGCATCCGGGCCCGGGCCAGCTGGACCTCGGCAGGACGCTCCTTGGCCTCCAGCAGCGCGCGGAGCATCGGGGTGAGGCAGCCGGGCAGCAGGAACAGCCCGTCGGAGGCGTGCCGGACGAGTCCCAGACCGGCGAAGTCGTCCAGTGTGGACTGGGCGGCGGCCACGGAGCAGCCGGCCAGCGCGGAGGCGGTGTGCGAATCGACGAGGCCGGCGGGGGCGAGCAGGAGCAGGCGCAGGGTGCGCTGGGCGGGCTGCGGCAGCGAGTCGTAGACGAGCCGGAAGGCGCGGCCGAGCGGCCCGCCGGCGCCGGCGGGCATGTCGTGGAGCTGCTTGGCCAGGTCGGAGACGGCGGCCTTGGGCCGGGCCGCGAGCCAGCCGCCGGCGAGTTCCAGGGCGGCCGGCTGGCCCCCGCACGCCTCGGCCAGGGACTCCACGGCCCGCGGGTCGGTGGTGATGCGGGTGTCGCCGATACGGCGGGCGAGCATCCCGACGGCGGAGACGGTGTCCAGGCCGCCGAGGGTGCAGGGGCGCACGTCGGGGATGCCGGTGAGCGGGCCCTCGGCGGTGACGACGACCAGGCATTCGGGGGTGTCCGGAAGCAAGGCGTCGACCTGGTGCGGATCGGCCGCGTCGTCGATCAGGATGATCGCCCGCCGCTCGTGGAGCGCGGTGCGCAGGGCCGAACTGAGCTCGTCCTCACCGGCACCGGGCGGCGTGCGGTGCCCCAGCCCCGCCAGCAGGCCGCGCAGGGCCCGCTCGGTCGCCACGGTCTCCCCGCCGGGAGTGGTGAGCCTGGTCCGCAGCAGCCCGTCGGGGTACTGGCCGCGGACCTCGCGCACGAACGCCTCCGCGAGGGCCGTCCGGCCGGATCCGGGACGTCCGGCGACGAGCAGCACGCGCGCCCGGGGGGCCTTGGCCTTCCGGCCGGAGAGGGTGTCGAGCCCGGTCCGCGCGATGTCCTCGCGCAGCTCCTTGAGCTCACGCCGCCGCCCGACGAAATCCGTCACGGATCCGCTCCTCTCCCTGCCTTCGGATGGCGAGCGTAGTTCACGCAGAGCGACGGCCCGTGTGGAGCGCGGCGGGGAAATCCCCCAATCGGATCAGCAGATGGTCGGTTTTTCCCTGCGGTGCCCGGCGGCGCCGTGCAGGGCGCCCCGGATGGGCCGGACCGCGGCCGGCGGGCGGGGGCGCCGCTGCACGCAGCCGCCCCGCCGTCCCCCGCGGTCCCGCGCCGCCCGGCCGAGGGCGCGGCGGCCCGGCCGGGATGCCCGGATAGCGGCCGGGATGCCCGGCTACACCTCGTACGGGCGGGCCGGCCACGGGGCGAGGGCCGGGCGCAGGGCGTCGACGCCGCCGTCGGAGGCGAGTGCGGCGGACAGCGCCAGCACCCCGGCTACCAGCCCCGGGTTGCCGAGCTCGCCCGCCAGGATCCCCCGGGCCAGCTCCGCCAGCGGCACCCAGGTCACTTCCATGTCCGCCTCCTCCGAGCCGGACTCGGAGTAGCGCTCGCCGTCCGCCTCGGAGACACCGCGCGCGAGGAAGACCCGGATCGCCTCGTCCGACCCGCCGGGCGAGGCGTAGAAATCGACCAGCACCCGCCAGTCCTCCGCCTTGACGTGCGCCTCCTCGTAGAGCTCGCGCTGAGCGCCGACCAGCGGGTTCTCCCCGGGGACGTCCAGCAGTCCGGCCGGCAGCTCCCACAGCCTGCGCCGCACCGGGTGCCGGTACTGGCTGAGGACCAGGACCCGCCCCTCCTCGTCCAGCGCGAGCACGCACACCGAGCCGGGGTGCACCTGGTAGTCGCGGCGGGCGGTCGAGCCGTCCGGCATCCGGACCTCGTCGGAGTCCACCGCCGTCTTGGCGCCCTGGAAGGGCCGCCGGGTCGACAGTGTCTCCCAGGATTCCGACGTGTCCTTGATGATCATGCCCCGAAGTCCTCCACAACGCGCGACGACCGGGGCACGGATCCTTGTCCGTACCCCGGCCGTCTACGTTATGCGGTCAGGCACTCACTTGGCGGCCTGCTGCCGCTCCACGGCCGCCTTGACCAGACCCGCGAACAGCGGGTGCGGGCGGGTCGGGCGCGAGCGCAGCTCCGGGTGGGCCTGGGTGGCCACCAGGTAGGGGTGGACCTCACGCGGGTACTCGACGTACTCGACGAGCTTGTTGTCCGGGGAGGTGCCGGAGAAGACGAGGCCGGCCTTCTTCTCCAGCTCGCCGCGGTAGGCGTTGTTGACCTCGTAGCGGTGGCGGTGGCGCTCGTCCACGTAGGCCTCGTCGCCGTAGACCTCGCGCACGATGGAGCCCTCGGCGAGCTTCGCCGGGTACATGCCCAGGCGCATGGTGCCGCCCAGGTCGCCAGCGCCCTCGACGAAGGCCAGCTGCTCCTCCATGGTCGAGATGACCGGGTGCGGGGTGGAGGCGTCGAACTCGGTGGAGTTGGCGTCCTCGATACCCGCGAGGTTGCGCGCGGCCTCGATGACCACGCACTGCAGGCCCAGGCACAGGCCGAGCAGCGGGATCTTGTTCTCGCGGGCGTAGGTGATCGCGCCGACCTTGCCGTTCACGCCGCGGTCGCCGAAGCCGCCGGGCACGCAGATCGCGTCCACGTCGGACAGCTGGGCCGCCGCGCCGGCGGGGGTCCGGCAGTCGTCGGAGGTGACCCACTTGATCTGGACGCGGGCCTTGTTGGCGAAGCCGCCGGCGCGCAGTGCCTCGGTCACCGACAGGTAGGCGTCGGGCAGGTCGATGTACTTGCCGACGAGCGCGACCTTGACCTCGTGGTCGGGGTTGTGGACCCGGTCGAGGAGGTCCTCCCAGACGGTCCAGTCGACGTCGCGGAAGGGCAGGTCCAGCTTGCGGACGACATACGCGTCCAGGCCCTCGGTGTGCAGGACCTTGGGAATGTCGTAGATCGACTTGGCGTCGATGGCCGCGACCACGGCCGCCTCGTCCACGTCGCACATCAGCGAGATCTTGCGCTTGATGCTGGTGGGCACGTCGCGGTCGGCGCGCAGCACGATGGCGTCGGGCTGGATGCCGATGTTGCGCAGGGCGGCGACGGAGTGCTGGGTCGGCTTGGTCTTCAGCTCGCCGGAGGGGCCGATGTAGGGCAGCAGCGAGATGTGCACGACGAAGACGTTGTCCCGGCCGACCTCGTGGCGGACCTGGCGGACGGTCTCCAGGAACGGCAGCGACTCGATGTCGCCGACGGTGCCGCCGACCTCGGTGATGACGACGTCGACGTCGTCGGTCGCCATGCGGCGGATGCGGTGCTTGATCTCGTTGGTGATGTGCGGGATGACCTGCACGGTGTCGCCGAGGTACTCGCCGCGCCGCTCCTTGGCGATGACGGTGTTGTACACCTGGCCGGTGGTGACGTTGGCCGAGCCGTCGAGGTCGACGTCGAGGAAGCGCTCGTAGTGGCCGATGTCCAGGTCGGTCTCCGCGCCGTCGTTGGTGACGAACACCTCACCGTGCTGGAACGGGTTCATCGTGCCGGGGTCGACGTTCAGGTACGGGTCGAGCTTCTGCATGGTGACCCGCAGACCGCGCGCCTTCAGGAGCGCACCCAGGCTGGAGGCCGTCAGGCCCTTGCCGAGGGAGGAAGCGACACCCCCGGTGACGAAGATGTGCTTGGTCGTCATGGCTGTGCTGTTTCGGAAAGCAGCGGGCGGCATCGCCAAGAGGGGGCTCCCGTGGTCGCGAAGTGAGGTGCTTCCAGCGCCGGCCACCATCGATCCGGAAGGGTTTCAGGGGGCGCCGAAGCTGCGGTTTCGGGGCCCCTGATTCGCACAGGCAGACCACCGGTCCACGGGGTACCAGCCTATCAGCGCCCGGACCGGTCCGCCTCCGGCCACGCGCCGTCGACGGCTCGTAGCAGAGCGCCGAAGTGCGCCGGGGCGGCAGTCGCGCGACTCACCCGTTCGGCCCAACGGCATTGCCCGCGGCCTGGAGAAGATCACTAGGGTGCCGTCATATCCTGCTCGGATATTGCACACATCACCGCCGGGCAGTCCGTCGGACGGCCTAACCGAGCCGATATACGGAATCATGGGCTCACGCGGGGATCCCTGCACACAGGAGACCGCGCAGACGCGCAATGCAAGCGCCCTTCGGGGCGGACGTGGCCGTTCGACTGGAGATGCACGTGTCCGGGCGCATCGAGGATTACGCACTGATCGGGGACATGCAGACCGCGGCACTGGTCTGCCGGGACGGGGCTGTGGACTGGCTGTGTCTGCCCCGCTTCGACTCCCATGCCGTGTTCGCGAGCATTCTCGGCACCGAGGATCACGGGTTCTGGCGGATCGGGCCGGTGTTCCCGGCGGGCTCCGAGGCCCCGCGCGCCACCCGCCGACGCTACCGCGGCGACTCGCTGGTGCTGGAGTCCGAGTGGGACACCCCGCGGGGCAGCGTCCGGGTGATCGACTTCATGCCGCCGCGCGAGCACCACGCACCGCAGCTGATCCGCATCGTCGAAGGCCTCGGCGGGCGCGTCCCCATGCGCTCGACCCTGCGGATGCGCTTCAGCTACGGGCGGGTGGTGCCGTGGGTGCACAAGGTCGACGGACGCACCGTGGCCGTCGCCGGGCCCGACTCGGTCTGGCTGGACACCGACGCGGAGACCTACGGCAAGGACCTCACGACGTACGCGGACTTCACCGTCGGGCCCGGCGACCGGGTCGCCTTCAGCATCAGCTGGCAGGCCTCGCACCGCGGGGCACCCGAGGCCCCCGACGCCGAGGCGGCCCTGGAGTCGACCGCCGAGTTCTGGCGCGAGTGGGTGGACCAGTGCACCTACCACGGGCCCTACCGGGAAGCCGTGGTCCGCTCCCTGATCACGCTCAAGGCCCTCACGTACGGCCCCACGGGCGGGATCGTCGCCGCGCCGACCACCTCCCTCCCGGAAGAGATCGGCGGGGTCCGCAACTGGGACTACCGCTACACCTGGCTGCGGGACGCGGCCATCACCCTCTCCTCACTGCTGCGCACCGGCTACCGCGAGGAGGCCCGCGCCTGGCGCGAGTGGCTGCTGCGCGCGGTGGCCGGCGACCCGGAGAACCTGCAGATCATGTACGGGATCGCGGGCGAGCGGGAGCTCGGCGAGACCGAGCTGGACTGGCTTCCCGGCTACGAGGGCTCGCGCCCGGTCCGGGTCGGCAACGGCGCTGCGGGCCAGCTCCAGCTCGACGTGTACGGCGAGGTCACCGAAGCCCTCCACCTGGGCCACATGACCGGCCTGGCCCGCAGCGACTACGCCTCGGTGCTCCAGCTCAAGCTGATCCGCTACCTGGAGACGCACTGGTCGGAGCCGGACGAGGGCATCTGGGAGGTGCGCGGCCCGCGCCGGCACTTCGTGCACTCGAAGGTGATGGCGTGGGTGGCCGTGGACCGCACGATCAAGCTGATCGAGAGCGGGGACGCGGACGGACCGCTGGAGCGGTGGCGGGAGCTGCGCGACGAGATCCACCAGGACGTGTGCGAGAAGGGCTACGACAAGGAACGCAACACCTTCACGCAGTCGTACGGGTCCAAGGAGCTGGACGCCTCGCTGCTGCTGATCCCGCAGATGGGGTTCCTGCCCCCGGACGACAAGCGGGTGATCGGCACCATCGAGGCGATCCAGCGCGAGCTGTCCACGGCAGACGGCTTCATCCTGCGTTACCCGACGGCCGGTGAGGAAGCCGGCGTGGACGGCCTCGAAGGTGACGAAGGGGCCTTCCTCGCCTGCTCGTTCTGGATGGCCGACGACCTGGCGATGATCGGCCGGGTGGACGAGGCGCGGCGGCTGTTCGAGCGGCTGCTGGCGCTGCGCAACGACCTGGGCCTGCTGGCGGAGGAGTGGGACCCGCGGCTCCAGCGTCAGGTGGGCAACTTCCCGCAGGCGTTCAGCCACGTTCCGCTGATCGACACGGCACTGCGGCTGACCGCGAGCGGGGCGTACGGCGGCTGAGGGCCCGTGCGCTCCTGACCCGACGGCGGTGCGGGCGGGCGCGGTGTTCACCGCGCCCCGGTGATCCTCCGGGCCTAGGCTGGAAGGGTCTTATGCCCTCCGTCTGTTGGAAGGGGGCAGCCATGGCTCCCCTCTCGAAGGCGGGCGCGGCCCTGACCGCGCTCCGCGAGGATCTGTCCGGCGAGGTGTTCGCTCCGGAGGATCCGGGCTACGACGAGGCCCGGACCGTCTTCAACGCGATGATCGACCGAAGGCCCGCCGTCATCGCCCAGTGCGAGAGCGCGGAGGACGTGGTCACCGCCGTGCGCTTCGGGAGGGACCTGGACCTGAAGATCGCGGTGCGCGGCGGCGGGCACAGCGTCTCCGGTTCCGCTCTCGGTGATGGAGCCCTGGTGGTCGACCTGCGCCGGATGCACGAGGTCACCGTCCACCCGGGTGCCCGCGCGGTCCGGATCGAGGGCGGGGCGACGATGAGCCACCTGGACCGGGCCTGCGCCCCGTACGGCCTGGCCACCACCGGCGGCCGGGCCTCCACCACCGGGGTGGGCGGCTTCGTCCTGGGGGGCGGCAGCGGCTGGCTGGACCGCACCTGTGGGCTGGCCGTGGACAACCTGCTGGGCGTGGAGCTGGTGACCGCCGACGGCTCGGTCGTGGAGACCACCGCGGAGGAGCACCCCGAGCTGTTCTGGGCCCTGCACGGCGGCGGCGGCAACTTCGGCGTGGCCACCGCGATCACCCTGCGGCTGCACGAACTGCCCGCCATGGCGATCGCGTTCGTCCTGTACCTGCCGGAGAACGGCCCCGAGGTGGTGCGGACCTACCGGGACCTCATCGAGGCCGGGCCGGCGGAGGCGAGCGGGGGCGTGATCTACCTGACCGGCCCTCCGGACGACGACTTCGTGCCCCCGCACCTCGCGGGGAAGCTGCTGTGCGCGGCGCTGCTGACGTACGCGGGCCCGGAGGAGCGGCTGCGAGGGCTCGCCGAGCCGCTGCTCGCGGTGCCGCACGAGGCGGCGATGGTCACCGGCATCGCGTACGCCGACCTCCAGTGCATGATCGACGACCCGCCGGGGATGCGGAACTACTGGTCGGCCGAGTACCTGACCGGCGCACCCGACGCGTACGTGGACGTGTTCTGCTCCCGTGCCTCGTCGATGCCGGTGCCCACCGGAACCCAGCACATCCTGTTCCCGCAGGGCGGCGCGATCGCCTCCGGCCCGGCCGACTATCCGGTGCCGTACCGGGACTCCCCCTGGGCGGTGCACCCGTTCGGGATCTGGGAGGATCCGGCCGACGACGAACGCTGCCGGCAGTGGGTCAAGGACGTCCGCGCGGACGCGCAGCCGTGGAGCACCGGCGCGGTGTACCTGAACTTCACCGGGGACGAGGGCGCGGACCGGGTGGTCTCCGGACTCGGCGCGGACAACATGCGGCGGCTGGGGCGGGTGAAGCGCCGGTACGACCCGGACAACGTCTTCCGCTTCAACCACAACATCCGCCCGGCCTGACCCCCTGGTAGCGTCCCGCGACATGGAGAACCAGGGCGGGATCACCGTTCAGCGGGCACTGGAACTGCCCGGGCTGCGCAGCGGCCTGCCGGAGGTGGTGGCCTGCGCCGACCGGCTGGGCCGCACGGTCCGCTGGGTGCACGCGGGCGAGGTGCCGAACATCGCCTCCCTGCTCAAGGGCGGCGAACTGCTGCTGACCACGGGCCTGGGCCTGGGCGCCCGGCCCGCCGAGCAGCGGGCCTTCGTACGCCGCCTCGCGGACCGGGGCATCGCCGCGCTGGTCGTCGAGCTGGGCCCGCGGTTCACGCGGCTGCCCGCGACGATCGTGGAGACGGCGCGCGCCGCGGGACTGCCTCTGGTGCAGCTCCACCGGGAGGTCCCCTTCGTCACGGTCACCGAAGAGGTCCACACCGAGATCGTCAACGGCCACTACGCCCTGCTCCAGCGGGCCGAGGAGGTCCACCGGCGGTGCACGGAGGCCCTGTTGGGCGGCGGCGGCATCCCGCAGGTCCTGCGCATCCTGGCCGACTTCACGGGGAACCCGGTGTTCCTGGAGACCCCCGAGGGGCAGTTGCTGTACGCGGCTGCCAGCGCGGCCGGGGACCCGGGGGCGGACCCGCTCCAGGTGTGGGAGGGGCTGCGCGGCCAGCGCGAGGCCGAGCCGTCGGCGAACACTGTGGTGATCGACGTACCGGGCGGTGGCCACGGCTCGGGCTCGGTCCGGGCCCGGGTCGTCCTGGTCGGCGTCTCGGCCCCGCTGCTGCCGGTGCACCGGATGGCGGCGGAGCGTACGGCGGGCGTGCTGGCCGTGGTCCTGATGCAGGCGCGGCAGGAGGAGGAGCTGGCGGCGCGCGGCCGCGGCGACTTCCTGACCGACCTCGCGGAGGGCCGCATCTCGGCGGAGGACGCGCCGGCGCAGGCCCGCGTGCTGGGTTTCAGGCCGGGTGCCGGGCCGCTGCTTCCGGTGGTCATGCGGCTGTCGGACCTCGGTCCGTCGGGCAATTGGGCCGTGCTGGCGAGGGCGGTGCTGGAGGAGCTGTCGTCCGTCGGGGTCCCGTTCCTGCTGGGCGTCCGGCCGGTCGAGGGCCGGGTGCCGCTGCTGGTGTCGCTGCGGGCCGAGTCGGAGCGCACCGCGGTCGCCGACCGGGTCGCTGCGGCGCTGCGGGCGGGTGTCGAACGCGCGGGCCTGGACCGGGCCACCGCCCCGCCGGCCGTGGTCGTCGGCGTGGCGGGCGACTGGGCGGCCGCCTCGTCGGGGCTGCGGCACGCCGCCGAGACCGCCACGGCGGCCCACGGGCTGCCGGCCCGGCCCTGGTACGACGCCCGGCGTCTGGACATCGACCTGCTGCTCTGGCGGCTGCGCGAACACCCGGACCTGGCGGCCTTCGTGGACCGGGCGATCGGCCCGCTGCGCGCGCACGACGGGGCCTCGCGGCCGCCGCTGCTGCCCACGTTGGAGACGTACCTGGCCCATGCGGGCCGCAAGGCGGAGACGGCCCGTGAGCTCCACCTGAACCGGCAGACCCTCTACAACCGGCTGGCCCGCATCTCGGAGCTGCTGGGCACGGATCTGGACGACCCGGAAACGGTCCTCTCGCTGAGCCTCGCCCTCCGCGCCCGCCGCCACGCCGGCCCTTCCTGACGCGTCCCCTCGCCCTCGCCGCCGGGGCTGAGCCGCACCGTCCCGGACCGGACCCGCCGTCCCCGACCCGCCGTCCCCGACCCGCCGGCCCGGCCCCGCCCCATCGGCCCCGCCCCATCGCCTCGCCGCATCGCCTCGCCGCCGTTTCGCCGGGGGTGTGCCGCCGGCGGACAGACCCTAGCGGCGGGTGCGTTCCGTCAGTTCGTCGTAGACGGACAGGATCTGGGCCACCGTGTCGTCCTCCGACGGCCACGTCGCGGCCTGGACGCGCCCGGCGGCGGCCAGATCGGCCCGGCGGGCCGGATCGGCCAGGAGGCCGGTCACGGCCGAGGCGAGGGCCCCCGCCTCCCCCGGCGGGACGAGCACCGCACCCTCCCCCACCAGCTCCGGGACGCCCCCCACCGCCGTGGCCACCAGCGGTACGCCCGCCCGCAGCGCCTCCTGCGCCGGCAGGGCCCGGGCCTCCCACCGGCTCGGGAGGACCGCCAGGTCGGCCGCCGCCAGCAGGTGCGCCGCATCCCGGCGCCGTCCGAGCAGCCGGACCGGGAGCCCCTCCGCCTCGATCCGCCGGGCGAGTTCGGTCCGCAAGGGCCCTTCGCCCGCGATCACCAGCAGCGGCGTCGGCTCCAGCGCCCGCCACTCCCGCGCCGCGTCCAGCAGGACGGAGTATCCGCGGTGCGCGACGAGGCTGCCGACCGTGACGAGCAACGGCCGCTCCATGACGCCGAGTTCCGCCCGCAGTTTGCCTGGGTCGGTCACCCCTTCCGGAGCCGACGGGAAGGCGACGGGTGCCAGCCGCGCGTCCCTGGCGCCCCGCTGCCGCGCCAGGTCCACCAGGTCCGAGGAGGCGCCGAGCACCACCGCGGCGGCCCGCGCCACGCGCCGTTCCAGCATCCGGCTCAGCCGCCCGAGCGCTCCGGGCACCGACCGGCCTTCGCCGTGCCAGCTCACCACCAACGGCACCCGGCGCCCGCGCAGGGCCAGCGCGGCCCGCAGGCCGGCCTTCACCCCGTGCGCGTGCACGACGTCCGCACCGGCGCAGGCGGCCCGCAGCACGCTCACCGCGTCGGGCGCGAACTCCGCCCCGGCGCCGGTGAAGTCGTACTCCCCCTCCGCCCGGACGGGTGCGCACACCGTGACCCGCACCCCGCGCGCGGCGAGCCCGGTGGCGAGTGATCGGACGTGAGCGCAGCTGCCCGCGCCCGCACCGTCGCCGAGTACGTGGACGGTGCGCAGCGGGCGCCCGTAGGGCTGTGCCGCGGCGGAGGTGGAGACCGGGGAGCTGCTCACGGGCCGAAGCTCCAGGGGGGAGGGAAGAGTGCAGAGACGTCGCCCAGAATGCCAGTCCGCACGCGCGTTCCGGGACCATACGGGTGCGGATCCTGTGCGAGATACGGTCGCAGACCCGACGGCCTCACCCACAGGGCGTAAGTGGAATCCGGAGAGTGACGTGCCGATCGGTCCGCTTCCGGTCCGAAACGGTCTTTCGCGGTCAAGCGGAGGGCCCGGAACGCCATGCGGTCCGGGCCCTCGGGGATGCGCGCGTTCACCCGTCGGCGCGCGCCGCGGCCAGGAGTTCCTCGGCGTGCGCCCGTGCGGAGACGGAGTCCTCGTGCCCGGCGAGCATGCGCGACAGCTCCCGCACCCGGTCCTCCCCCTCCAGGACGGTGACGCCGCTGCGGGTGACCGAACCGTCGTTGGTCTTCTCCACCAGCAGTTGCCGGTCGGCGAAGGCCGCCACCTGCGGCAGGTGTGTGACGACCACGACCTGCGCCGACCTGGCCAACTGCGCCAGGCGCCGGCCGATCTCGACGGCCGCCTTGCCGCCGACGCCTGCGTCGACCTCGTCGAAGAGGTAGGTGGGCACCGGGTCGGTACCCGCGAAGACGACCTCGACGGCGAGCATCACGCGGGACAGCTCACCGCCGGAGGCGCCCTTGGCGATCGGCCGCGGCTGGGCACCCGGATGCGGGGCCAGCAGCAACTCCACCTCGTCGGCGCCGGACGGCCCGCAGGCGACCGGACGGCCGCCCACCTCCACTCCTTCGGGGTCCTCCGTCTGCCGGATGTCGATCGTCACCCGGGCGTGCGGCATCGCCAGCGATGCCAGCTCCTGCGTCACCGCGGCGGCGAAGCGGCTGGCCGCCTCCACCCGGGCGTCGGTCAGCGTCTGCGCCAGCAGGGACAGTTCGGACCGCAGCCCGTCGCGTTCCGCGGTCAGCTCGGTGATCCGCTCGTCGTCGCCGTCCAGTTCCAGCAGCCGCGCCGCACCCTGTTCGGCCCACTCCAGCACGGCGTCCACGGTGCCCGCGGTGCCGTACTTGCGCGTCAGCTGGGTCAGGGCGGCCCGGCGCTCCTCCACCGCGGCCAGCCGCAGCGGATCGGCGTCGAGGTCGTCGGCGTAGCCCGCCAGTTCGCCCGCCACGTCCGACATCAGGATGCCGAGCTCGCCGATCCGCTCGGCGAGCGCGCCGAGCGCCGGGTCGTGCGACCGTACGGATTCCAGCGCCCGGTGGGCTCCCGCCACGAGCATGTTCGCGTCGATGGCCTCGGGGTCCTCGGGGTTGCCCGCGAGCGCGGCGTGCGCCGCCTGGGCGGCCTGGGCCAGCGCCTCGGCGTGCCCGAGCCGCTCCGCCTCGGCCGCCAGTTCGACGTCCTCGCCGGCCACCGGCTCCACGGCCGCGATCTCGTCGAGCCCGAAGCGCAGCAGATCGGCTTCCTGGGCCCGCTCCCGGGCCCGGGTGGTGATCTCGTCGAGCTCCACCGCGACCGCCCGGAGCCTGCGGTAGGCCGAGCCGTACTTCTCCAGCGGGACGGCGACGGCGTCTCCGGCGTACCGGTCGAGCGCCTGCCGCTGCCGGGCCGGCCGGAGCAGGCCCTGCTGGTCGGTCTGCCCGTGGACGGCGACCAGGTCGTCCGCGAGTTCGCCGAGCAGGCCGACGGGCACGGAACGGCCGCCGACGTGGGCACGTGAGCGCCCCTCGGCGGACACGGTCCGGCTGATCAGCAGAGCACCGTCGTCGAGCTCGGCGCCCGCCTCCTCGGCGCGCACCGCGGCAGGGGCGTCCGGACGCATGACGATGCGGCCCTCGACCACCGCCGCCTTGGCCCCGATCCGCACCAGGGCCGGGTCGGCACGCCCGCCGAGCAGCAGCCCGAGGCTGGTGACGACCATCGTCTTGCCCGCACCGGTCTCGCCGGTCACCGCGGTGAAACCGGGCGACAGCTCGACCACCGCGTCGTCGATGACCCCGAGCGACCGTATCCGCATCTCCTCAAGCACGGGACGACGATACCGAGGTTTCCCGAGTGCCATGTGACGTCACCCGCCCGGAATTCTTCGAACGCGTGTGCTATTAGGGCTCTCGGCTCCGGCACCGGGCGGCAACGCCCTTGAACCCGGCGGGGCTTGCGGGCGCCAGGGCTGCTTCCGCCCCGGACGCCGCCCTCGGCCCGCCGAAAGCCCCAGGCACCGGTCAGTGCGGCGCGCCCCGCCAGCCGGACACCGGCAGCGCGAACTTCGCGACGAGCCGGTCCGTGAACGACGCGTGGTGCAGCCGGGCGAGCCGTACCGGCACCGCACCCCGGCGGACCTCCACGCGGGCCCCGGCCGGCAGCTCCAGCGTGCGCCGGCCGTCGCACCACAAGACCCCGTGCGGGGTACCGCTCTGCACCTCCACCGCCAGCACCGAGTTCGGCGAGGTCACCAGCGGCTTCGCGAACAGCGCGTGGGCGCTGATGGGCACCATCAGCAGCGCCTCCACCTCCGGCCAGACCACCGGCCCGCCCGCGGAGAAGGCGTAGGCCGTCGAGCCGGTCGGAGTCGCGCAGACGATCCCGTCGCATCCGAAGCCGGTCACCGGACGCCCGTCGATCTCCAGGACCACCTCCAGCATCCGCTCCGGGGACACCTTCTGGACTGCGGCCTCGTTCAGCGCCCAGTCCCGGTGCACCACGTCGCCGTTCGTCCGCACGATCACGTCGAGGGTCATCCGCTCCTCGACCTCGTACGAACGCGTCACCACCCGGTCCACTACCTTGTCCAGGTCGTCGCGCTCGGCCTCGGCGAGGAAGCCGACCCGACCCAGGTTGACGCCCAGCATCGGCACACCCGAGGCGCGCGCGAACTCGGCGCCGCGCAGCAGGGTCCCGTCCCCGCCCAGCACGACGAGCAGCTCGCACCCGTCGAGCACTCCCGGCGTGGACTCGGTGACGAGCTCCACCTCCTGCGGCAGCGGCAGGTCCACCGCCTCGTGGTCGAAGACCCGTACGCCCAGTCCGCAGCGCAGCAGGCCCTTGACGACCAGCTCCGCGCTGCGGATGGCCGCCGGCCGCCCGGTGTGCGCGAGCAGGAATACGGTGCGTGCCCCCGAAGAATCTGTCACTGCGGCCCCTCCGCCACTGCACGGTCAACATCCGCCGGGTCGAGTGCCGGTGCCCCCGCCCTCAGCCACAGAAAGTACTCGACGTTCCCCGACGGCCCCGGCAGCGGACTGGCGGTGACTCCGAGGACGCCCAGTCCCAGCCCCGCGGCGCTGGCCGCCACCTCGCGCACGGCCTCGGCACGCAGCTCGGGGCTGCGCACCACGCCGCCGCTGCCCAACCGGTCCTTGCCGACCTCGAACTGCGGCTTGACCATCAGCACCAGGTCCGCGTCCGGTGCCGTGCACCGCACCAGCGCGGGCAGCACCAGGCCGATGGAGATGAAGGACAGGTCACCGACGACGAGATCGACCGGGATGCCGTCGATCTGCTCGACCGTCAGCTCACGCACGTTCGTGCGGTCCTTCACGGTGACCCGGTCGTCGCTCTGCAGCGACCAGGCGAGCTGCCCGTAGCCGACGTCCACCGCCATGACGTGGGCCACGCCCGCGCGCAGCAGCACGTCGGTGAAGCCGCCGGTGGACGCGCCCGCGTCCAGCGCCCGGCGGCCCTCGACCTGCAGCCCCTGCGGCCGGAACGCCGCGAGGGCGCCCGCGAGCTTGTGTCCGCCACGCGAGACGTAGTCGGGGTCGTCGTCGTCCTTGAGGACCACGAGGGCCGCGCTGGTCTCGACCTGGGTGGCGGCCTTGGTCGCGGTGGTGCCGCCGACGGTCACCCGGCCCGCGGCGATCAGCTGCGCGGCGTGCTCTCGCGAGCGGGCCATGCTGCGGCGTACCAGTTCGGCGTCCAGGCGGCGGCGTGCCACTCCTGCCACGTTCGGTTCAGCTCCTGTTTTCGTACGGTCCGGGGAGGGGCGGTGCGTCCAGCGCCGTCAGCGCCTCACGCAGCCCCCGGTGGACATCCTCGTACACCTCGACGTGTCCGTCCGCCCCGAGGTGGTCCGCGTCCGCGAGCCGCGCCAGGTACGCGTCCACCCCGGTGTGGCCGGTGGGGGTGCGTACGACGCCGAGCGGCGCCGGCGCGGCGGGCTCCGCGGGCGCGGCGGGCTCTTCCGCCGCGCCGGCACCGCCCCCGGCCTCGGTTCCGTCCGCGCTCTGGGTCCCGGCCCGGATCTCGGCTGCTTCGTCGGTCATGCCACGACGCTACCCCGAAGCGCCCCCACGGCCCCGCACGGCTCTGCGGTACCGTCCTGATCACGATGGCTACGATCCAGGAGTGCCGTGGAGCACTCGACCGACTCTCCGACAACCTCGCGCGGGCCGAGGAGGGCGTGCGCGGCGCGGCCGCGTTCGACCGCTCCCTCAGCTGCCACATCACGGACCTGGACCAGACGTTCACGGGCCGCCTCGACGGGGGCCGGATCCATGTGGAGGCGGTGGCGCCCGGCCCGCCGGCCCGCAAGGCGGAGATCCGCCTCGCGATGGCCGGCGACGACCTGGTCGCCCTGGTCGCGGGCGAGCTGAAGTTCGCGAAGGCCTGGGCCTCCGGCCGGGTCAGGCTGGAGGCCGGATTCCGCGACCTGCTGCGACTGAAGAGCCTCCTCTCGTCGTAGTGCCCACCCGGCCGTGATCCGCCGGACAGGCCCTACGCCGTGCCCGCCGCCGGCTCCGGGACCTCGGCGGCCGCCCGCGCCCGCGCGCGCCGCCCCGCCGGGATGACCAGCGGCGTACCCGTCTCCGGGTCGTCGATGACCTGGCAGCGCAGCCCGAACACCCGCTCCACGAGCTCCGCGGTCACCACCTCGCGCGGCGGCCCCTCGGCGATGACCTTCCCGCCCCGCATGGCGATCAGGTGCGTGGCGTAGCGGGCGGCGTGGTTGAGGTCGTGCAGGACCGCGACGAGGGTGCGTCCCTGGGTCTCGTGCAGGTCGGCGCACAGGTCCAGCACGTCGATCTGATGCTGGATGTCCAGGTACGTCGTCGGCTCGTCGAGCAGCAGCAGCGGCGTCTGCTGGGCCAGCGCCATCGCAATCCACACGCGCTGCCGCTGCCCGCCGGAGAGCTCGTCCACGGCCCGGTCGGCGAGCTCGGCGACCCCGGTCGAGGCCATCGCTCCGTTCACGATCCGCTCGTCCTCGGGCGACCACTGGCGCAGCAGGCCCTGGTGCGGGTAGCGGCCGCGCGAGACCAGGTCGGCGACCGTGATGCCGTCGGGCGCGATCGAGGACTGCGGGAGCAGCCCCAGGGTCTTGGCGACCTGCTTCGCGGGCAGGGTCCCGATGGCCTGCCCGTCCAGCAGCACCTGCCCCCGGGACGGCTTCAGCATCCGCGACAGGGCCCGCAGAAGCGTGGACTTGCCGCAGGCGTTGGGGCCGACGATCACTGTGAAGGAGTGGTCGGGGATCTCCACCGACAGGTTCTCGGCGATGACCCGCCGGTCGTAGCCGAGGGTCACGTTCTCCGCGGTCAGCCGCTGCACTTGCGCACTCCTGAGGTTCATATACGTCCCGCCCTGCGCTCGGTGACGAGCAGCCAGAGCAGATAGACACCGCCGACCAGCCCGGTCACCACACCCACCGGCAGCTGGTCCGCGCCGAAGGCCCGCTGCGAGGCCCAGTCCGAGAGCAGCAGCACCACCGAGCCCATGAGGGAGGCGGTCAGCAGGTTGGCGCCCGGCGAGCGGGTCAGCCGCCGCGCCAGCTGCGGCGCGGCCAGCGCGACGAAGCTGATCGGCCCGGCCGCCGCGCTCGCCGCCGTGGTGAGCAGGATCGCGGCCGTCATCAGCAGCAACCGCGTGCGCTCCACCCGCACCCCGACCGCGTACGCGGCGTCGTCGCCCATCTCGATCATCCGCAACGCCCGGCTCTGCCCCAGCACGAGCGGGAACAGCACCGCGCAGGTCGCCAGCAGCGGCCACACTTGTGCCCAGTCCCGGCCGGCCAGCGAACCGGTCAGCCAGACCATCGCCCGCGAGGCCTCCACGAGCTGGGCCTTGGTGATCAGGTACTGGATGACGGCCACCAGCATGGCGGAGGCGCCGATGCCCACCAGGACCAGCCGGTAGCCGTGGATGCCCCGCTTGTACGCCAGCAGGTAGACGGCCGCGCCGGCCAGCAGGCCGCCGAGCAGCGCGCCGGCGGCGACCTCGGTCGCCGAGCCCTTCATCAGGATGATGACGACGAGGGCGCCGACCGCGGACCCGTACGAGAAGCCGAGCAGGTCGGGCGAGCCGAGCGGGTTGCGGGTCACCGACTGGAAGACGGCTCCGGCCATCCCGAGGGCCGCACCCACCAGCAGGGCGACCAGCACCCGCGGCATCCGCAGCTCGTTGACGATGAAGTCGTCGGCGGGGGTGCCGTTGCCGAGCAGGGTCCGTACCACGTCCCACGGCGCGATGTCGAAGTCGCCGGTGCCGATCAGCAGCACGGACATGGCGAAGGCGACGAGGACGAGCAGGCCGCCGACGGCCAGGGCGCGCCGCTCGATCCGCAGGGACATCCCGCCCGGGAGCCGCAGGGGACGGGCTTTGGCGGTCACGGTCACAGCTGGGCCATCCTCTTGCGCCGGACGAGGTGGATGAAGACGGGCCCGCCGATGAGCGCGGTGACGATGCCGACCTGGAGCTCGGCGGGCCGGGTGACGACCCTGCCGACGACGTCCGCGGCGAGCAGCAGGACGGGCGACAGGACGGCCGAGTACGCGAGCACCCAGCGCATGTCCGGTCCGGTGAAGACCCGCACCAGGTGCGGGATCATCAGGCCTATGAAGACGATGGGCCCGCAGGCGGCGGTCGCCGCACCGCAGAGCAGGGTGATGGCGAGCATCGCGCCGATCCGGGTCCGCGTCAGGTTCGCGCCGAGCGCCCTGGCCGTGTCGTCACCCATCGCCATCGCGTTGAGCGGCCGGCCGAGCGCCAGCGCGAGCACCGCGCCCGCCAGCAGGAAGGGAGCGACCTGGCGGACGGTGTCCATGGTGGCCGACGCCAGCGAGCCCACCGTCCAGAAGCGCAGCTTGTCCAGCGCCGTGCTGTCCATCAGCTGCACCGCGTTGATGTAGCCGACGAGGGCGGCGCTGGCCGCCGTACCGGCGAGCGCCAGGCGCACCGGCGTGGCGCTGCGGCTGCCGCCGAGCACGTACACGACGACCGAGACGACGGCCGCGCCGAGGAAGGCCCACCACACGAACTCGCTCAGCGAGCTCGCGCCGAAGAAGCTGATCGCCGAGACGACGGCCGCGGCGGCACCGGCGTTGACGCCGAGGATGCCGGGCTCGGCCAGCGGGTTGCGGGTCAGCGCCTGCATCACCGCCCCGGACAGGCCGAGGCCGAGGCCGACCATCAGCCCGAGGAGGGTGCGCGGGACCCGGAGATCCCGCACCACCACGTCCGAGGTGGTCCCCGAGTAGTGGAAGAGACCGTGCCAGACCTCGTCCAGGGGCATCTGCCTGGCGCCCACGGCGATGCTCAGCACCGAGATCAGGGCGAGCACCGCGAGGGCGCCGGCCAGGCCCGCGGCACGCGCGGCATGGCGAGGGCGGGCGACGGTGTCCGGCGGGGGCACCGTGCGCGGCCCGGGTTCGGGGGGACTCTCAACCAACACGCAGGTTAGGTTAGCCTAGCCTGCACCCGGAGTGGGCTTCCGGAGGCCTCAAAGACCGAGCCTGGCCAGCGCCTTCGCCGCGTCGAGCGTGCACACGTCCTCCGCGGCGGCCGTCCAGGCCGCGGCGCACAGCGCCCGCAGACCGTCCAGCGGGTCCCGGCCGGCTCCGCCGTCCCCGATCACCACACCCTTCGCTCCCCCGCCGCCCCCGTCGCCGTCGCCACCCTCGTCGTGCTCGCGCAGTTCGAGCACACCGCTGTTCAGCGCGACCGCCGTCCAGCCTCCGCACCGGAATCCCTCCGCGGCCGGCACCACCTCCGGCTGTCCGGCCAGCAGCCCGCGCAGGTCCCGGTCCACGTACGTCGGCCGGTGCCGGGGCTCGGCCCGCAGCAGCTGCTCCGCGTCGGTCACCCCGGTCAGCACCAGCAGCGAGTCCACCTCCCCGTTGAAGGCGCCCTCGATGTCGGTGTCCAGCCGGTCCCCGACGACCAACGGCCGCTTCGCCCCGGTCCGCAGCACCGTCTCACGATGCATCGGGGGCAGGGGCTTGCCCGCCACCTGGGGCTCCGCGCCCGTGGCGATCCGTACGACCTGCACCGCGGCCCCGTTGCCGGGCGCGATGCCCCGCGCCCCGGGGATCGTCAGGTCGGTGTTCGACGCGTACCACGGCACGCCCCGGCTGATCGCGTACGAGGCCTCCGCGAACCGGCCCCACGCCAGGTCCGGACCGCCGTAGCCCTGTGCGACCGCCGCCAGCCCCTCCTCCTCGGCGGACTCGACCGGCACCAGGCCGCGTTCGCGCAGCGCGACCCGCAGCCCCTCCCCGCCGATCACCAGCACCTTGGACCCGGGCTCCACCTGCTCGGCGATCAGCCGGGCCACTGCCTGCGCCGAGGTGATCACCTCGGCCGCGTCCGTCGGGATGCCCAGCTCGCCCAGGTGCTCCGCGACGGCCTCGGGGGTCCGCAGCGCGTTGTTCGTGACGTACGCGAGGTGCATGCCGTCGGCGCGGGCCGCCGCGAGGGACTCCACGGCGTGGCCGATGGCCCGCCCGCCCGCGTACACCACCCCGTCCAGGTCCAGGAGAGCGGTGTCGTACGCCTGGTGCAAGCTCTGGTCGCACGCCGCGGGACTGGTCCTGATCTGCCGGGTCATTCTGGCCGCTCCCTGTGAGATCGATCGTGTCCGATTCCCTACTGCCCCGATCATCCCGCATGGAGAGACCCGATCTACCATGCACCAATGACCACTTCTGGCACCGCGGACCACGGGCTGCGCCTCATCCCGTTCCATGGCCTGCGCTATGTCCCCGAGCGTGTCGGCAGCCTCGCCGCCGTCACCTCGCCGCCGTACGACGTGGTCGTGCGCCCCGACGGAGTCGACCACCTCGAGTCCGCCGACCCGCACAACATCGTCCGCCTGATCCTCCCCCAGGCCGGCACCCCGGCCGCGCGCAACGAACAGGCCGCGCGCACGCTGCGGGACTGGCTCGCCCAGGGCGTCCTGTCCGCCGACCCCGAGCCGGCGCTGTACGTGTACGAGCAGCGCCGGGCCGGGCTGCTCCAGCGCGGCGTCATCGGAGCCCTCGCCCTGTCCACCGCCGACGCCGGCATCGTCCTCCCCCACGAGGACGTCATGCCGGACGTGGTCACCGACCGGGCGGGCCTGATGCGGGCCACCTCCGCCAACCTCGAACCCCTCCTGCTCACCTACCGCGGCGACGACCCCGGGGCGGGTGCTGCGGCGGTCGTCGAACGGACCGCCCAGCGCGAGCCCCTGCTGTCGACCACCACCGAGGACGGCTTCCAGCACCGCCTCTGGGCCATCACGGACCCGGACGAACTGGCCACCGTCACAGCGGATCTCGGCCACCGTCAGGCGCTCATCGCCGACGGCCACCACCGTTGGGCGACCTACCTGCGCCTCCAGGAGGAGCACGGCTCGCCCACCGCGTGGGACTTCGGCCTCGTGCTCCTCGTGGACACCGCCCGCTACCCGCTCCAGGTCCGCGCCATCCACCGGATGCTGCGCCGCCTCCCGGTCGCGGACGCGCTGGCCGCCGTCGCCGGCCACTTCCGGGTCCGCCCGGTCGACGGGCCGCTGCCGCTCGCGCTGGACGCCCTCTCGGACGCGGCGGAACGCGGCAACGCCTTCCTCCTCGCCGGCGACGGCACCTTCCATCTGGTCACCGATCCCGACCTGGACCTCCTCGACCGCACGGTCCGCCACGACCGCCCCGAGGCCTGGCGCCGGCTGGACGCGACCGTGCTGCACGCGACGCTGCTCGACGCCCTCTGGCACGTCCCGGACGCCCCCGACCAGATCACCTACATCCACGACGCCGCGTCCACGGTGGCCATGGCCGAACGGCACGGGGGCACCGCCGTCCTGCTGCATCCCGTACGCGAGGAGGTCGTGCGCGACCTCGCCCGCCAGGGGGTCACCATGCCCCGCAAGTCCACGTCCTTCGGCCCGAAGCCGGCCACGGGCCTGGTCCTGCGCGGACTGGGCTGAGCCGAGCCCGCCCGGACACGGAGAAGGGCGGTACCCCGTTCGGGGTACCGCCCTTCTCCTCTGCGTCGCTACGCCGGAGCCGAAGTGGCTCAGGCCTTGTCGCCCCGGACGTCGGCGTCGGCCCCGGACTGCTCCAGCGGCTCGTACTCCTCGTCGTCCTCGTCGTAGTACTCGGTGACGTCGGTGGCGCGCTCGGCCGCGGCGATCTCGGCCGGGTCCTCGTCCTCGTCGTCCTCGTCGTCCTGGTCGTCCTCTTCCCGGTGGCCTTCGGCGAGGTCCTCGTTCAGGTCCTCTTCGTCGTCCGACAGGTCCGCGGCGTCGACGAACTCGACGCCGTCGAGCTCGGCGAGACGGTCGGAAGCGTCGGTGGACCCGTCCTTGTCCGCTTCCAGGGCCTTGCCGAACCACTCACGGGCCTCGTCCTCACGACCGGCCGCCAACAGGGCGTCGGCGTAGGCGTACCGCAGGCGCGCCGTCCACGGCTGGACGGCGCTGGACGCCAGCTCGGGGCTCTGCAGGGTCACGATGGCGGCTTCGAGCTGCCCCTGGTCCCGCCGGGCGCCGGCCGCGACCAGACGCATCTCGACCTGGCCGGCCTTGTCGAGCTTCTGCACCTCGGGCTCGCCGGCCATGGCCAGGGCCCGCTCGGGACGGCCGAGACCGCGCTCGCAGTCGGCCATGACGGGCCACAGCTCCACGGAACCGGTCATGCGCTTGGCGGCACGGAACTCCGCCAGGGCCTCGCTGTACTTCTGCGTGGCGTACGCGGCGAAGCCGGCCGCCTCGCGGACGGCGGCGACACGGGAGGCCAGGCGCAGGGCGATGCGCGAGTACGCGTAGGCCTGCTCGGGGTCCTCGTCGATCAGACGGGCGACCATGACCAGGTTCTTCGAGACCTCTTCCGCCAGGCCCTTGGGCAGGCTCAGCAGTTCCTGACGCACGTCGGCGTCGATCTCCAGACCGGTGACGTCCTCGTCGATCGGAAGCCGCTTGACGGGGTCGCGGTCCGAACGGTAGCCGCGGTCGCCACCGCGGTCGTCACGGCCACCACGGTAGCCACCGCGGTCGTCACGCCCACCACGGAAGCCTCCACGGTCCCCGCCCCGGTCGTCACGGCGCGGGTACGAGGGACGGTCGCCACCGCGGTCGTCACGGCCACCACGGTAGCCGCCACGGTCGTCATCACGACGCGGGTAGGACGGACGGTCACCCCGGTCGTCACGGCGCGGGTACGAGGGACGGTCGCCACCGCGGTCGTCGCGGCCGCCCCGGTAGCCACCGCGGTCGTCACGCCCACCACGGAAGCCTCCACGGTCCCCGCCCCGGTCGTCACGGCGCGGGTACGAGGGACGCTCGCCACCGCGGTCGTCGCGGCCACCCCGGTAGCCGCCACGGTCGTCATCACGACGCGGGTACGAGGGACGGTCGCCCCGGTCGTCACGGCGCGGGTACGAAGGACGGTCGCCACCGCGGTCGTCGCGGCCACCCCGGTAGCCACCACGGTCGTCATCACGACGCGGGTAGGACGGACGGTCACCCCGGTCGTCACGGCGCGGGTACGAAGGACGGTCGCCACCGCGGTCGTCGCGGCCACCCCGGTAGCCACCACGGTCGTCATCACGACGCGGGTACGAGGGACGGTCACCCCGGTCGTCACGGCGCGGGTACGAAGGACGGTCGCCACCGCGGTCGTCGCGGCGCGGGTACGAGGCACGTTCCCCACCACGATCGTCACGGCGGGGGTAGGACGGACGGTCGCCACCGCGGTCGTCGCGGCCACCCCGGTAGCCACCACGGTCGTCATCACGACGCGGGTAGGACGGACGGTCACCCCGGTCGTCACGGCGCGGGTACGAAGGACGGTCGCCACCGCGGTCGTCGCGGCGCGGGTACGAGGCACGTTCCCCGCCACGATCGTCACGGCGGGGGTAGGACGGACGGTCCCCACCCCGGTCGTCACGGCCACCCCGGTAGCCACCACGGTCGTCATCACGACGCGGATACGAGGCACGTTCCCCGCCACGGTCGTCACGGCGGGGGTAGGACGGACGGTCCCCGCCCCGGTCGTCGCGCCGGAAGCCACCGCCGCCACCGGCGGGACGTCCACCGCGGTCGTCGCGGCGGAAGCCTCCACCGCCACCACCGGCCGGCCGGCCCCCGCGGTCGTCACGACGGAACGGGGGACGGTCGCCGCCACGGTCGTCACGGCCCCCGCGGTAGCCGCCCCTGTCACCGCCGTCGTTGCGACGAGGCTCGCGCTCCGGACGATCGTCGGGAGAGTTGGACATGGGTGTGACTCCTGTCTTCGGGGTACCGCTAGTCATTCTCGCGCAACCAACCCGTGGCCGCGCTTCGGCGTAAAGAAGCGAAAAACAAAAAGGACCCTTGGTCCAGCGTTGAACGCTGGACCAAGGGTCCTTTGAAAGATTATTCGGCGGCGTCCTACTCTCCCACAGGGTCCCCCCTGCAGTACCATCGGCGCTGAAAGGCTTAGCTTCCGGGTTCGGAATGTAACCGGGCGTTTCCCTAACGCTATGACCACCGAAACCCTATCGGTTTCGAGCGAACAAGCACACTCTGTAGTTATGTGTTCTAGCTCTAGAAACCAGCAACTGTTCGTTGCTTCAGAACTAACACAGTGGACGCGAGCAACTGAGGACAAGCCCTCGGCCTATTAGTACCAGTCAGCTCCACCCGTTACCGGGCTTCCACATCTGGCCTATCAACCCAGTCGTCTACTGGGAGCCTTACCCTCTCAAGGAGGTGGGAATACTCATCTTGAAGCAGGCTTCCCGCTTAGATGCTTTCAGCGGTTATCCCTCCCGAACGTAGCCAACCAGCCATGCCCTTGGCAGGACAACTGGCACACCAGAGGTTCGTCCGTCCCGGTCCTCTCGTACTAGGGACAGCCCTTCTCAATATTCCTACGCGCACAGCGGATAGGGACCGAACTGTCTCACGACGTTCTAAACCCAGCTCGCGTACCGCTTTAATGGGCGAACAGCCCAACCCTTGGGACCGACTCCAGCCCCAGGATGCGACGAGCCGACATCGAGGTGCCAAACCATCCCGTCGATATGGACTCTTGGGGAAGATCAGCCTGTTATCCCCGGGGTACCTTTTATCCGTTGAGCGACGGCGCTTCCACAAGCCACCGCCGGATCACTAGTCCCGACTTTCGTCCCTGCTCGACCCGTCGGTCTCACAGTCAAGCTCCCTTGTGCACTTACACTCAACACCTGATTGCCAACCAGGCTGAGGGAACCTTTGGGCGCCTCCGTTACCCTTTGGGAGGCAACCGCCCCAGTTAAACTACCCATCAGACACTGTCCCTGATCCGGATCACGGACCGAGGTTAGACATCCAGCACGACCAGAGTGGTATTTCAACGGCGACTCCACACCAACTGGCGTTGATGCTTCAAAGTCTCCCACCTATCCTACACAAGCCGAACCGAACACCAATATCAAACTGTAGTAAAGGTCCCGGGGTCTTTCCGTCCTGCTGCGCGAAACGAGCATCTTTACTCGTAGTGCAATTTCACCGGGCCTATGGTTGAGACAGTCGAGAAGTCGTTACGCCATTCGTGCAGGTCGGAACTTACCCGACAAGGAATTTCGCTACCTTAGGATGGTTATAGTTACCACCGCCGTTTACTGGCGCTTAAGTTCTCAGCTTCGCAACCCCGAAAGGTCACTAACCGGTCCCCTTAACGTTCCAGCACCGGGCAGGCGTCAGTCCGTATACATCGCCTTACGGCTTCGCACGGACCTGTGTTTTTAGTAAACAGTCGCTTCTCGCTGGTCTCTGCGGCCACCCCCAGCTCAGAGTGCAAGACTCATCACCAGGAATGGCCCCCCTTCTCCCGAAGTTACGGGGGCATTTTGCCGAGTTCCTTAACCATAGTTCACCCGAACGCCTCGGTATTCTCTACCTGACCACCTGAGTCGGTTTAGGGTACGGGCCGCCATGAAACTCGCTAGAGGCTTTTCTCGACAGCATAGGATCATCCACTTCGCCACAATCGGCTCGGCATCAGGTCTCAACCTTCATGAGGGACGGATTTACCTACCCCTCGGCCTACACCCTTACCCCGGGACAACCACCGCCCGGGCTGGACTACCTTCCTGTGTCACCCCATCGCTTACCTACTACAAGTCTGGTTCGTCGGCTCCACCACTTTCCATTCCCCGAAGGGTCCGGAACGGCTTCACGGACTTAGCATCGCCTGATTCGATATTGGGCGTTTCAAAGCGGGTACCGGAATATCAACCGGTTGTCCATCGACTACGCCTGTCGGCCTCGCCTTAGGTCCCGACTTACCCTGGGCAGATCAGCTTGACCCAGGAACCCTTAGTCAATCGGCGCACACGTTTCTCACGTGTGTATCGCTACTCATGCCTGCATTCTCACTCGTGAACCGTCCACAACTAGCTTCCGCTGCTGCTTCACCCGGCACACGACGCTCCCCTACCCATCACAGCCTCCGTTGGGAGTATTGCTGCAATGACACGACTTCGGCGGTACGCTTGAGCCCCGCTACATTGTCGGCGCGGAATCACTTGACCAGTGAGCTATTACGCACTCTTTCAAGGGTGGCTGCTTCTAAGCCAACCTCCTGGTTGTCTCTGCGACTCCACATCCTTTCCCACTTAGCGTACGCTTAGGGGCCTTAGTCGATGCTCTGGGCTGTTTCCCTCTCGACCATGGAGCTTATCCCCCACAGTCTCACTGCCGTGCTCTCACTTACCGGCATTCGGAGTTTGGCTAAGGTCAGTAACCCGGTAGGGCCCATCGCCTAT